>DATIBM010000323.1:0-11459 GCA_035457545.1 Nitrospiraceae bacterium
AGAGAAGGGTTGCCGCTTCACGCCGCTGCGCAGGAATACGAAGCTGGCGGCGGGCGATCAGTCGGCAAGAGGCCCCTCGCCGCCTCGGTCTCGGCGGCGGGCGACGCCGGTCTCGCACGCCGCGGCGGCCACGGCCTGGGCGATCTTGGGCACCACCTGCTTGTCGAACAGGCTGGGGATAATGTAGTCGTCGCTCAAGGCCGTGGCCGGGATGATCTCCGCCAACGCCTGCGCCGCCGCCAGTTTCATGGATTCGTTGATCTCGCGCGCCTGCGCATCGAGCGCCCCGCGAAACATGCCGGGAAAGGCCAGGGCGTTGTTGATTTGATTCGGATGGTCCGACCGGCCCGTCGCGAAAATGCGGGACTTGGCCGTTCCCGTCAGCGGAGCGATCTCCGGGTCCGGGTTCGCCATGGCAAACACAATCCGGTCCTTGTCCATGAGCATCAGGTCGTCGGCAGTCAAGACATTGCCGACCGAGAGGCCGATCACCACGTCGGCGCCTTTGAGCGCGTCTTGCAGCGTGCCGGCCGGCCGGCTTCGATCGATCGCGGCGCGCAGATCGTGACGGCAGGCTCGCAATTGATCCCCATCGCCCTGTAACACGATGCCTTCCGGTTCGATGCCTTTCAAATGCGAGACCCCCGCGGCCAGCAACATCCGGCAACAGGCGGTCCCGGCCGCGCCAAGGCCGATGACGACCACCCGCGCCTCGTCCAGCCGCTTGTTGACGAGCTTCAGCGCATTGGTCAAGGCCGCCAGAATCACCACCGCGGTCCCGTGCTGATCGTCATGCATCACCGGAATGTCGAGCGTCTCCTTCAGCCGGCGCTCGATGTCGAAGCAACGGGGAGCCCCGATGTCCTCAAGATTGATGGCGCCGAATCCGGGCGCGAGGTGCGTCACCGTGCGCACGATCTCGTCCGGGTCCTGCGTGTTGAGACAGATCGGCCAGGCGTCGATGCCGGCCAGTTCCCGAAACAGCATCGCCTTGCCTTCCATGACCGGAAGCGCGGCCTCCGGCCCTAAATTGCCCAGCCCAAGCACGGCAGACCCGTCGGTGACGATGGCGACGCTGTTCTGTTTGGTCGTGAAGGCATAGACCTTGGAACGGTCTCGCGCAATCGCCTGAGAGACACGGCCCACGCCCGGCGTATAGACCATCGAGAGGATGTTGCGGGTGGAAAGCGGCAGCTTGCTCTGGACCTTGATCTTGCCGCCGAGATGGAGCAGGAAAATCCGATCCGAGGCGGACAGCACCCGCACGTCCGGAATGTCGTCGAGCCGCTTGAGGACGTGCTCGCCGTGCGCCTCGCTGCTCACATCGAAGGTGATGTCGCGGACGATCCGGTCCGCGGTGGCGGAGACGATATCTACCGAGCCCAGATTGGCGCCTTCCTCCGCCAGCCTGGCCGCGACCTGCGCAAAGGTGCCGGGACGATTGCGCAATTCGAGCCGGACGGTCAGCCGGTAATTGGAATAGGGCCCAATATCCATCCTGGTTCCATCCCTCCTGTCTTCCTGCCTGACAGAGAGAATAGCACAGAGATTCCGCCGTTTGCGCACGGAGCCCGTCACGGCGTCGAACCTTTCTCGGACGGACGGCATTCATCTTCTTCCTGGCCGAGCGGTTGACCCTGCTCTCCGGCCGGTGCTAGCTTGCCGTCATGACACAGACAACCGAAACCCGTCGTTCCAACCGTCTCATCAACGAGACCAGCCCGTATCTCCTGCAGCATGCCTACAATCCGGTGGACTGGTATCCCTGGGGACCGGAAGCCCTGGAGCGGGCGAAGCAGCTCGACCGGCCGATCCTGCTGTCAGTCGGGTACTCCTCCTGCCATTGGTGCCATGTCATGGAGCGGGAATCGTTCGAGAATGACGAGATCGCCCGTCTCATGAACGAGCACTTCGTCTGTATCAAGGTTGATCGCGAGGAACGCCCGGACCTTGATGAAATCTACATGCAGGCGACGGTGGCGATGAATCAGGGCCACGGCGGCTGGCCCATGACCGTCTTTCTGACGCCGGAGCAACAGCCCTTCTTTGCCGGGACCTACTTTCCTCCGACCGACCGGTGGGGCCGTCCGGGCTTCGGGACGTTGCTCAAAAAGATCGCCGAGTTTTGGGTGAAGGACCGCCAGGGTCTGCGGGAACAGGCCGGCCACATGACCGGCCGCCTGAAGCAGGAGGTCCAACTCTCGGCCCCCGCCTCGATCGGTGATGCGGAGTTCGATGCCGCCGTCCGCCAGTACGAGGAGGAATTCGACGCGCGATACGGGGGGTTCGGCGGCGCACCCAAGTTTCCGCCGGCCACCGGCCTGTCGTTTCTGCTGCGGCAATTCCATCGAACAGGAAGCCGGAAGATCCTGGATATGGTCTGTCGCACGCTGGACGGCATGGCGGCGGGAGGGATCTACGATCACGTCGGCGGAGGCTTCGCGCGGTACTCCACCGATGCCCAGTGGCTGGTGCCGCACTTCGAAAAAATGCTGTACGACAACGCGCTGCTGGCAAAGGTCTATGTGGAGGCCTATCAAACGTCGCAAGAGGGTCGGTACCGCCGCGTGGCGACCGAGACCTTGGAGTACATCCTGCGGGAGATGACCGGACCGGAGGGGGCGTATTATTCGGCGACGGATGCGGATTCCGAGGGAGTCGAAGGCAAGTTTTTTGTCTGGACGCCGGAGGAGATTCGCCACGCCATCGGCGACGACAGGGAAGCCGCGCGCTTCTGCGCCTATTATGACATCTCTGAAACAGGGAACTGGGTGGAGCCGGCCGGGCACGGCGAATCACAGGGAATCAGGAATATCCCCCATACGCCGAGGCCGATCGAGGAAGTGGCGCGGGAATGCGGGATCACGGTCCGGGAGCTTGAGGCCAGCCTCGACCGGACGCGGCGGCTGGTCTATGAGGCGAGACAGAAGCGCGTCCCTCCCTGCTTGGACGACAAGATCATCGTGGCCTGGAACGGTCTCATGATCAGCGCGATGGCGGAGGGGGCCCGCGTGTTCGGCGAGGCGCGATACCTCTCGGCCGCCGTCAAGGCCTCGGACTTTCTGCTACGGACCATGGTCAAGCCGGACGGACGGCTCTTTCGCACGTACCGGCTCGGGCGCCCGCAACATGAAGCCTGCCTGGAAGATTACGCCTGCTTGGCCGAGGGCTTGATCGATTTCTACGAGGCCGGCGCGCCCGAGTCGTACCTGACGGCGGCCGTCCGTCTCGCTGAACGGATCGTGGAAGATTTTCGGGATGAGGAGCGGGGCGGGTTCTATACCACCGGACGACAGCATGAAGCGTTGTTGTGGCGCGGCCGGGAAGGGCCCGACGGCGCCACGCCCAGCGCCAACGCCGTGGCGGCCTCCGTCCTGACGCGGCTGTCCTTTCATTACAGCCGGGACGATTGGCGGGAGTTGGCGACCAATGCCATTCGTGTCTACGGCCGATCGATTGCTCGCTATCCTCGCGCCTTTGCGAAGAGCTTGATCGTCGCCGAGTTCTTACTGGAAGGACCGGTCGAACTGGCGCTGGTGGGCCACACCGGAGAAGCGCGCTTCGAGGCGCTCCGCGCAGCAATGAACCGGCCGTATCTGCCCCATCGCATCATCGCCCATGGCGATCCCTCCCGTGGACCGTTCAAGCATCCGCTGTTGTCCGGTAAATCGATGATTGATCAACAGGCGGCACTCTATATCTGTCGCAATTTTGCCTGCCAGGCGCCGCTGACCGATCCTGCTTCGGTCGAATCGGCCTTAAGTGGCGGATCAGCTTCTCCTGTGGGACGACAGTCCTCCCGCTCCCTATCCGGCAGCAGGCAGGTCGGCCATGCCACTCCGGGAGGAACGGCCGGCTATGCGGCCCGAATGCTCGGTACCGATCCGTCCCTCTCCGGCAGCGCCTATACCTCGTTCGGTTCCACCGGTCTCACGACCAGCCGGCTGGGCTTCGGCTGCTATCGGGTCGATACGAGCGATCCCGAGTTCGGTTCCGCGCTTGCGCTGGCGCTCCGAAAGGGCTGTAACCTGATCGATACCTCGACCAACTACGCAGACGGCGACAGTGAGCGGCTGGTCGGCCTCACGTTGGCCGAGCTTCAGCGCAAGGGCGAGATCAATCGCGACGAGATCATCGTCGTCACCAAGATCGGGTATGTCCAGGATCACAATCTCAAACAGGCGGAAGAGCGGGAGCGGATGGGACGGCCCTATCCTGAAATGGTGAAGTACGGCGACGGTATCTGGCACTGCCTGCATCCGGAGTTTCTGGCGGATCAGTTGGCATCTTCCCTGGATCGTTTGGGGCTTGCGACCGTCGATGTCTGTCTGCTTCACAATCCGGAATATTTCCTCCTGGACGCGCAACATCAGGGGCGGCCGCTCGACGAGACGCGCCGCGAATTCGACCGCCGCCTGGACGAGGCCTTCCGGTACCTGGAGGAGCAGGTCCGACAGGGCCGCATCCGGTATTATGGCGTGTCCTCCAATACGGTCATCGCGCCCGCCGAGAGCCCTGAGACGACCTCGCTCTCCCGCATGCTGGAAATCGCGGAAACGGCGGCCCGCGAGGCGGGACAGGCCTCGGCTCATTTTCAGGTCTTGCAATGTCCGTTGAATCTATTCGAATCCGGGGCCGTGTTGTTGCCTAATACAGGGCTTAATAATGGACAAACGGTCTTGGACTATGCAACCGCCAAGGGTATCGCCGTCCTGGCCAATCGGCCGTTGAACGCCATGCCGGCTCGACCGGAATCCAAGGGCGGCATTGTCCGGTTGGCTGAGGTGTCGGTTGAAACGGAATCGATCGACTTCCCGGCCCAACGAGACAGGGTCGCCGCGCTGGAGGCGACCTATCAACGCGAACTGGCTCCCCATGTGCCCCATGCAGAACAGGGGTTGGATCCAAAAGAATACTTTACTTGGTCGCAGGAATTGGCGAAGATTCGACCACATCTGGATGGGCTGGAACATTGGGAGCAGGTCGAGCACCAGATGGTCGCGCCCCACTTGAACCAGGTCGTGCGCGCGCTCAATCAAGTCCTGACCGGAGAGCTGGCCGAGCAATGGGAAGGCTGGAGGGATCGTTACCTGCCGGAGCTGCTGCGCTTGCTGAAGAGCCTCAAGAGCGAAGCGGCGGAACGCAGCCGTCTTCGGGTCGAGCGCATCAACAATGCCATGACCTCGTTCCTGTCTCCTTCCATGGCTCAGGTCCCACTCTCACAGAAGGCCCTGCTGGTTGTCATGAGCACGCCCGGTGTGACGTCCGTGTTGAACGGGATGCGCACAGAGGCTTACGTGGAAGACTCCTTCGGTGCGCTTCGAAGGACGTTGATCTCGGACGTTCGCCCCATCTATGAAGCGGCCCGGAGAATTCAATGGTCGTGAGCCGAACGTCGTGGCGCCACGTGACTGCTGGCGAAGGGCGATCCACACAAGTTCCTTGAGCAGGTGTCTCCGGCTGCCAAGAACAATCTGAAGACAGCCGGTTCAACCCAAGGTGGGTATCAAAGAGTATGAGGAGAATCACTAAAGGTGTTCCTCCCCGGGCGGTAGATTCCTGAGAAGTTATGAAGAGCCTGTGGCTCAAGCGAAGCTTGTTATGTATGGAATGCGAAGAGTCACTGGAGGTGTCTCTCCGGCGCCGTCATATGCGATACAACGAAGAAGAGGCGCCGGTTCAACCGAAGGTTGGTATGGAGGATCGATGAAGACCGCGCGCCTGCACCGGTGGGTGTTGCTCTCCAGCCTGTTGGCGATGGTGATAGGGAGCGGCTGTGCGACCAGATCCGGCTCAGGAGTCGGACAGGAGAAAGCGGCTGAACCAGCGGCTGCAGAGCAGGACGCCATGCGGGCGGAGCAAGTGGCCGAACCGGCGTTGAAGGAAGTGCCGCTTGAGCAGGCGCGGGAAGCCGAGCCGCTCCCGCCCGAACCGTCTGAACCGACCAAAGCCTACCTGCTCGATGTGCCCTTTGATTTTGACCGCTATGGCTTGCGGATGGATGCGGTGGCGATCGTCGAGACCAACGCTCAGAACTTGAGCAAGGATACCGTCTCCCACATCGTGTTGGAGGGCCGAGCGGATGAAATCGGGACCGCGGCCTATAATATGGTGTTGGGTGAGCGGCGCGCCAAGACGGTCAAACGCTACTTGGAAAATCTGGGGTTTCCTCCCTCCATTTTATCGATTGTGACCTACGGCAAAGACCGCCCCCTCTGCTTCGAGCACACACCCGAGTGCTGGCAGAAGAACCGCAGCGTGCGCTTCACGGTCAAGTAGAGTCTGCCTGCTGTCCTCCTGACCCTCCCGACACCGCGTTCATACTGGGCTTGGGCTACTTTCTCTCGCCGTTCCCATGCACCATTGGCCTTCCAGAAAATTTACAAGAATCTGACAACCCGTTAACCGGCCTGGAGCCGACCCTCTGGTATCGTCCCCAAGAAAGGAGGCGAGATGCCGGACACCTTCCACACATTCATCATCCTGGGACTCGGGCTGGCCGCCTGCTCCCCGATCGTCCTGGCGATTCAGACCTTGCGGGGGATGCGGAGCAAACTCCTCTACCCACTCTTGAGGGTCAAACGTTCGGGAAGGAGCATCGAACCGTTGATGGTTGTGCAGGAGTATGCATAGAGCCGGTTCTGGGGCAGATCAGGAAGAGAGTCGTGTCGTGGAAACAAGCGAACCAATGCATCGAACAGAGGAGAATACGATGGTCAGAGTCGGACAACTCATGACGGCGGAACCGGTGGCGGTCGATCGAGGGACATCGGTGATCGAGGCGGCGAAGGTCATGCGCCATCGGCGAATCGGGAGCGTCCTGGTGCGATCGAGGGGCCAATTGATCGGGATCGTGACGGAGCCGGACATCATCAGAAAGGCCATTGTGGAAGAGCGGCCGTTGGCCTCCATTGCGGTGGAGGACATCATGAGCAGCCCGATCATCGGAATCGACGAGCGGCGCCCGATCACCGAGGCGGCGGATTTGATGCAGCAGAACCAGACCCGCCACCTGGCGGTGACGCAAAGCGGAAGAATCGTCGGGATGGTGTCGGTGCGGGATCTGTTGCATCCGGTCTCGATCGACGAGTTCTAGCAGAACCGCCGCCGCTCACGAGATCCTATCCGACTGTAGCTTGTAGCCTACCCCTCGTACGGTCAGGACATAAGCCGGGTTGGCGGCGTCCGTTTCAATCTTCTGGCGCAGCGAATAGATGTGCACGTCCAACGTATGCTCTTCGAGCGCCCAATCTTCCCCCCACACCCGATTCAACAGTTCCTGCCGTGTAAACACCCGGGCAGGGTTTTGCATCAACTGAGAGAGGATCTGAAACTCCTTCGGCGTCAGCTCCACCGCGCGCCCGTTGACGCTCACCTCATGTCGCTCCACATCCAGACAGAGGCCGCAGATCTCAAAACGCTGGCTGCGGGTTGACGAAGCTCGGGCCCGTCTCAGCAGGGCTCTGATCCGCGCCACGACTTCCCGGTAACTGTCCGTGCAGATCACCTGATCGACGCCTGACTGAAGGTCTTCGACACAGTCCTCATCGTCGCAGGGTTGGTCGGGCGGCTGGAGCGACACCACCGGGATGCAGTCCTTCGCGGCCGCTTGCAACAAGCCTGTCATGGATCGCTGCCGGCGATCGACCAGAACAAGGGCCGGTGGAGCCTGGCGAAACCGGACGATCCCCTCATCGGGACTGCGGGCCAAAACACAGACATACCCGTTGCTGGAAAGGCACTTGTCGAGCGCTCGCGAAACGGTCTCGTCGCTCGTGATCGCCAGGATCGCTGACGGCCCGTTTGTCATGGCAGGTCCTCCTCTGAAGAAAACCGCCGTGAGCGTACGTTCAGATCATTGCCGAACGATAAGGCGAACATTACAGGCCGGTTAATTCTGCATTGGCCAGCCCATCCTGCCCGGTCCGCGTACCACGACAATCCTGCCGAGATCATGCCCGCTCTATAGTTAACAGCGATTTAACATCGTCATGAATTGCGCGACATGTCTGCGCATTATACGTGCGTAGACATCGTAACTGTACTAGTCATTGCCCCGCACAGTACTTGTCGATTGCTGGATGATGTTCAAGCTCACGACAACCTACCAAGGAGGCGATTGTGGAGCGTGAACGAAGGTCAAGCACAGAGGAAAGCGTCCTGCCACGTCCACGATGTTGGTCAAGATCGTGGTTACCCGTTCTGCTCGTCACGCTCGCACTCGTGATTATCTCGGGCAATGCCGATGCGACCGATTCGCCGCCACCTTCACAGGCACAGGGACCGGTGATCACCCCGGACGTCAATGTCCCGGCGCCGGGAGGCATGGTCCGACGGGGTGCAGAAGGGCTGGAGGCCAGTTCCCTGGAAGATGTCATGTTGGAAAAGGGGTTGATCACGGTCGACGATTGGGTACGAATCAAGGCGGAGGAAGAGCGCCGGGCGAGCGAACGGTCAGTCGCGGCCGAGTTTACGGGAAGCGCGCGCTGGTTCGAACGGATCAACATGTTCGGCTACGGCATGCTGCGATACAACTTCGAGAACAACGGGCAAGTTCGCAGCTACCACGATGCCTCGGTCGGAGGAAAGAACGACGGCGCCCAGCCGGGGTTCTTCTATCGTCGTATCCGATGGGTAGTCACCGGACAGGTGTCGGACCATGTCGCCTTCTTTCTACAACCGGACTTGGCCTCCAACATCAGCGGGAACACGCATGCGGTCTCGCTCCGGGATGCCTACGGCGATTACTACTTCGACAAGGCCAAGGAATATCGCATCCGGGCTGGACTCCACCGAGTCCCCTGCTCCTGGGATAACTGGCAGGCCAGCCGGGTCCGCATGGCCATCGACCGCGCGGATGCGACCAACAGTTGCGCGCCGAGCGAACGAGACCTGGGCGTCTCGTTCATGTGGACCCCGAAGATCGCCCAGCAACGGTTCAAGCAGATGTTGGATTATATGTACGGGCCGGGTGACTACGGGGTGTTCACGGTCATGGTGGATAATGCGCAGGGGCTCAATAACCAGGAACGGAACGACGACAAACGCGTGAGCGTCCGCTTGGCCTGGCCGTTTGAGCTTCCGGGCGGCCGGTTGATGGAAGTCGGCATGAACGCCAACCGGGGTATGTTCAACGTGAACTATGGAACCGCCGCACCCGGCAATACACTCTTCTCCCTCAACGAAAGCGGGAATACAAGCGCCCGCAATATTGTGGATGAACGGCTCAACTTTTATGTCTACTATCCGCCGCAACCCTGGGGGTTTATTGCCGAGTATGTGGTCGGCCGTGGTCCGAAACGAGGAGGGGACGGGATCGTGCGCGAAAGCAGCCTCCGGGGCGGATACGTCCAGGGGCACTATCAATGGAAGTATTCCGATACAGGGTTGGCCAATTTTTACACGCGCTACCAGGAATATTACGGCGGGTTGAAGTTCCAAGCCGGCGCGCCGGACGACCGTATGCACGAATTGGAGACCGGCATAGCCTGGCAACCGGATCCCCAATGGGAGATCACGGTCGCCTATACCTTCACCCAGCGTTTGAACGTCTTTACGACCCAGAACAACGTTGGGGCCTGTACCTCTGCCGCCAATTGCATTCCTGGCAAGCAGATCGACGCGTACGGCAACCTGCTCCGTTTTCAGGTCGTCTGGTTCTGGAATTAACGAGCCACTGTCTGAGCCAAGATCCTAAGAGAAGAACGTCATGCACCGAATGCTCCTGTTCAAGGTCGGCCTGATCCTAAACCTTGTGTCCCTGGCAGTGTTATTGGGCGGATGGCTTAGGCCCAACGTCAAGACCAGCTTCAATCCGGAAGTGTCCCTGCCGATCATTGCCGCGACCGCCACAGTTCATCCGCTCGCTGCGGTGACAGGATCCGTCACCCTGGGCGAGCGGGTGTACGTGGCGCCCTGCGCGTCAGTGCGGGTGGATGAAGGACAAAACATCTACATCGGCGACGACAGCAACGTGCAGGACGCCGTCGTGCTTCATGGCCTGGAAACCTTTGAAAGCGGACAAGAACTCGTTGAAAACGAAGTGGAGGTCAATGGGCGGCGGTACTCGGTTTATGTGGGCCGCCGAGTGTCCATGGCCCACCAGTCATAGGTCCACGGACCGGCGAAGGTCGGGAATGACGTGTTCATCGGCATGCAATCGTTGATATTCCGAACCGAGATTGGCAACCGGGTTGTGATCGAGCCGGGCGCCAAGATCATTGGGGTCAAGATTCCGAACGGCCGCTATTGTGCCCGCCCTGTCGATTATTACGAAGCAGGCGGATGCCGATGCGCTTCCAGAGATCACAGACCAGTATCCCTATGCCCGCTTGAATGACGGAGTGGTGCACGTCAATACTCAGCTTGCCGATCCTGCCTCCAGAGCGCAGCGCTTCGGAGCCCGTCGCTAGCCGCCACGTCCTCCACACTCCTTCCCCTCCGGCGGACGCCCAGGCGTGGAGCCGTCGCATAGGAGGCGGATCCACAGCTCACCTCCCCTTTTTATCAACGCACGCGCTCGCCGATGAGGCAGGCTTAACGGGTTGATGTGGCCGGTTTTATCGGTGAGACCGGTACCTTGGCAAGGTCGAGTATGACCAATTTGCTTTCATCCAGGTAGCCGCGAAATTCTACCGTTCCACGGAGCTGCTTATTGGGAATGACCGCTGTGTCAGGGCTGAAGCCGATCGTGAACTTCTTTGAGGCGATCGGGAGCAGCGGGTCTTCGCGCGCATCGAAAGCATAGGTGTTTTCATACTGAATGGCATAGGGCGAGGTCTGGCAATTCGCCAAAATGACATGTATGCGTCCGTTTCGAACGAACAAGCCACCGGATGTAATGGGACTACCATTTGCGCCGGCTCGCCCTGCCAGATAAAACGTAATCAGATCTTTTGGCGAAGCCTTTTCGAGTGCATGCTTGAGGATGGGCGCAAGGAACCATGCGTCTGCTTGATCAAAGGCCCGCATTCCCTCGCCTGCAAAGAGTCCAAAGCCTCCTACGACATCCCGGTGTTTGACCCAAAGCCCTTCGAGAATGGCCTGCATCCGCTCAGGCTCGATCCTGGCAGGGTGATCGTAGCCTGGTCCTGACTCGGGATCGAAGGTAATCCAGACCCCATGCAGTGCATCTTGCGATACGGTAATAGGCGGTGGGCCCTGCTTCGCGCAGGCCGGCAGGATCAGCATGACTAATGCCAGGAAGCCTACCCATCTCGTGACGAAAGGGAATCGGAATGGAAGCCTCATGGCGAGGTCCGTCTTAACAGAATCGGATTGGATGAATCCAGCCCCAAGACCACCTGGTAGCGGCTTCGATCACAGGGCAGTGAGATCTTGCTTACCGGCTGAGAGCGGTGGCGGAGTCGAGCGGAGCATCGCTGGTCGCCGAGACCGACTCGACGCCCAACACCTTCAAATTCGACGCGAGATCCTGCGACGAAAGCGGGTAGGCTCCG
>DATIBM010000324.1:0-3121 GCA_035457545.1 Nitrospiraceae bacterium
CCCGGCCTATACCAACCTGCCGCGCAAACTCAACGTGGCGGTGACGGGATGCCCGAATAATTGCCTGCACATGGAGACGCAGGACATCGCCCTGGTGCCGGCCTATTACGATCTCGGGCACGATCGCTGCCTGGGATTCAATATCCTGGTCGGCGGCAAGCTGGGATCCGGCGGGTATCGCATCGCCACGCCGTTGGATGTGTTCGTCAATCCGGCGGAAGCGCTGGACGTCTGCCGCGCCATCATGACGATCTACCGGGATCATGGGCCCCGGGACAACCGGACGCAAGCCCGGCTGGCGTTCCTCATCGAGGAATGGGGCGAGGCCAAGTTCCGCGCGGCCGTGGAAGCGCGGGTCGGCAAGCGGTTGGCCGCAGCGGGCAGCGATGCCAGGAAACCGGGCGAGCATGACCACATCGGGATCTTCCGGCAACGCCAACGCGGCATGAACTATGCGGGGCTCAAGATTCTGGTCGGCCGTATCACGGCCGCGGACCTGACCCATATCGCCGCCCTCGCGGAAAAGTACGGGAACGGCGATGTGCGCCTCGGCGCCAACCAAGCGGTGCTCATTCCCAATGTGAGCGACCGCAAAGTCGGTGAACTGGCCGAAGAGCCGCTGCTCAAGCGCATGACCTATAATCCGTCGGCGTTGTACAAGGGGCTGGTGAGCTGTGTGGGAAACGACTACTGTAACCTGGCCGTGATTGAAACGAAGGGCCGGGCCGTGGAGACGGCCAAGGCCTTGGAAACCCGTCTAGGCAGCACGCTGAAGCCGATCACGATGCATTGGTCCGGTTGTCCCGCCGGTTGCGGCAATCACCTGGTGGCGGACGTCGGGCTGCTGGGCAAGAAAGTCAAAGTCAACGGACAAGTCGTCGAAGCGGTCGACATTTTCGTCGGGGGACGATCGGGCATCGATCCCAAGCCGGCCATCAAGATCATGGAGGACGTGCCCTGCGACAAGCTCCCGTCAGTGCTGGAAGGGCTCCTGCCCTACCATACCCGAGACAAAATGCATCGCGTCCGGGGCGGCCTGAAGAAAGTCGCCGCCGGTAAACTCGATTCGGCGAATGCGCCGGGATAGAGAGTCCTTGAGCCTGAGGCGGGCCTGCGCTATCCTTAGGCGCAGTTGAGGAGGAGGGCATCATGGGCAAACGCGTCAGGACCGGGCTTATGCGGGGCGATATTCTGGATCGGTACGTCGAGCGCTTTACACAGCAGTTGGCCCGGTTCGAGGCGTTTCTCTCCCGCAAGCGAACCAATGGATCGCTGGGGGATTTTGACGAGGTGGCTGAGGATCTCATCGGCCTGGTGTTCGGTGCGGCCTCGGACGAACTCGAAGCCTATATGTATGCCAAGAACGGCGAGTCGGCGATGTTGGCGGAAGAGGCGCAGGAAAACGGGGCACAGGATATGGAACGAGTGAGCCTGCAGCAGCGCCGGCAGGTCCTGGAGAGTTGTCTCGCGGATCTGGAATTGCGCCGTCGGCTGCAGCGGTCCCGCCAGGGCAACGGCGCCGTTCGCCCCACCGTGGAAGAGTACATGTCGCACGATGTGCGGAGTATCCATCGCGCGGCCACCATCAAAGAGGCTGGCCGGCTGTTGCAGAAGTATAAAGTCGGATCGCTCCTGGTCGACGACGGGTCCCGGTATATCGGCATCGTGACGGATTCGGATCTCAGCCGCAAAGCCGTTGCCAAGGGATTGGACCCGAACACGACCACCGTGATGGCCTGCATGAGCAAACCCGTGGTCAGTATCGAAGAAACCGAGTCGCTCGATGAAGCCATGACCTTGATGAAGCAGGAAAAGATCCGTCATCTGGCCGTCACGGCCGACCGGACCATCATCGGCGTGCTCTCCATTTCGGACCTGCTCCGGGCCTATGAAGGGCGCATTCGCGCCCGGTCGTAATTCCCCGATTCTTCCCCTCGTCACACCCTGGCCTTTCCCGGTCATTCTAGAGTGCTTCTGCCTCTTCACTAGGGGTCACACCAGGACAGTTTGTCCCATCGACTCTCTATAGTACCGCTTGGTTCGGGCCACCCTAACTATTCACTTCAAAAAGGATGGCAAATGATACAAGCGATGAGGGCCACCCACCTCGTGTGCTTACTTCTCTCGATTGTGATGCCGGGGCTGCCAGGCTGTGGGGCCGGGGGAGAGGTGCCTTCCGGCGGCGCCCTCGGCAATACCCCAGGCAGTGGCGCAGGCAACAATCCCGAGCCGGTCACCCAAGCGCCGGCCTTCAACGGGCCGGTCCGGCAAGTTCTGGGGATTCCGGGTAGTGGTGGCGACGTCTATGTGCGGGGCGATTTCACCGCCTACGGCGAACAATCAGTCCCCGGGGTCGTCCGGCTGCGGCCGGACGGCAGCCTCCATGGCGGCTTTGTGCTGCCGGCCTCCATCGACCATCCGGTGTCCGTCATCGCCTTGGCCGCCGATGGCAGCGGCGATTTGTATGTGGCCGACTCGCTGATCGAGCGGGGTCTCTCCTTTTCTACCGGGACCGGCCGCCTGTGGAGGCTTCATGCCGATGGCACCATCGATTCGGTGTTTGCCATGGGAACGATCACTATCGAGTCCGACGCCTTTTCACCCGATCCGGAGTTTCGTGCGGTCGTCCGGAGCCTGGCTCCCTTGGGCGACGGCCGGATTTACGTGGCGGCGGGAGGCCGGTTCAACGGCACCCCTGTGGGTCAGGTCATGCGCCTCAACCGGAATGGCAGCCTGGATACCACCTTCACCGATCAGGCGCCTTATTCGGTCTACCGGGTCGTCCCCGCAAGAGACGGCAGCGGCGATGTGTACATCGGAACCTACGAACGCCATGCCCCCAGCAGCTGGGATTCTCGGTATCTGCTGCGACTCAATGCGGACGGGACACTCGACGCGGGGTTTAACACAGCCGCCTTTATCTGGACGGACGCGCGCATTGACCTCATGGTTCCGGCCGAAGACGGCAGCGGGGATCTATTCGCCCGGGGCAGCTTCCTGGACCTGTCACAACCGAATCCCGGCGGTCCGAACGCGCTGCGTGGCCTGGTGCGGATCGATCCCGACGGCGCGATCGATCGCACGTCCCCTCGGCCGCAGGTGGACCCTCTGGCGTCAGTGG
>DATIBM010000325.1:0-14084 GCA_035457545.1 Nitrospiraceae bacterium
GAACGGCGCGCCGACATTCCCTTGCTGGCCCGGCACTTCGTGCAACTGGCCGCGGCGAGGAACGGCGTGCCCGCTCCGTTGTGGTCCGAGGCGGCGGAACAGGAACTGGTCAAGCGGACGTGGAAAGGCAATATCCGCGAGCTGGAGAACGTGGTCGAACGGGCCGTGCTGCTGGCGGTCGATCGAGTGATCGAGCCCATGCACATTCCGGCGGAGCCGAATTCACCGCCCATCCAAGCTCTGGCGACGGCTGTTCATCCGGTCAGCCGGATGGAGATCGCGCCCGCCGGATCCCTTCGCGACATGGAACGGGAATTGATCGTCGGCACGCTGGCCCAAATGAATCACAACCGGACCAAGGCCGCCAAGCAGTTGGGGATCAGTGTCAGGACCCTGCGCAACAAGCTGCGGGAGTATCGGGAGACCGGGGGAGTCCTGCGGGAATAGAAGAATTGGCGGCCGATAGGAAAAATGTTCCCTCTGCGGCAAGGCCTGCCGGGGAGAAGGGAGGTGGCCCTTACAGGCCGGTTGAACCGGTGAACAGTGGCGCCTTACTGGGGATCAGGCGCCGGGTCCGAGGATCATCAGAGGAACGGCCCTTGCTACGGCCGATGGGGATGAACAGGGACGAGCATGACCATTTTCGACAAGACCATGCGGTTGATCGAGCGGACCTTGGATTTGCGGGCGGCCCGGCATCAGGTCATCGTCTCCAATATCGCGAACGAGGAAACGCCGGGCTATCGGTCGAAAGACATGCGGTTTCAGGATGCCCTCACGTCGGCGGCCCAAGGCCGGCCGGGCGTCTCCTTGGTTGCCACCCACCGGCGGCACCTCGGTGTCCGCGGCGATGCGATCGCCGGCGCGGCCGGCCGGGTGGTGGAAACCGGCGAAGGCGATCTGCCGCTCGATGCCAACACGGTCAATTTGGAAATCGAGATGGCCAAGCTGTCCGACAATGCGATGCAGTACAACACCGCCGCCACGATCATGGGCGCGCGGTTGCGGCAACTGCTCGGGGCCATCCGGGAAGGACGCTAGGATCGCGCGTGCGGAGAACGATCTGACCACGAACCACGCGAACAGGAGATTAGGAAGAGAATCGCTGGTGGTGTTTCTCCGGCGGCCTATGAATGCCGGAAGGAAGACTCGGTTAAGGTTCTTCTCCGCTGGCGAAGTTACGAAAAGACGATAAAGAGCCAGCGGATCTAGCGTAGCTTGGTATAGAGGGGCTTCGCCCGAAGAGCCGCCGGTTCAACCGAAGGTTGGTATGAGTTTGAGAGGAGAATCCTGGCGGTGTTGTCTCCGGCTGCCAAGAGCAATTTGAGGGGCAGCCGGTTCAACCGAAGGTTGGTATGGAGAGAGAGACGAAAGAAATCACTGGTGGTGCTTCTCCGGCGGCGGCAATGAAGAGGGGCTTCGCCCGAAGAGCCGCCGGTTCAACCGAAGGTTGGTATGGAGGCTGAGTCATGGACATTTCGGAAAGTCTTGCTCCTTCGGTCTCGGCGCTCGACGCGCAGCGCCGGCGCATCAACGTCATCGCGAGCAATCTCGCCAACGCCCAGTCGACCAGGTCGGCGAACGGCGGCCCCTACCGCCGGCGGGATGTCGTGTTCCAGGCGACGCCGGTCGCGCCTCCGTTCCAGCGGGCGCTGAATCGGGCGTTCGCCGGCGGACAGGGCGGCGATCCCCAAGGCGTGAGGGTCGCGCGCGTCATCGAGGACTATAAGCCCGGGCAATCGATCTACGATCCCAAGCATCCTGACGCGAACGAGAAGGGCTACGTCATCATGCCGAACGTAAACGTCATGGAAGAGATGGTCAACATGATCGGGGCGTCCCGGGCCTACGAGGCGAACGTGCAGGCGATCAACGCGACGCGCGCCATGTGGAGCCGGGCGCTGGATATCGGGCGATAGCGGGAGGGAGAGGACACGATGGATCCGACTATTATTCAAGGTATCTCGCCGTCGAATCTCCAAGAGGCGGCCACGCCGTCGGGACCGGCAAGCCGGGGAGGCAGCCAGTTTCTGGATTCGCTGAAATCGGCGATCAGCCAGGTGAACGACGTGCAACTGGAAGCCGGCCGCGCGGTCGACGCCTTGATGACGGGCCAGACCGAGAATGTCCATCAAACGATGGTCGCCTTGCAGAAGGCCGATGCCTCGTTCCAGTTGATGATGCAGGTCCGCAACAAATTGGTGGCCGCCTACGAAGAAATCAATCGGATGCAGATTTAACCCTTCGCAGTCGCCTGATCTATGCTTGCGAAGTTCGCCACGCTTCCCCTTACGCAGCGGTTCGCCGTCATGGTCGCCCTGGCGGCGGCCATCGCCGGCCTCGCCGCGGTCGCCCTTTGGACCCAACAACCGGACATGCAGGTGCTGTTCACGAACCTTGCCGCCGATGACGCCGGTTCGATCGTGGATCGGCTCAAAGAAATGAAGGTGCCCTACGAACTCGGCGCGGGAGGCACGTCCATCCTGGTGCCCAGCGCGCAGGTCCATGACCTCCGCCTCCGATTGGCCGGGCAGGGCCTGCCTCATGGCGGCGGATTCGGATTCGAGATCTTCGATCGGACGTCGTTGGGCGTGTCGGAGTTTGTGCAGAAGGTGAATTACCGACGGGCCTTGCAGGGGGAACTGGCCCGCACGATCGCCCAGATGCCGGAGGTCGAGCGGGCGCGCGTCCACCTCTCGATTCCCGAGCGGCGCTTGTTCAACGCGAATCAAGAACGGTCCCGCGCGTCCGTGGTGCTGAGCCTGCGTGGCGGGCAGTCGCTGGGCAAGGCGCAGATCCAGGGGATCGTGCATTTGGTGGCGAGCAGTGTGGAGGGGCTCCAACCTCAGGACGTCACGATCGTCGACGGGCATGGACGGTTGTTGTCCGGATCCTCGCAGGACGAGGGGGCCCGGCTGACGGATTCGCAACTGGAGTATCAGCGGACGCTTGAAAAGGACATCGAAGGCCGGATTCAAACCATGTTGGAGCATATCGTTGGAGCGAACAAGGCGGTGGTCCGCGTCTCCAGCCTGTTGAACTTCCGCCAGGTCGAAACGACGGAGGAGCGGTACGACCCCAACGGCCAGGTCGTGCGAAGCGAACAGCGATCCCAGGAGAAGTCGGCGGGCACGAGCGGCCTGTCGGGCGGCGTCCCCGGGGTGGCTTCGAATGTGCCGCCCGGCAAGGATGCGGAACCGGCCCAGACCAGCACGAACACGAGCCAGAACAAGAACGAAACGGTCAACTATGAGATCAGCCGGACGGTCTCGAAGATCGTGGAGCCGATCGGCACCGTCAAGAAGCTGTCCGCCGCCGTGCTCGTGGACGGCCGCTATGAAATCGTCAAGGGCGATGCCGGTCAGGCTGCGGCCGAAGGGGAGACTCCAAGAAAATACAGCCCGCGCACCGAAGAGGAGATGAAGCAGATTGAGGAGATCGTGAAGAAAGCAATGGGGTACAACGCGGAACGCGGCGACGAGGTGCAGGTGGTGAACGCGCAGTTCGGATTCGGCCAGGAGGAGGACGGGGGCGCCAGCATCGAGGCCTCCTCCAGCCCGGTGTCATGGGCACAATATATCCGCTACGGAGTCGGCACGGTGTTGTTCCTGCTGATCCTGTTCTTCGTGGTCCGGCCGCTGATCGCCGTGCTGACCGCTCCGTCCGACACAGGCGGCAGGACGGGCCAGGCGGCCGGCGCAGCCGGAGAAACGGGGGCGGCCTTCTCGCCGACGGCCGTCGGTCAGGCTCGCGTCGAAGGGCTCCTCGGGCCGTCCAACCATGTCCAGATTCTGGACATGGCCAAGAACAATCCCGAATCGACCGCGTTGGTCGTCAAACAGTGGCTCAACAATAACGCGTAAGGATGCCCCATGACGAATCGGCTCACGGGCGAGCAAAAGGCCGCGATTCTGCTGTTGACCATCGGCGAGGACGCCGCCGCGGCGGTGATGAAACACTTGTCGCCAACAGAAATCCGCAAGCTCGGGGCCCACCTCGCCGCCCTGTCGTCGATTTCCAAGGAACAGGAGATCGAGGTGATACAGGAATTCAAATCAGCGGCCTCCGGCGGCGAAATCGGGGTCGAAGGCAGGAAATACGTGAAAACCGTGCTCGATAAGGCCCTCGGCAGCGGCAAGGCGACGCAACTGATGCGCTCGCTGACCACGGAAACCTATCCGGGCATCGACACCTTGAAGTGGATGGACGCCAAGGCGGTGGCCAATCTGTTGCGGGTCGAGCATCCGCAGACCATCGCGGTGGTCTTGGCCCACCTGGACCCGGAACATGCGAGCCAGGTGATCGCGCTGCTGCCGGAGGGGCTGCGGAGCGACACCCTGCATCGATTGGCCACGATGGACGAAGTCCAGCCGGACACGTTGCAGCACCTGAGCGAGGTGTTGGAAGAGGTGCTGCAAGACCGGTCCCGCCCGCAATCCATGAGCATCGGCGGCACGAAGGTCACGGCGGACATCCTGAACCGGTTGGACAAGAGCAACGGCGGGACCATCATGGCCAAGCTGGCCGAACGGGATGCGGCGTTGGCCGATACGATTCGGTCGTTGATGTTCGTGTTCGATGACTTGGTCAAGATCGACGATCGCGGGATTCAAGAATTGTTGAAAGAGGTGGGGAAGGAAGAGCTGACCCTCGCGCTCAGGGCCGCGAATAATCCGGTCAAGGACAAAATCTTCAAGAACATGTCGAGCCGGGCGGCTGAAGGCCTGAGAGAGGATATGGAGGCGAAGGGGCCGGCGAAGTTGACGGACATTGAGCGGGCGCAACAGAAAATCCTCCAGACGGTCCGCCGATTGGAAGAGGAGGGCAAGATCGTCGTCGGCGGCGCGGGCGCCGAAGCGATGGTGTAACGCCCCATGACACAACAAGTGACGGACATCGCGCAGGCGAGCGGATGGTGACGGCTTCATCAGGGCGCCATGATTCCTTCCAGTCGTTCGGGACCGGCGGCGAGCCGGCTCCCCGGGAGGAACCCCTCCCTTGGAGTAGCGGGCCGACACAGGTCCTCGTCATTGAAGATGAGGATAGTGTGCGAGCGCTCCTGACCCGCCTGCTGGCGCAGAACGGGTTCGCCGTCAGATCGGCCGAAACCGGACAGGCCGGCCTTCGGGCCATCGCCGACCACCCGGCCTCCGTCCTCCTCGTGGACTACCAGTTGCCCGATATGGACGGGCTCTCGCTGCTCGAACAGGCGACTCTCAAGGACCCCAAGGCGGTCGCGATCATGATTACCGGGCACGGCACGGTCGAGTTGGCGGTGAAGGCGATGAAGGTGGGCGCGGCTGACATGCTCACCAAGCCGTTCAAGCCGAACGATGTGCTGATGGCGATTCGGCGCGTGCTTGAAGTGCAACGGCTTCGCCAGGAGAACCGGGTCTTGAAGCAGACTGTCTGCAAAATGCAGGGACTGCAGGTGAACGCCTTTCGCCTGGCGGATTTGGACGAGCGGCGAGAAACCGTCCAGACGGGATCACATCGCGCCGCCTCAACGCGCGCACAGGAATACGAGCGCGGCTTGGCGGAAGGGCTGCGCCGAGCCGACGAGCAGATCGCGTTGGCCAAACAGCAGGAACAGCATCTGGTCGAGGCGGTCCGGCGGTTGGCCCAGGCCTGCGCGGACCTGCCAAGCCGGATCGAGTCGGAAGCGGCCCAGTTGGCCTTCGAGATCGCCCGCAAGGTGGTGCATGCCTGCGCCGAGGAGAAGCGCGACCTGATTGTGGAACAGGCCAAGCAGGCTGTGCTGCGGGTGCGGGAGAGCCCGCTCATCCGGATTCTTGCGCATCCCCGCGATCTGCCCACGCTGGAAGTTGTGCACGATCGGTTGGCCGCCGTCTGCGACGGGCCCGTGACCGTCCGGTTGGAGGCCGATCCGGCTGTGGCGCCGGGCGGCTGCCTGGTCCAGACGCCGACGCATTGTGTCGATGCGACGCTCGACGGGCAGTTGGCCAGGATCGCAGAGGTCTTAAGGAAAGGCCAGGGTTTGTGAAGCGGCTCGACATGCTTGAAGGGCTTGACCCCTTGACCGTGCACGGGCGGATCGCCCAGGCGACCGGGATTGTCCTCGAAGGATACGGCACCGCCACGACCATCGGGGAGTTGTGCGAGGTCACGCGCGAGGACGGCACGGCGCCGCTCACGGCCGAAGTGGTCGGATTCCGCGGCGATCGCATCATGCTCATGCCGTTGGGCGACATGCGTGGCATCGGTCCGGCCAGCCGCCTGATGACCAAAGGGCGGCAGGCGTCCGTCCCGGTCGGGCCCAAACTGCTCGGGCGCGTGTTGGACGGGCTGGGCCAGCCGCTTGATGAAAAGGGGCCGATCGAGGCGGAAGGCGAATATCCGCTCTATCAATCGCCGCTCAATCCGCTTCATCGCCGGCGCATCACCCAGCCGCTCGACCTTGGAGTGCGGGCCATCAACGGCCTCTTGACCTGTGGCCTGGGGCAGAAGATCGGCATCTTCGCCGGCGCCGGCGTGGGCAAGAGCATTCTGTTGGGGATGTTGAGCCGCAACGTGGTGGCGGACGTCAGCGTGATCGCGCTGATCGGCGAGCGGGGCCGCGAGGTGAAGGAGTTTCTCGAACGCGATCTTCGGCCCGGCGGGATGCAGCGCACCGTGGTCGTCGCCGCCACCTCCGACCAGCCGCCGCTCGTGCGGATTCGCGGCGCGTTCCTGGCGACCGCCATCGCCGAATACTTCCGGGATCAGGGGCGGCACGTGCTGTTGCTCATGGATTCCCTCACGCGGTTCGCGCAAGGGCAGCGCGAGGTCGGCCTGGCGATCGGGGAGCCGCCGACGAGCAAAGGCTACACGCCCTCCGTGTTCTCCCTGCTGCCGAGACTGCTGGAGCGCGTCGGGACCTGCGAGGGCAGTGGAACCCTGACCGGCCTCTATACGATCCTGGTCGAAGGGGATGACCTCAACGATCCGATTGCCGATTCCGCCCGCTCGATCCTCGACGGTCATATCGTGTTGTCCCGCGATCTGGCCTCGCGGAACCACTATCCGGCCATTGATATTCTCCAGAGCACGAGCCGGGTCATGCACGGGATCATCACCCCGGCGCATGACGCGGCGGCCCGCGCCGTCGTCGAGTTGATGGCCACCTATCAGCGGGCCGAAGACCTAATCACCGTGGGGGCCTATAAGCCGGGCGTCAATCCGAAGCTGGACCGCGCCGTCGGCATGATCGAGGCGATCCAGGCCTATCTGAAACAGGAGAAGGAGGAGCGCGCCAGCTTTCCCGCCTCCGTCGAAGCGCTGATCAAATTGGCGGGGCAGGTGGGATGAGCTGGGCGCGGCTGTACCGGTATCGGGTGCAGATCGAGGAAGCTCTGCGGATGGAGTTGACGGAACTCGACCGGGCCGTGCAGAAGGTCAACGAGGTCCGCGCGCAGTGGCAACGGATCGCGGATGACGACGCGGACCGGCTCGTGACGGAAGCCCGACGGGGGGTCGAGGCGGGACTGGCGCATGGCTGGTTGGGCGAATGGAACGCCATCCAGATGACCGTGACGAACGTCGATCTGGCGGTTGCCGCAGCGATGGAGCGACGAACAAAGAAACAGGCGGAGCTGATGGAGGCGGTCCGCGATCGTAAGAAGATCCAGTTGATGATGACAAGGGCGGCCGACCGGAAGCAGCAGATGCAGCGACGCCTCGAGCAACGAATGCTCGACGACCTGGCGGCTCAACGGTGGGCGAGGGACTCCTCGTGATGCGCGATCTAAGAGCCTGTCCGACATTACGCATTCTGCTGCGGCGAACGGGAATGCCGAACAGGCTCCTAGGCGGAGCGCTGATCCAGGCCAGTCCGGTCCGCCGGGATGTCCTTCCAATGATCCTCTCGTCCCTCTTGACCGCGAGCGTTCCGTGGCTCGCGGTTTCGGTCCAGAACATCGATTCGGTCTCTGCCGGCCAATCGGAGACGGTCCCAGAATCAGCCAGTGAGTTGCCGTCCACAAGAGGGTCGGACGACAGGGAGCTGGGGAGGGGGCGCGAAGGGACGAAAGAGCGTGAGCCGCAGGATCTGCGCGTGCAGGGGCCGGCCGTTGACGTGCCTCGCGAGGTGCTCAACCTCTTGGACCAGCGGAAGCGCCATCTCGACCGCCGGGAGGAATCGCTACGGGCAGAAATCGAACGGCTTGAGGATCTCAAGAGCGATCTCGACGACCTCTTGGCCCGCTACGAAGCCTCGGTCCAAGCCTTCGAGGAGAAGCAGCGCCAGGCTCAACAGGCGAATGACGAGCGGGACAAGAGGACCCGCGGGCAGCAGGCGGCCGAGATGCAGGCCAAGCTGGACGTGGTCGCCAAGATGTATGAGGGCATGCCGGCCGAAGAGGCGGCGGCCAGAATCGAGAAGATGCCGGCCCCGATGGCGGTGCAGGTGCTGCGGACCGTGAAGAGCAAGACGGCAGGCGCGATCCTCGCCCAGGTGAGACCGGACAAGGCCGCCAAGCTCACCGAGCAGATTGTCAACGCCGCGGCAGCGCCGGCCGCCTCCGCTCTGTCGAGCCAGACGACGCGCTGAACAGGACGTTCAACATCCTGCTATTTTTTTGTGCTGACCCGATCGATCACCGCATGGGCGATCTGCGGAAGCGGGAGTATCTGATCCACGCCGCCCAGTTTAATCGCTTCCTTGGGCATCCCGAACACCACGCAGGTGGCTTCGTCCTGGGCGATCGTGTTTGCCCCGGCCTGTTTCATGGCTAGGAGGCCTTTGGCTCCGTCGTTCCCCATGCCTGTGAGGATGACTCCTACGCTGTTGGCGCCGGCCGTGCGGGCGACGGAATCGAACATCACGTCCACGGACGGGCGGTGCCGGTTTACCGGTTCGTCCTGCGTCAGCCTCACGCTATAGCGGGCGCCGCTTCGCACCAGGACCATGTGATAGTTGCCGGGCGCCAGGAGCGCGTGGCCGGGAAGCACGCTGTCGCCATCCTCGGCTTCCTTGACGGAAATACGACAGAGTTGGTTCAACCGGTCGGCAAAGGTTTTGGTGAACTTTTCCGGCATATGTTGGGTCATGATGATCGGCGGCGTGTTCGGCGGCAGGGCTTCGAGGACTTCCTTCAGCGCTTCGGTGCCGCCGGTCGAAGCTCCGACGGCGATGATCGTATCGGTGGTCTTGATCATGGCGCCCGAAGACGCGAGACGCGCGGCCTGGGGAGTGGGAGACGGCTCTCCGCCCTTGACTGTCAAAGCGGTGCGTTTCACGTTGGCACAGGCCGCCGCCTTGATCTTCCCGATGAGGTCCCTGGCCAGGTCGGTCATGCCTTCGCGCACGTCGATCTTGGGTTTGGTCACGAAATCGACCGCGCCGAGCTCGAGCGCGCGTAATGTGGTCTGGCAACCGGTCTCCGTCAACGAACTCACCATGACCACCGGCATCGGGCGCGCGGCCATCAGCTTTTCCAGAAACGTCAGGCCGTCCATGCGTGGCATCTCGACGTCGAGGGTGATGACGTCGGGGTTCATGGCCTTGATCTTCTCGCGCGCGACGAACGGATCCTGCGCGGTGCCGATGACTTCGATCTCCTGGTCGCGGGAGAGGAGTTCGGTGAGGATCTGCCGGATCAGGGCCGAATCATCGACGATCAACGTGCGAATCTTCCCCATATCCCTTCCCTTCCATATCGAGCGTCCAAGCAGACATCAAAACAGCGTGACGTCGCTCGCCTCCGCCTCGCGTTGCAGGCGCTGTTGATATTCCGCCTCGCGCGCGAAGATCGTGTCGTTCTTGACCCGCTCGATCTTCTTGACCAGCACCCGGCCGGTCTGGGCGAAGAAGTACACCTTGCGGGGGTGCACGTCGCCGAGGTCCGCCTTGGCCGGCACGAAGCCCTCCCGTTTCATGAAATCGAGGACCCAGCGCGCGTTGTTGGCTCCGACGTCCATGGCCCCGTCATAGATCTTCCCGCCGCCGAACAGCTTGATTTCGAGACGATGCTTGACGCCTCCCAGCTTCAGAATCTCGTTGATCACCCGCTCCATGGCGTAGGAGCCATAGCGCGTGGATTCGCCCCAGGAGTCGGTGCGGCTGTCTCCCTTCGGAGCCGGCAGCATGAAATGGTTCATCCCGCCCACGCCGGCGATCGGATCGCGTATGCAGGCCGAGACGCAGGAGCCAAGCACGGTGTAGATGATCATGGGCTCCCGGGTGACGAAGAATTCTCCCGGCAGGATGGCCGCGATCTCTTCCGAAAACCGAGGATCGCGCATGCGCCGGATGTGGGCGAATGCAGTCTGGTCTGGTGCCGGCATCGCGTCAGTCCGCCTTTCGATAAATGGTGGGTGCCAGGGAGAGAAAGGAATGGCGGATCCATTGCAGGCTCTCGGAATGGCCGATGAAGAGGTAGCCGCCCGGACGCAGATACCGGTGAAATTTGGCGATCAGGGTTTCCTGGGTCGGCCGGTCGAAGTAGATCATCACGTTGCGGCAGAAGATCACGTCCAGCGGGCTCCTAATGGGAAAGGCGGCGTCCATGAGATTAAGCCGCCGGAACGAGATCATCCGTCCGAGATGCGGCTTGATCTTGACGCAGCCTTCATGCGCCCCTCGTCCTTGGAGAAAATGCCGGCGCAGCATCTCGGCATCAAGATCCCGGATCCGCTCCCGGTCGTAGATGCCGGAGGCCGCCTTGGCCAAGACCCGCGTGGAAAGGTCCGAGGCGAGGATGCGGAAGTCCCATTGGCCCGGGTCTTCCACCGCGTCGTAGAGGGTCATGGCGATCGAATAGGGCTCCTCGCCGGTCGAGCAGGCCGAGGACCACGCGCGCAGACTTCGGGACTGGCGTTGCTCGGGCAGAATATGCTCGCGTAGAAACTCGAAATGTTTGGGTTCCCGGAAGAAGTCTGTCTTGTTCGTGGAAATCAGGTCGAGCATCCGCGTGAATTCTTCCCCCTCGGGGTCCTGCGCGACTAGTTCGTAGTAGGCCTGAAAGCCGGGCATGCCCAGATCGCGAAGCCGTTTGGAGAGGCGGGAAATGACCAGGGACTTCTTGTTGTCGCCGAGGGCGATGCCGCTCTTGCCGTAAATCAACGCTCGAAACTGCGCATACTCCCGATCGCTCAGATTGTATTCCATAGGGCAGGGCGTCTGTTCGCGTTGAGGTGGGAAGCCATACGAGCATCAGCTACGCCAAGCAGGCCGCTCCGGGTCTTCAATGTGGGAGGAGGGCGTCTGTGAAGGCCGCCCCTCCTCCCTGTTCACTCCTCACTCTTTACTTCTCACTATTCCCTAGAACTCTTCAAAGTCGTCGTCCTTGCGGCGGCGATCATGGCCGTTGCCGGCGCCCACGGCGGCCGAAGCAGGCTCGGGCTTCGGGGCGGCCGCTTTCGGCTTGACCACGGTCGGTTTTGTTGCGGGGCGCGGGACAGGGCCGGCCACCGGGCTTCGCCCGCTGTCCGTCCCCTGGATCTTGAACCCGCTGACCTGCCGCATCAGCTCCTGGGCCTGTTCCTTCATCGACTGACTGGCGCTGGTCGTCTCCTCCACCAGCGCGGCGTTCTGTTGCGTGGTCTCGTCCATCTGACTGACGGCCTTCGTGACCTGATCGATCCCTTGGGCCTGCTCTTGAGAGGCTGCGGCGATCTCGGCGATGATGTCCGTCACCCGCTTGACCGAGCCCACGATCTCATCGAGCGTCTTGCCCGATTGATTGACCAGCTCGCTGCCGTCGGTGACCCGCTGGATTGACTCATTGATCAACCCCTTGATCTCCTTTGCCGCGGTGGCCGAGCGCTGCGCGAGATTCCGCACCTCCGCCGCCACGACGGCAAACCCACGGCCGTGTTCCCCGGCCCGGGCCGCCTCTACCGCGGCGTTCAAGGCGAGCAGGTTGGTCTGGAAGGCGATCTCGTCGATCACCGTGATAATGTCGGCGATCTTCTTGCTGCTCTTGTTGATCTCCTCCATGGCGCTGACGGCGCGGGTCGTGATGGCCCCGCCCTTGTCGGCGATGTCGCGGGCGGCGATGGCCAACTGGTTGGCCTGCTTGGCGTTGTCCGCGTTCTGCTTCACCGTCGAGGTCATTTGTTCCATGGAGGCGGAGGTTTCCTCCAGCGCGCTGGCCTGCTCGGCCGTCCGCTGGGAGAGGTCCTCGTTGCCGCGGGTGATCTGCTCGGCGCCGGTGCTGACGCTCTCGGCCGCCGCCCGAACCGTGGTGAGAGTGGTCAGGAGAGTGGTGATGGCGGTATTGACGCTGACTTTCAATTTTTCCAATTCGCCCTGATAGGCCCCGGCCATGTGCTGGGTGAGATCACCCTGGGCCAGGGCGCCCAAGACCGTCTGCGCTTCTGTAACCAGGTGCTCTTGCTCCAGTTGCGCCTTCTTCTGCGCGGTGATGTCGGAGGCGAAGTTGACGACCTTATAGGCTTTGCCATTGGCGTCCAGGATCGGGTTATAAGAAGCCTGGAGCCAGACTTCCTTGCCGCCCTTGCCGAGGAAACGATAGGTGCCGACCTCGAACTCGCCCCTGGCGAGTTTGGCCCAGAAGGCTTGGTAATCGCCTGATGCGGCGTAGGCGGGCTCGCAGAAGAGGCGGTGATGCTGGCCCTGGATTTCGGCCAGTTGGTAGCCGAGGGCGGCGAGGAAATTGTCGTTGGCGGTGAGGATCGTGCCGTCCAGATTGAACTCGACGGCGGCTTGGGCCTTGTTGACCGCATTGGTGATGCCCTTGACCTCGGCCATCGCCTTCTTCTGCTCTTCCAGAGAGCTGTGCAGTTGTTCGGCCATCTGGTTGAAGGCGCGGCCGGTTTCGCCGATCTCGTCCCGATTGGTCACGGTGACGCGGGCGCCGTAGTTGCCTTTGGTGAGCTGTTCCACGACCGAACTGAGGCGTTGGATGGGAACCAGGACCTGGCTGCGCAACAGGACGAAGAGCACGCCGGCGAGGATGACGGCGGAAATGCCCGACGCCGTATACAGGATATTCACGCTGTGATCGATCTGGGCAAGGGCCTTGGTCATGGGGATTTGAATGGAAATCGCCCCCACCATCTCGCCCATCTTCTTCCCGGCGTGGCAACTGATGCAGGCCTCGCTCTTGATGATGTCCGGCGTCAGACGGCGGAACATCATGATCCCGTCGACCGGTTCAACGCGGGTCACTTCCTTCTCGCCCGCCTCCAGCGCCTTGATCGCCTCTTCTTCGAATGATCCTTGCGGACTGTTGGCCGGATTCAAGGGGGTGCGGCTGATCACGCGGGCCGAATAGAATCCGTCTTTGCTCAATTCCTCCGACATCTCCCGGGTGGCGGTGGCGGGCAGGGGAACCGTATCCGGAGCGGCATGGTCCTGTGAGATCTTGATCTTGCCGTCGCCGGCGTTTTTGATCTTGGCGATGTACTGGCCTGCGATGTACGCGCGGGTCACCTCAATCTGCTTCTGAATGACCAGACTGCGCTCCTGCAGCCGGTCACGTACGCTGCTTCGCATCTGATCGCCGATCCAATAGGCCAGACAGCTCAACACGATGAGCACCGTCGAGACGGTTCCGATCAGGATCTTTGTAGTCAGGCTTCGTGACTCCCACCAGTTTGTCATCATCTCCTCCTGCAATAAGTAGGTCGTATAGAACTTTGGAACCGCGCACAAAGCATGTGTTGGAAACGAGCACGATTCGGATGCACACGCCGCTCGGGCCGAGCCGCTCCGCTCTCAGGCGGGCAGTTCCGTGTCGGCCAAGAGGCGGTCGATGTCCAGAATCGCGACGAGCTTGTCTCCCGCCTTGCCGATCCCGCTCAAGAAACCGATGTCGATCTTCTGGCCGAACGCGGGCGGCTCCTGGATGTCCTGCGCGCCGATGTTCAACACGTCGGACACGGCGTCCACGATCAACCCGACCACCTTCTCCCGCACCACCACCACCACGATGACCGTGAACATCGTGTACTTCGTTTCTTCCATGTTGAACTTGCTGCGCAGATCGACGATCGGCACGATGGTGCCCCGGAGGTTCAGGACTCCCTTGATATAGCCGGGGGTGTTTGGGATGCGGGTGACCGCCGTGTAGCCCTTGATTTCCTGGACCCGAAGAATATCCACTCCGTAGAGTTCCTCA
>DATIBM010000326.1:0-21177 GCA_035457545.1 Nitrospiraceae bacterium
CTCCAGCGCCTCGACCGTGAGACGGCCGATCCCGTCTGTCCACGCCTCTGATGTCAGAGATTCATTCGGTTCGGGCATGGATGGCCGCGCCGCTTTCGGCGAGTTTCTGCCAGGCTTCGCGCAGGGTGGTCAGACAGCGGACCGGACCATCAAGACGATAGGCCTGATGATGAAGATTGACGTGAAGCAGTTCCGCCAAGATGTAGTCGTATAGACGCCGCAAGGACACCGCGATGTCTCCGCCCTGCTGCATGTCGAGCACGTCGGACAGTTCGGTCACGATGTTGACGGCCCGCCGCAGAAATCGGGCCTTGTCGGCCTGACGATTTCCCCGGATGCTTTCCTGCGCGAGCAGCATGGCCTGGATCGCTCCGTCGTACAGGACCACGACCACTTGGACGCCGGACGACGTCATCACGCTGGTTTGCTGGTACTGCTGGACCGCCGTTCGCATTGCACCTCTTTGCGATCAGGAGATTCGTGTGCGCAAGAAGTCGGCTTGAGACTGGAGTTGGCGAAGCAATCGATCCAGCCCCGCATATTGGAGTCTCAGGCGGGCTTCGTACGCCGCCAGTTCGTCTTCCTTCCGCTGGATACTGTCGGCCATTTTCTCGATTTCTTGAGTCAGGCTGTTCTTGCGGGAGGACACGACGCCCGTTTCCAATTCGTCCAACCGGTCCACGGCTTCCGTGACGCGCTGCGCCACTCCGGCAACCGAGGCCTGACGAATAAACAGGGCGCGCGCCGCGGCGTAGTCGGCGCTGAGCGCGTGATCCAGCTTGGCCTCATCAAGCGTGAGCGTGCCGTCCCGCTCCGTCTTGAACCCGACCTGGCCGACGCTGGTATAGGCGGACAGACCCGGCACTTCGCCGGAGATGGCCTGTCGCAGGGTGGACAGAGTAGTCCGGACCGCCGATTCTCCCGTTAATATGCCCGCCTTCGAGGTCGTCGGATCGAAGGTCGCCCGTTCATGAATGAATTTCACCACGTCGTTGTAGGCGGTGACCAGCTTCTTGATGTTGTCCTTCACGGTCGCCGTATCGAGGCTGACGGACACGTTGACCGAGTCCGATCCGGCCGTGACTTTTTTGAGGTTGAGCGTCACACCCGGTATGACATCCGTGACGGTGTTCCCGCTTCGCTGGATGGTCAATTGGGTCTGCGCAGGATTGCCGATGACGAGCACCGAGTCCTGGGCCGTTTGGAGCGTGTCGGCGCCTCCCGTGCCGGACGTGTTTGCCAGATCCAACGCGGTGCCGTCAGCCGTAATCGAAATGGTATTGGCGGCTCCCGTACTGGTTCCCGTCAGCACCAGCCGATAGGCGGGCGCCTGTTCCGTCCCGGAACTCACGATGGACGCGGTCACGCCGGCGCCCAGGTCGTTGATGGCCGCGCGCAAGTCCTCCAGCGTGCCGGTTTCCCCCAAGGTCACCGTCTGCTCCGAGCCGGTCCCCACACGGAACGACACCGCGGCCGACGTCCCGGCGACGATGTCCGCCGCGGGACTCGCCACCGCTTTGGCCGCCTTGTTCGTGAGTTGATGCGCGGTGGCAAGCTGCGTGACCTGCACCTGATAGCTGCCCTGAACCGCCGTGGAGGAGGAGGACACCGACAGCACGTCCTCATCGCTGACGGTCGCGCTCGTACGATCAAACGAGCTTGCCAGCCGCAAGGCATCCGCGGCGCCCTGGACCGCCAGCAGCTTGGTGCCGAGCGACCCGAGATCCGTCAGTTTGGATTGTAATGCCGTTTTCTTTTCGTTCAGCCGATCGATCGGCAAGCGTTGGATTTTCACCAATTCGGTCACGACCTGGCCGAAGTCGATGCCGTTGCCCAGACCTCCGAAACTGACCGTCGCCATCCTGGGTCTCCTGCTCCGTCGAATCAGATGCGCTCGTCAACGAGCCGTCCGGGATTGTCCTGCAAGAATTTTGCGACGCGAAGCACTTCCTCCGGCGGAATCTGGCGGACCAGATCGCCGGACTCTCCGTTCAGCACCTTGACGACCAATCGATGAAGATCCTGATCGACTTCATAACGAAGGCGAGAATCGTTGGACGAGGGCGTCTGGTCCGCGCTCGATCGAGCCGTCCGGATCGGTTCGTCCTGGCCCACGCCGTCCATTTCATGACGCTCCGAACGACGAGTGTGAGCGGGTGGGATGCGAGGCCGAGCCTGCCCGGTCTCTCCCGTTCCGCCGGCCGTCATGGGCGCGCTTGAGTTGGTCATCTCCGGAATCATGGGCACCTCCTTGAGCAGCTCCCCCTACCCGTTCCTCCCCCGGTTCACCGGGGGAGGAAGGATGGGGCGAGTCGCCCTGTTACCTGCTGAGGAGAGCCAGCGCCGCCTGCGGCAGCGCGTTGGCCTGCGCCAGAATCGCAACGCCGGACTGCACGAGAATCTGGTTCCGCGTGAAGATCGCCGTTTCATACGCCACATCCGCATCCCGGATGCGGGACTCGGCGGCCGAATAGTTCTCGCTGGTCACCGCCAGGTTGGCGATCGTGGCCTCGAACCGGTTTTGAATGGACCCGTATTCCGCACGGGCGGTGGCGACGGCGCTGATGGCGCTGTCGATGTTGGCCAACGAACTCTGGGCGTTGTTGGCGGAGGAAATATTGACGCTGCTCAATCCCAGCGCATTGAGGTCCAGGTCGTTCAGATCGACCGAGAGGACGTTGCTGGCGCCGCTCTTAAACCCGATAAACACGCTGAAACTGTTGGTCGCCCCGCTCAAGAGGGCCTGGCCGTTGAATTCGGTCACGCTGGCGATCCGGTCGATCTCCGAACGCAGCGCAACGAATTCCTGATCCAGATACGAGCGCTCGGTCGTGCCCACCGTGCCGCTGCCGGATTGCGTGGCCAATTCGCGCATCCGGGCCAGCAGGTTTCCAATTTCCTGCGCGGCGCCGTCGGCGATCTGCGTCAAGCTGATGCCGTCGCTGGCGTTTCGTCTGGCCTGGTTGATGCTGCGGATGCTCGCCCGCAACGTTTCCGATACGCCGAGACCGGCGGCGTCGTCAGCCGCCCGGGTGATCCGCAAGCCCGAAGACAGCCGCTCGACCGACCGAGTCAGCGAATTGGTGCTGCTCGTCAAGTTCCGCTGGGCGGCCAAGGACGCGATGTTGGTATTCACGACAAGTGACATGGAACCTTCCTCCTACTCGTCACGCACAGGTCAACAAGGGCGAGTCATCAGCGTCCGTGCTCATGACCCGGCGGCCATGCCGACGGGCGAGGTTGCGCGCATCCCAGCCGTCTCATGTCGCCGTGTTCTGTGCCCTCGTTATCGGCGGGCCCCTGCGGGACTTGAGTCCCTGGTCGGTCCGGGAGGGCGCCGGGCGCAGCAACGAACACCAACGGGTCACAGCGGGTCATGGCGCCGGCGGGTTCCCGCCCGGCAGTCTCGGCAGCAATTCATACTCCAGGAGATCGACCATGCGAACGTGATCTTGTCGCGCGCGGGTTTCCAACACTTCGGCGATCCACGGCACCAACGAATCCGACTCTTCCATGCCGGTGCATCTGCGATCCTGTTCAGCGGCTTCCACATAGTCGGCCAGTCGGCCGAGCCATCCGTCGAGGCCTGCAACCGCCATCTCCCCTCGCCGGAGCGCCGCGGCCAGCGCCGCGCCCTCCTGCTTCAGTTGCCGTCCATAGGCCTCGACGATCCCTCGGGTAGCGGCAGTGATCTCGGCTACGTGCTGCGAGGTGGCCCGGACGACATCGACCAGCCGACCGGTTTGGGAGAGAAACTCCGGTTGGAGGTCTCGGTCGGTGACAGGACGTCCGCCAACTTCCAACGTGACGACGAGATGCTGTCGAGCCCTCGCCCGATCGCTCACCTGCGCGAGCGCCTCGAGCAGAGTCGTTTCATCGGAGAGTTCCCATCGCTCGTCGTTCAACACTATCTGCATCGTCGTCTCTCCTTTCCTACGCCATTCTCACATCAGGCCAGCCCCGGACATTCGGCATCCGTCCAGGTCCGGCGCGGTCACGGATCGCGAGCGATCACCATTCGGTTGAGCACAGATCAGATCGGCGATCTCCTGAACGCGTCGCTGCCATGTCCGATAGGCTCGCCGGTGCTCCGAGGCCATGGCGGCCAGCGTCAACGCCTCCCCGTTGCAGGTTTCCCGCACGAAGGCCACGGTGGCGGGACCGAACGCCGGGCTCTCGGCGGCGAGCGTGACGGCGCGCCAGCGCAGGTCACGCGTCTCCGCCTGAAGCGCTTGCACCGAGGCGACCGGTGGAACCGGACGGCGGCACAACCGCTCAAGCTCGTCCGCTTGCGCGACCAAGCGCCGGAGCAACGGAGCCAGATGGCGGAATACTGTTCGTTGTTCTTCTCTGCCCGGCGCATCCCCTTGCGGCGCAGGAATGAGGCTCGCCCGTCCGGTGAAGACCTGATACCAATACCGCCTCCACAGGGCGGCGTACCATTCGGTCGCGGCATCGACTCGGCCGATCCTCAATGCATAGGCGCCCAGGCCATCTTCATCGACCGCCGATTCATAGATCCGCACGCCGGTGGCACAGCTCGGCATCGAGCCAAGCCCCATGGCGTGGAGGCAGAGGTCCGCAACCTGCTCCGCAACAATCCGGTCTTTGCAGGCGTGATGCGCGCAGACCTGATCAAATCCGCAGGGAGCGCACCCAAGATCCGGCTGCACGACCCAATGGCCAGGCCCATAGGGGCCGGTCTCTCGGAAATCCACGTGACCCACGGAGAGATCGACAGCCGGCGTGTTGGCGGAGACCGCCAGATGCATCGGCCCCGTATCGTTCGTCAGCAGCAGCCGGCACTCCGCCAGCAGGGCCGTCAGGGACTCCACATCGGTGCGTCCCAATACATTCAAGAGAGGCGCGGCCCCCCCTGCGTTTCGATACGCGTTGGCCGCCTGTTCCACCGCATCCCGCTCGGCCTCCGTGCCGATCATGACGAATCCGACCGGTCCACGCCGGGCGATCGCGGCCATTGCCAGGCCGAACGAGTCGGGACGCCAGGCCTTGATGATCTCGCTCGCTCCGACCTGTACGGCGATCCAACCTCCCGCGGGTCGTTGCCGGCCGAAGAGCGCCCGAGCCCGTTCGCGGGCCTCGGCGGATACGGACATCCGCAGCGGAGTGAAGGGACCGGGGCCGCTGCCGCCGAGCGCGTAGAGATCGACGAGATTGAAGCGGTTCAACCGTCGATGCCGATGGAGATCCGTAAAGTAGGCCATCCAGGGATTCCGCACAACCGTCGTGCCATCGGGCGCGCAGGTCACCCCCCGGGTGTCCGGCGCCCTGACATAGGCAGCCAGCAACCCGCTACGCCGGTTGAACGTGAGATTCACGATCCGGTCGTAACCTGTTTCAGCCAACGGCCGAGCCCAGGTCTTGAGTTCGCGATACAACATGACCAGGTCCTTCGCCATTGCGCGGCCGTTCTCGGTCAGTGCCCGGAAGTCGAACGCATGGACCTGCCGTACGTTCGGCAACAACACAGCCACAGGGGCAAAACTCCGGTCCACGACCAGATCCACCGCCGCATCCGGCCACTCATGGCGAAGCCGTGCGATCAATGGGATCGACTGAATGAGATCGCCCATCCGGGTGATGTTCAGGATCAAGACCCGGCGGCTCACAGCAGATCCCTCGTGTCCGCGCGATGTTCATCGAGCAGGAGGATCAGCAGCTCTTCGCGGCCGAGGGTGGCCGTGGCCCCTTTCGCCTTGATCCCGGCCGCCAGGTCCCGCAGCTCCACCCGTTCGGTGTCAGGCGCCTGCCGCAAGAGAGGGATCAACTCGGGACTGTCCCGGCTCTGCTCCACTAGGCGTCCGGCCTGCCGATCGCCGCGCAGAATCGCCCCGACCCGATCCGGCTCGCCCATGCCGATCCGCGCCAGCAAGGTCTTCATCCGATGAACATACGTATGTTCACGCAAGGTTCGCTCATAGGCCGCCTGGGCCATCGCCCTCCTGGCTTCCGGTTCCTGCCGCCATGTACGGAGGCAACTCACGAGCCCATCTTCATCGGAAAAAATCGCGACTTGACCGGAGTCAAAGAGGTCCGGAAGCAGGCTCCGCCGGTCCACCAGTTGAAAGGCGCGGCAGGCCGCCAACTCGAACGTGCGCGGGTTGACAAAGTCGCCCTCCGGATCGAGCCCGGCCCCGGTATGGGAGTGAAGATTGAGATTCATCGCCGTGGCGTTGAAGATCTTCACGCAGGTCTCGGCATCGACCCGCGCTCCGCCCCGTTGAAGCGCCGGCTGCACCGCCGCCCCCTCCCACTCGTTGCCCCAGATCTTGAACGTCCATTCCGGCGAGATCAGCCGGGGCAACAGCGCGCGGCGGTTCGCATAGCCGGCGCCGACAAAGGCGACATCGGCGCCGAACTCGCACCGCTCTGCTTCTGACAGTTCCATCGGACGGTGGATGGCCGGATCGGCCGCCATCGGCAGATACTCGACGTGCTTTGCGCCGGCCCATCGCAAGGCTTCCTGGCAGCGCTCCTGTTGAATGACAAACCAGTAGTCGTAGCCGCCCGCCACCTGCTGCCAATAGGTCAGATGTCGATAGTTCTCGACGAACCACATGCTCGTCAGAAACTTCTTGCGCCGCAGGTGCTCCAGCACCGGAAGCGTCAGCGGCGCTTGGGCCAAGGCCAGGATGAGATCCGGCGGATCTTCCGCCACGCGGGCCAGCGACCATTGGCTGAGCAGCTCCGCGAACTTTCCCTGGAGCAACTGGCGATGCCGCCCGTCGGACAGTCCCGCCATCGCCTCATAGCTGCCGTGATGGAAACTGTGATCGATCCAGGTGACCCTGTGACCGAGCTGTTCGAGCGCGGAAACGGTATAGCGCGCGATCGGGAGCGACCCGCCGTAGATCGGACCCACCACCGCCACATGCAGTCGGCCTCCCATCCGCGCCGCCACGGCGTCCCTCAGTGCGGCCTCGAGCGCGGCATGGGAGTCCGCGTGATAGCCGGCGGCCGGCGCATAGGTGAACAGGCGAAGCGGCTGCGAGAACGACGCCAGCGCCCGGGCTGCCTCTCCAGCATCTCCCACGATCCATCGCACGAGACCGATCCAATCGCCCAGTGCGCGCGCGCAGCAGGCGTCATGAAGCTCCCTCACGTCCGGCACGACTACGGCGATCTGGAAGCCGGATCGCGAACGCCGGCAGAGCGCCTCCACGTGATACAGGAGGCCGACGCCGAGGATGACCGCCGTTTCGTTCGGCTGCCAGGCCGCCAGATGGCCCTCTGCCCAACGCTCCGCCTCCTGTCGAGGATCATAGGCACTGTGGACCCAGCGGCCACCGCACGTCGCCGTCGCCATGCCGTTGCGCGATTCCTTGATCTCCAGCAGATCGCCGGAGGACGCCCGGATCTGCGCGGCCAGACCTGGATTGTTGACAGTGATCCGCGCCACATTGGCTTCGAAGACCGTCATGCCTTACCCCTCAGCGAGCAACGTTGGCCCGATCGAGGACCAGATCAACTCTCGCCGGCGCTCGGCCCCATCCGGATGATGGAGCCGGCAATAGTAGGTGCCCCAGTCGTCGAACCGGCTCTCCCATAGCGACCATTCGGGAGCCGTTCCGGGGCAGGAACCGGACAGCAACAGTTCCACGCTCGACTCGACCGGCCAGTCCTGAGGCCTGCCTTGACCAGCCGGCTCATACTGCCAGACCCAATGTCCGGGGCCGTAGGGTCCCGTCTCGTGCACACGCGCCCGAGCGAAATACAACCCCATCGTGCGAAGTCCCAGGGCGGCCCCCAGATGGAGCGGTCCTGTATCGGCCCCGACGATCCAGTGACAGCGACTCAGCAGCGTGGCCAATTGCGCCAAGTTCAATCTTCCCGTTGAGTCCCACAGACGGCCGAGCAGCAACGGCGACAGCCGGTCTTGGATGGCGGCGGCCACCTCGGATTCCAGTCCTGCCCCGATGAGCACGACTTGTGCTCGCGAATGGGCGGCCAACAACGTCTCGATCAAACTGGCCCAGATCGACGGCGGCACGCACCGTTCCGGATCTCCCGCTCCGACAGCCACCACGACCCACAGACTTTCCTTGCCCCCAACCGGCGAATAGCCGGCCGGCGGTTCGCTTTGCACGGCCTGAATGCGCGGCACGAGCGTTGGAGGGCGAACCCCACAGAGCCCGCAAAACGCATCCGACAGATGGATGCGGTGGTCTACCCTTCGCCAAGCCACGTCTTGGAGGTAGGAGGCCCAGGCCGGCAACGATGCAGTCAGCGGACCATCCGAGCCAGGTCCGACGACCTGCGCGGCCAGCAAATGTGCCGTGTAGATCGCCCGCGGGTGTTGGCTCAGGTTGAAGGCCATGTCGTATGTGCCGGCGCCTAACTCATCCAGATGGTGCGAGGCCTCCCGGCAGATCTGCTGATGCCGACCGTGAGCCGACTCCGCCCAGACCCTCCATTGGGCGCCTTGCCAGGCGAGTACCCGCCGGAGATGCGGAAACAGCCGCGCGACCGGAGCCAGCGGCGCCGCGCACAGGAGATCGAGCGTGAGTCTCGATCGTGACTGCGTCAGGGATTCAATAACCGGAAGCGTCTGGACCAGGTCGCCAAGCCGGGCCAATTGGATGAGCAGCGCCCTCAAGCAGGGCTCTTGGACCGGTTCGCTCATGCAACAAGCGGCAGGCTGCCGGCGGCGGACAGGCTTTTCGCAAGGTCGTCCAAGCCCTCGAAGCCGGGATTCAACAGGCGGATCGTGTCGTGCTCTTTGCGCGCCGCCTCCACCCGGCCCAGTCGCAGCAACGTACCGGCATAGGCAAACCGCGCGGACAGGTCGCCGGGATTGCGGACGATGTACCGTTCCAGATCGTCGGACAACGGCTCCCACCGTTCGAGCGAGGCGCCGACCCGCAACAACCAATGGAGGACTTCTTGGTCGTCCGGATATTCGGCCGACAGGTGCCGGTAGATATGCCAGGCCTTCTCCGGCTGATTCTGGCCGACGACCGCCATGCCCATTCCCAACTGGGCCCGTTTCGCGTCGGCGCCAAGGCGGAAGGCCCGTTCGAATTGCTGCTCCGCCTCCTCAAATGTCCGCCGCTGCATCGACAGCACCGCCTGCATCAACCACCCTTCGGCATGATCCGGCGTGAGCCGCAGCAACGCGGCCACGTGTTCCTCGGCCCTTTCCACCGCTCCGGCCTCAAGAGCCGTCTTGGCCAACGAGCAGCGGGCCTCCGGATCGTCCGCGATCCTCAGCACGCGCTCCCTGAACAAGTCGGACAGGTGGCGGGCCCCGATGATCCGGCAGACCATGGCGGCCCAACGGAGCACCCACTCGTCCTCGGGCCACTCCTGCACCCTGGCCAGCAGGGCTCGAAGCCCTTCCCGTTCCTGCCGTTGCGCCAGCCGTTGGGCCTCTGCGACCAGCTCCCAGCGTCGGCGCTCGTTCGAATCGGTCAAGGGATCAAGTCTGGCCCGCAGGATCTCACCGTCGGCTGTTTGCCGGAACGCCAGCCCGTCCTCGACGTAGGCGATGTCTTCGTCGGGAATCCACCAGTGTTGCCCCCAGCGATCACGCAGGCGCTTGGCGTTGTCGGCATCATGGGCCTTCCGGCCGGGACTCTGGCTTTCAAGATGGTACAGGACGCTCTTCGGCTGATAGATGATCCGCCAACCCCGCTCTCGGATCTTCAGGCAGAGATCCACGTCTTCAAAACTGTTGCGATACCCCTCGTCGAATCCGCCCGCCGCCTCGAACACGTCCCGCCGGATCAACGTGCAGGCGGCCGTCACACACTGGAACTCCCGCCGCCTGTTCACCACCGGGTGATCGCCCGGCAATTGCCGGTAAAGGTGGTAGGGCGTGAAGACGACCTTTGAGAACACGACCCCGGCATGTTGGATCGTGCCGTCTTCGTACAACAACTTGGTGCCCACGACCGCAACCTCGGCATGGGTCTCCACTTCGTCCACCAAGGCTTGAAGCCAGCCTTCCAGCGGAATCGTGTCGTTGTTCAAAAAGACGAGATACCGTCCGCGCGCCGTGGCGGCCCCGCGGTTACAACTCTTGGCGAATCCGCTATTCGCATCATTCCGCACGATCTGGACGTCGCCGCCAAGCGAGTCCAGAAACTCCGGGGTCCCGTCCGTTGAGCCGTCATCCACGACGATCACTTCATACTCGACCCCGTGAGTGACCGCCGCCAACGCCGTGAGGCATTGCCTGGTCAAGTCGACCTTGTTGAACACCGGCACAATGATGGAGACGTCATAACGTTTCCCCGCGGCATGATTCGCCGCTGGCGGTTCCTGCCGGACCTGCTGCGCGGGCTGGTTCTGTTGCAGGCCCAGACGGACTCCCTCCTGAAATGCCAGCGTGAGCAGCGTCTGGTAGAGGGGATAGAGCACGGTCCTGGCATAATACTGATCGAAGCCCATGTCCTGAATCCGCAGGGGAGCCAGACGCGCAACCGCCGGCTTTTCGACTTCCTTGAGCACCGAGATGAGCAAAGCCATCCGCTCGCGGGCTGAGGCGGAGGCTCCCGGGTCGCGCGGCACTTCATCGAGCTTCAACATCAGCTCGTTCAGCACGGGATGCTTCCTGGCAAGGAGCACCGCCATCTGTCCGGCCTTTCGCTGGCGCTCGACAAAACTTTCTGGCGTAATCTCATGATGGTGTTTGGTCACCGCCAGCGGATTGAAGTGAATCCGCAGGCCCTGGTTCGCCAAGCGATAGCCCAGCTCGACATCGTCGAACGCGGGATACAGGAAATCCGGATCGAACAGGGTTGTTTGCCGCTGCAGGAACGACCGTTTGAGGGAGAGATTGCTGGTGTAGAACAGGCGGAAATCCACCTTGCCGTGCTTGACCAGATGATACGCAAACTGCTGGCCCCCTTCCGGCGAGACGATGAATTTCATGAACGGCGTGACGGTGATCTCCGGGGACCAATCGATGAACCCCAGCATGGCCTCCGCTTCCGCCGGAGACTTCCGGTGAAAGGTTGCATGGGCCTCCAGGAAGCTCGGCTCGGGAATCATGTCGTCCCCGGTGATGACCACGATGCGCCCCCGGGCGGCGCGGATCCCCTCATTGCGGGCGACATTGGCTCCTCCATGCGGCCGGGTGAAGACGCGGAGGGCAAACGGCAGCTTCAGGCGACGCGCCATGGCCACGGTGTCGTCCGTGGACCCGTCATCCACCAGCAGCACTTCAAATTGATCCGGAGAAAGCGTCTGCGAGGCAAAACCCAAAAGCGTCTTCCTGACGATTGCCTGTCGGTTGTAGGTTGGGATTACGACGCTCAGTTCGGGGTCGGGACGGGACGGATCGGTACCTGGATCGATATTCTGATCGGCCGCAAGCTGCCGGTTCAATGCCTGCACTTGAGCCGGCTCGGCGCCAGCGGATCGCATGGGGGCGGCCTCGCGGATCGCCTGAGCGATCGGTTCCAATCGATAGGCCCACCGGAGAACCTGTTCATAATGTTGCGCGGCCACGGCTTCGACGAGGGCCGATGGCCCTTCCTTGAGCCGTCGCTCAAGGATCGCGAACCCCTCCTCCAGGAACTGTTTGCCCGTGATCAGATCCTCGCGCGACAATTGCGGCGTGTGCATCGGCACCTGGTGGCCTCCGTAGTCGCCCCAGCGAACCGAGTCGATCCAGCCCTGTCGGAGCGCCTCCTCATAGAGCGGGGTTCCCGGATAGGGCGTGATGATCGTCACGCCGATCGTATCGGGCCGATACCGTTGGATCAGGTCGTAGGTGGCCACAATGGATTCGCGTGTTTCCTTGGGCAGTCCCACGATCAACAGAAAATGCAGCCGAATCCCCAGACGCCGGGCCGTGTCGCGCACCCGGGCCAGCCGCGGCACGGTGAGCCCCTTTTTCCCCTCCCGGTGATGCATTACGGCTTCGTCGCCGGTTTCCACGCCGATCAGGATGCCGGCGCAGCCGGCCGCGCGCATCTTCTCCATCAGCCCGTCGCTTAAACAATCCACACGGGTTTCGCACATCCATTCCAACTTCCATTTCGCCTCGACGATCAGGTCGCAGAGACGCCCGATCCGTTCCTGGTTGAGCGTGAAGGTCGCGTCGCGGAAATAGAGTTTGGTAATGCCGTACTGCTCGACGACCTCCTTGATCTCGGCGGCAATGCGTTCGGGACTCTGCGGCCGCCACTTCACGCCTTCGACCAGCGGATAGGGACAGTAATAACCGCAGGGGTAGGGACAGCCCCGGCTCGTCTGGAGCGTGGCGACCGGCGATCCGAGCAGCGGATAGACGTACTGCCGGTTCGGCAGCAGATCCCTGGCAGGAAAGGGAAGCCGATTCAAATCGGATACCGGCTCGCCCTCTTCGAAGCGGAGGATCACGCTGTTGGGAGCAGCGCCCTGCTCCAGCCAGGCGCATCCTTCCCTCGTCCGCCCGGCGACCAGATCCACGATCGACAGGTCCGCTTCACCGTGGATCACCAAATCGGCAGCGCTTTGTCTGAGCAAGGTTCCGAGCGTGCGGTGATCACGGATCAAGGTCTTGGCGAAGACCTTGGCCTCGGGATGCCGGCGGCGCAGCTCGACGAGGAACGCCGCATCGGCTTCAAGGGTCGGCAGGGCGACAGTGGCCAGCAGGACATCCCATGTCCGGTCCTCCAACCGCCGGCAGACACCGGTCTCGTCAAGACGCAGCGGATCGGCGTCGATCAGCTCCACCGATTCTCCGGCTTGGCGCAAGGAGGATGCCATCGTCGCCAGATCGAGAGGCGGCAGCAACAGGTGATCGCCTCCATCGAATCCCAGGCCTCCGGCCATACTCCGGCTGACCGGGCGACGCGCCAACGATGGGCTGTTGATCAAGGCGATGTGCATGAGGCCTCCTTACCAACCTTGCGAGACCCGGCTGCCCTCAGATTGTTCTTGGCAGCCGGATAAACACCACCAGTGATTCTCTTCTCTTTCATACCAACTTTCGGTTGATCCGGCCGCGCTTCATATAGATCCCAGCGGCCGGAGAACATGCCTCAAGGGCTCCCCCTCCCGGGCGCCAGACCGCCCAGCGCAACCAGTTGGGATTCCGGCCCGCCCTGATGGGCAAGCGCCACGGCTTTGTTGAGCCAGCCATAATCGACGTGCTTGACCTTGGCTTCGTTCGGCGTGCGGCAGGAGCCGTTGTAGGAATCCACCATGATCAGCCCTTGCTGCTCCAATTCGGCCGCCATACCGCTTCCCGGCGTGGGCGTGAAAAAGCTCGTGCTCAGGTGATCCGGCTTGATCTTCCAGACCATGCGCACGGTGTCCGCGGTTTCGGATCGAGTCTCGCCCGGCGCGCCGAACATGATGTTCGCCCAGATCTTAATGCCAGCCTCCTTGCAGATGGCCGCCGCCTTCAGGTTTTCCTCGACCGTGGTTTCCTTCTCGAACAGGTCGAGGATTCTCTGGCTGCCGCTCTCAAACCCGATCATCGCCCAGGCCAGGCCGGTCTCGGCCATCTGGGTGACCACATCCGGATAGCGGCAGATCAGATCGGCCCGCATCTGGCAGATGTAGGGCTCGGTGAACCCGGCGGCCCGGTACTGCCGGCAGAACTCGCGCGTCCAGCGATGGTTGATGAAGAACAGATCGTCATGGGCCATCCAACTGCGAAAGTGAAAGCGATGCTTGAGCACACGCAGCTCATTGACGACGTTTTCCTGGCTGCGCATTTTCACCCGGTTGCCAAAGACGGCGCGCTCGGCCGGCTGGCAGAAGTTGCATTTGAAGGGGCAGCCTCGGCCAGCGTTCGTCGTGACAAACGGCGTGGGCAGGCTTGGGACCATGGGGGTCTGAAGCTCCCCCGCTATGTCGAAGAGATCGCGATCCACCCAGGGGATTTCGTCCAAGACGGGCGGTTCGCCGACGATGACCCGGTCGACCGTCTCGCCCCGCTCCAGTTTCGCGAGCAACTTGGGGAAGCTGATTTCCCCCTCCTGGGTGATGATGTGATCGATCAAGCGGTTCGACGACACCTGCTGGAACTGCACCGTCGCATGAACGCCGCCGAGCACGACGACGGCGTCCTCCTTCTCCTCCTTGATGATCCGAATCGCCCGCGCCGCATCGGGATAGTGAAGGCTCCAGGAGGTGACGCCCCAGACTCTGGTCGTCCGCCGCGCCACCTCCTCTCGAAACTGTCCCCAGCCGCTGAGGGTGCGGAGGTCGATCAGGTCGACGGTATGGCCCTGGGCCTTGGCGGCCGCGCTGAGCGACGCCAAGCCATGGTCGATAAAATTCGCCTCGATCGTCGGCTTCTTCTTGAAACTGTCGAATCCCGGAAGCGCCACCCCGGGAAAGATCAACGTGACGTGCATGGTTGGAGTTCTCGCTGACGAACCGAGTGAAGAAGCGCGGTCAGCCGACCCGCCTCGCGATACCACTGGAGCGTGGCGGCCAGGCCACGGCGGAGCGACCATCGGCCGTAGAAACCGATGTCGCCCTTGAGCTTGACGTTGTCGTAGAGGCGGTGGCAGCGGTCCGCTTCGCCCATCAACAAGTAGACAAAATCCGGCGCGACTGGCGCATGAGACGATTGGTCCGGCGGCCCGGCCAAACGGGCGGCCAGCAGATCGCGCAGGCTCAGCAAGCCCGTGAGTTGCTCGAGGTACTCTTCAACGGAAACCGGTGCGTCGCCCGTCAGGTTGTACAACCCGGTCAGTCGCGCCTCGACGGCTCGCAGGACTCCCTCCACCAGATCGTCCACATAGAGCGGCTGGAACCGCCGGTGCCTGAGCTGAGGCCAGACAGGGTGGAGCGAGGTCAGGCCCAACAGCGTCATCAAGGATGATTCCAGCATCCAAGCGCTGCCAGGCCCATGGATGTTGCCGATCCTCAACACCAGCGACGACCGCCCAGACTGCGTCCCCCAGGCGCTGACCAGGTCCTCGGCGGCCTGTTTTGATCTCCCGTAGGCCGAGACCGGACGACAAGGGACCTCTTCCTTGAGCGGGCCCTGTTGATCGGAGGTCAAGCCTTGCGCTTCGATGCTGCTCGCATAGACGAAGTACGGCACATCGAGCGCCGAGGCGAGATCCAGCGCCCGTTGCGTCCCGTCTACATTGCTGGCCTGGAGCGTCGGCGCATACAGGGCTGTCTCGGCCGCAAAGTGGAGCATGAGATCCGGACGGCCGATTTTCGCCAGTTGGGCTTGTCGGGACGGGTCGATCGCATCATTCGGCCGCCCGAGATCACAGGAGACGACCAGCGCGCCCCGCGATGACAGGTCCCTGGCCGACTGTGTCTCGGTCCGTCTGGCCAACAGCGTCACGCGCGAACCGGCGCCCAGCAGCCTGCGAACCAGGTGCGATCCCAGAAACCCTGTGCCGCCTGTCATGAGGACGTTCGATGACTGCTGTCGCCTGATCTGCTCCATGCGCGCTCCTTCGTTGTCGAAACGCCGACCTTGGAAGAGAGCAAACCTTAGACCACGAGGGGCTGCGCTATGGGCTCCCGATGTTTCAATCGGTTACAACGGCGATCGGAGGGCCTGACTCTTCTGAAGCAACCGGGGGGGAAAGAATTTCCCGGACCAGACCGGCAAGAACGGACCAGATCGTTCTTGATAGAAGGTCGCCTACGCCGCCACCGCTTCAAGCACGGCGTTCGGCACCACGCCAAGCCGGCCTGCATCCAGCACTTCCGTGATGCGCTTGATGGGCTTCGTGGCCTGCATCGAGAGATCCAGCGTCTTGGGCGGCACATTCGGCCCCGCGGTCGATTCCCGTATGACCACCACGACGGGATTTAAGGTTTGCGACTGATTCATGCGCGAGACGATTGCGACCTCGCCGGTATTGAGCTGCACACAGGACCCCACCGGGTAAATCCCGATGCACCGGATCAGCCGCTCGACGAAGGCCGCGTCCAGGAGACCGCGCCGCGTCATGTCGTAGAGCATCTGCAGGGCATGATGCGGAGTCACCGCCTTGCGATACGGACGGTCGCTCGTCAGCGCGTCGTAGACATCCACGACGGCGGCAATCATCCCGAATTCCGAAAGTTGATGGCGCTTTTTGCCGAAGGGATAGCCGGACCCGTCGAGCCGCTCATGGTGTTCCAGAACCGGAAGCAGGACCGGCGGCTCGACCTTGACGAGGCGGCTTAGATACTCGGCTCCCTGCTCCACGTGCCGTTTCACCAGCGCCAGATCGTCCCCTTCCAATCGACCCGGTCGATTCAGCAGCTCGGCGGACAACTGCATTTTGCCGATGTCATGCAGCAACGTGCCGAACGCGATCCGCTGCAGGTCGTCGCGGTTCATGCGCAGATTCCGACCCACGGCCAGGCCCAGCACGCAGGTGTTCACTGAATGGTAATAGGTATACTCGTCGAAACTCTTCAACCGGGCCAAGCTCGTCAGCGCATCCGGATTGCGAAGGACGCTGCCGACCAGCGAATCGACGGCCGTGACCACGGCTTCGGAGTTGAAGGCCCGCCCCATCTTGGCTTCGGCCATTGCCTGCTGGACGATCTGCTTGGTTTGGTGGTAGCCGGCTTTCGCGACTGCCAACTCCTGCTCAAACGGCGTCGGAGGGAACTCGGTCGGCTCGCCGGCCAGGGCGGAGGTTTTCTCGCCCGGATCAGGATCGGAAACCGCAGCGGCCCCGCTTTTCCCGGAAACGACGACCGAGCCGGCGGCCGCCATCGTTCTGCCCGAGCCAGGGGGCGATGCGGTCCCGTTCCAGTAACATTCTTTGACTCCAGCTTTCCCCGGCTGGACAGCGCCGGGAGCATTCGACGGCGCCTCGGAATGGGGCGTCGCGACAGACGAGGCGGCGGGCTCCTTGTCCCCGGCGCTCTTCGCCGCAACGGTGTGATGTTCAGCCTCCTCGACTTCGACCTCGACGACCTGCACGCCGCAGGCCTTGACCATGTCGACATCCGCCTGCGTCGTCATCCTCATTCGATGGGAAACGAACGGGGTGGCATACCACGGCTTGTCGAGGCCGGTGATCAACATGCCAACAGAAAGCTTATTGACAGGGATTTTTGTCTTCATCCCTCATCCTTTACATGAAAGACGAATGAGCCGCTGCACCCGCTTCTCTATCGGTCGGGCGAGTCAGGGACTTGAGTGACAGCTCGTTACCCTGGCAGACCGGCTGGCGCGCAGGCATGGCCCGGCTCGGTCGGCATCGTTGACGGCTCCGCCCACACCGGGAACCTGGTGGGAAGATCGTCGGACAGAATCAGTTGCTTGGCGAAGCGGGTGCGCTCGTTGACGACGACGGGACCGCGCAGATTCGCCGTGATGCCCCCCGGATCCGCCCCCCGAACCGTGATGATCACGAAGACCGCGGCGTCGCAAGGAGCCTGCAAGTCCAGATCGGCGAAATCCTGTGGTTGCAGCAGGACGCGGTATTCGCAGGGAAGATCGCCGGGGTCCATGATCACAAACGCCAGTTCGGGATCATCAACCGCCTGCAGCCATTTGAATGGGGCCGGCCGATCATGATCCAGGATCACGTATCTGGTGGCATGCGGAAACCCGATAATGCCGGACGGCATCATCAACAGGGTCCGCTCGTCAACTTCGATGTCGCCGAAACGGCCGGTCCTCACACGAATGGGCATCGGGCGATCCTTCTCCCGGTTGCGCCGGCATTGTAATTCCCACATGCGTCCTGCGCGGCAGTTTCGGCGTCAGCCGTTCCAGATCCAGTGTCGTCAACGGATCAGCGGACGCGGCAAGCCGATTTTGCTCTCGAATACGCGAATACACTTCATCGCGGTGCACCGCGACGGACCGCGGCGCGTCGATCCCCAGGCGGACGATGCCCCCCTTGATGTGAAGCACGACGACTCGGATATCCGGGCCAATCGTAATCGCTTCGCCCACCTTGCGCGTCAACGCCAACACTGTTGCCATCCCTAGCTTAGCCCGCCTGATGAACCGTATCGGTTGGCTGAAGGCCTCGCTTGATCCGCCTGCCGTCTTATCGGAGGAAATTCAGCAGACTGGTCGTGAACATGCGGCTCAGCGTGGCGTTGGTCGCTTCGAGGGCCAGTTCGTGGCGGCTGAGATCCGAGATCGCCTTGGCCAGATCCGCGTCTTCATGATCAGAGATGGTCCTGGTGACCAGCTCGGTCGCGCGCGCGATCCATTCGCCGGCGACATCCATCCGATTCACGAGCGCCCCGACCTGTCCCTGGGCATTGTTGATCTGGGCCATAGCTTGATCCAGACTGCCGATCCCCGCCTCGATTCCAGCTTGGTTATTTCCCTCCAACGATGCAAGGAGGTCCCGCAGGGAGTCGAACAGATTGGCCGTGGGGCCCGAAAAGACCTGGTTGCCGGGCATGGTATCGTCGATCGTCTGCCCTTCTCCGACTTCCACGACGTGCCGCTCGCCGTTGCCTTGATAGATGACGGTGTCTCCCGCCGTCAGAACATAGGGCGCGACGTCCGTCTTGGTCCCGGAAAAAATCCTCTGGCCGTTGAGCTCCGTGTTGGCCAACTGCATCAGATGACGATGCAACTGTCTGACCTCTTGGGCGACCGTCGCGCGCTGTTCCGCGGTCGTCGTGCCGCTCGCCGCCTGGACGGTGAGTTCCTTCACGCGGATCAACAGCGTGGTGACTTGCGTCAGCGTCCCGTCGGCGAGTTCCAGTCGTTGCCTGCCGAATTGGATATTCCGGCTCCACTGCTCGTTGCGGGACAACTCCGTCCGGCCGGCCAAGACCTGCCCGAACGAACTGGGATCATCCGACGGCTTGAGCAACCGCTTCTGCGAGGAAATCTGCTCCTGCGCGACGAGGATCCGGCTCCGGGTGCGCTGCATATTTCCGAACAACGTGTTGAACACTTGGCTGTCCGCCACTCTCATACGAAGTCTCCGTCACGAATCGCTAAAACTCTGACCGACGATCAGCGCTTCAAGGTCAGCAGTGTTTGCAACATTTCATCCGCCACGAGGATGACGCGCGAGGCGGCCTGGAACGCCCGCTGGGACTGGATCATCTGCACCAATTCTTCGTCGATCGAGACGCCGGAGATCTCCGCGCGTCTCGCCTCGAGGTGTTCGTGCACGATCTCTTGCGCGTCGAGATTACGTTGAGCCGATTCAGCGGCAGTTCCGATTGTTGTGACCGTTGAGTTAAAGTATTGATTGAACGTTTGGCCGCCCAGCGTTGCGAGGGTCTGGCTCTGAAGCCCTGCAAGCGCGATCGCGTTCGCATTGTTGCCCGGAACTCCGGCCGCCGTGCCAGACGCGGCAGCCGCTCGCCCGTCCGTCAGCGCGACAGCCATGGTTCTGGCCGTCACTCCAGCCGCGGAAAAGAAGTCCTGTCCCGTCGATCCGTCGAGCCCGAATCCGGCCCGATGCTGCTGGTTGATCCGGGTCACCATCGCAGCCGCCAACGTATCCAGGGAACCCTGTGCCGCCGGAATATGCTGATCGCGCACGTCGAGGAGTCCTTTGAGACGCCCCTCCCCGATCGACGAGGTGAGATCGACGGTCGCGCCACCGCTCCCGATGTAGTGAACGTCCAGCAGCCCGCTGTTGCCGGCGTCGGCCACGCCGGCCAACTGATAGGCCCGCTCCCGATCCACCAAGAGATGCCCTTTTCCGGCGAACACGGTGACCTGCCCCGTGCTGTCCTCGGTGGTTGAGATTCCGATCTGTTCGGAGAGGGCGCCGAGCAATTGTCGTCGCTGGTCGCGGAGGTCGTTGGCCTGCTGCCCTCGGCTCTCGGCGAGACTGATCTCCTGGTTGAGGCCGGCAATTTTTGCCGCCAATCCATTGATGTCCGTGATCGCCTGGTCGATCTCCGCGTCGAGGCCTTGGCGCTGGCGGTCCAAATCGGTCGCCGTCCGGTTGAAATGCAGCGCCAGCGTGTTGGCGCGGCTGAGCAACACGGTCCTGGCCGTGAGATCGGCGGGGTTGGTCGAGACGTCCTGCCAGGCCCGGAAAAATTCGTTGATGGTGGCCCCCAGCCCTTGCTCGCCGGACGTCCCTACACTGTCCTGGACGCGCAGCAGCCAACTCCACGCGGCGTCGAACGTTCCGAGCGCGCTGCTGGACCGGCGCAGCGAGTCCTCCACCACCTGATTGATCTGTTGGCGAATTTCCGCAACCTGAACGCCCGACCCGACCTGGCCCGGCTGATCATTCAGCGGACGATTCTCCTGGAGAATCGCTTCCTGCCGGCTGTATCCGGGCGTGTTCACGTTGGCGATATTGTGCCCGGTGACCATGGTTCGCCGCTGGGCGGCGGAGAGGGCGCTTTTTCCGATATCGAATAGGCTCGTCAGGTTCATCGTTAGCCTTTGTGGGCGACGACACGGGCTTCAGAGACAGCCGCCTTGCGAACTCCGGACGCCGAATAGAGAGACAGATCCCCGCTGTCCTGCCACAGTCGAAGGGCGTTTTCCGCATGCTCCCGCAACCCCGACAGGGCAAGCTGATTGACGGCCATTCCGCCGCGCACCTCTTCCACCAAGTCCGTCAAGCGCCGACCAGCCGCATGCAGACGGTCGCCGACCTGCCCGCCCAATCGATCGGCCAACCCCCGCAGACCTTCTCGGCCAGGCGGGAATCCTTGCTCCTGAGCCAGCCGGTCCGCAAGTTGGGCGCGCAGGATTTCCAACTGTTCGAGTTGGTGGACCGCATGGAGTCGGCGTTGCGCAATGCCGTCCAGTGAGAAGATCGAGCATCGGCTCAACGCCCGCCGTTCTTCCAGAACCAGATCCGCCAGCACTTCAAGCTCGGTAATTTCCTGATCCAGCAAACTGAGCAACATCGTGATGGGTTCTGTCGCGGGCGCGAAGGACATGGCTCACTCCACCAAGGACCGTGAACCTGCGGAACGAGAATTACAGGACGCTGTCGATTAAGGTGTGGCGAATGAGGCGGTCTGTCACGGCTCGGCCCCGGACGTCATAGGTTCCGGACTCCACCGCCAGTTTCAATTCTGCAAGTCGTTGCTGGCGGACCGGATCAGCGGCTCGGACAAGCTCACCGACCTGGCGCATTTCCTTCGCCGCATCGGAAATTTCCACTCGGTCCCCCCCGGAGGCGGGTGCCTTGAGCTTTTTGCCGACAGGACGATCGGCTTCCTGCACGCCCAGCAACAGCTTGCCGAGATCATCGATACGGCCATGTCTGGAAATTTCCATGGAATTCCTCCATACCAACCTTCGGTTGAACCGGCGCCTCTTTTGCGTCTTAT
>DATIBM010000327.1:0-6999 GCA_035457545.1 Nitrospiraceae bacterium
GGCCAGTTCTGGTCGTACAGGTTGAACAGCGGATCGACCGAGACCAGATCCATGTTGGCTTCCCAGTAGGCGTCCAGGGTGCCGATGTCCCGCCAGTAGTCCACCGATTTTTTGTTCCGGTCCTGAAACTTGAAGGCGAACACGCGCTGGTCGGCGATCATGCGGGGGATGATGTTCTTGCCGAAGTCGTGCGCGGTGCCCGCCTGAGCGTCCTTGAGGAGATGCTCTCGGATCACGTCGGTCTTGAAGAGGTAAATGCCCATGGAGATGAACGCCTGCGCGGGATCGCCCGGGATGTGCATGGGGTCCTTGGGCTTCTCATCGAAACGCTGGATGCGATAGTCCTCATCGACGCCGATCACGCCGAACCGCGTCGCCTCCGCCAGGGGGCATTCGATCGCGCCGACGACCGCATCCGCCTTGTTCTCAAGCATGAACTGGTACATGTCCGCGTAGTTCATTTTATAGATATGGTCGCCGGCCAGGACGAGCAGGTACGGGGACTGCTCGTTGTCCAGGAGAAACAAATTCTGGTAGACCGCGTCCGCGGTGCCCCTGTACCAGTCCTCGCTGATCCGCTGCTGGGGCGGCACCGAGATGATGTATTCGCCCAGCTCGGTGCTGAAAATGTTCCAGCCCATGCGGATGTGCCGGTCGAGCGAATGGGACTTGTACTGGATCAGCACGGCGATTTGGCGCAGGCCGGAGTTGATGCAGTTGCTCAGCGTGATGTCGATGATCCGGTATTTTCCGCCGAACGGCACCGCCGGTTTGGCCCGTTGGTCGGTCAGGGGATGGAGCCGCTCGCCCTTGCCTCCGGCGAGGATCATCGTGAACAGGTCCCGCATCGGGTGAAATTCTAGCAGGGCGCCCGCGAAATAGAAAGGAGGCTCCGGTTGACAAGCTCGGCCGGTGTGGGAATACTACGGCCCTGACTCCTTCACCCATTGCGCACGGAGGCCCATGGCGAAACGACGGACTCCAACTCAATCTCAACGGCGGAAATCGGACGGAGCGCGGCCGATCACCTCATCGGGCGATGTGCTGCGGCGGTTGAACCGGCTGGAGCAGCAGATGCATCGCCTCTCGGAGCTGATTCGCGAGCATGCGGAGGACGCCGATCGATTGGTGCGGATCGTGGCGGAGGATCGGAACCTCATCAGGCGCGAGCTGTTGCGGCGGCATCAAGCCCAGGTGCGCGCCCGCGACTTTCTGCGCCGCGTTCCGGCGAAGCTCGGATTGGACCACTGACTGCGCCTCGGGAGGCGCCGGTCGCCGTCCGGTTCGTGAGATCGACGGCGACGCGACCGGGAGTGCGTGACGTTCCTTCCTCAACGGCCTCATCCAGTCCTGCGATGCCTTCCGATTCAGGCTCTGCCGAGGATCGCGCCGTGATCTTGGAGACGCGGGGGGTGATGAAATCCTACGGAGGTCCGCCCGTCGTGCGCGAGGTCTCCCTCGCGGTGCGCGAAGGGGAGTTTTTTTCGATTCTCGGACCGAGCGGCGCAGGCAAGACCACGCTCCTTCGCCTGCTGGCCGGCTTTGAACAGCCGGATCGAGGCGAGATCCTGCTCCAGGGCCGTCCGATGGCCGGCGTGCCTCCCAGCCGCCGGCCGGTCAACACGGTCTTCCAATCCTATGCCCTGTTCCCCCACATGACCGCCGAGGAGAACATCGGATTCGGGCCGCTCATGCAGGGTCTGCCGAGGGACGAGCGGCGTCGGCGCATCGACGAGCTTGCGGATATCCTGCGTCTGGATGGATTGCGGAACCGACGGCCGGCACAACTGTCCGGCGGCGAGCAGCAGCGGGTCGCGATCGCGCGCGCCTTGGTCAATCGGCCGGCGGTGCTCCTGCTCGACGAGCCGATGGCGGCGCTGGACGAGCAGCTCCGGCAGAGCATGACCGCCGAACTTAAGCGCATCCAGCAACGGGTCGGGATCACGTTCATCTGCGTGACCCACCACCAGGCGGAAGCCCTGGCCCTGTCCGACCGGCTGGCCGTGATGGAGCAGGGGCGGCTGGTGCAGGTCGGCACCCCGGAAGAGGTCTACGAGGCCCCGGCCTCTCGTGTTGTCGCCGAGTTTCTCGGCCGGTCCAATATGCTGGCCGGTCTGGTTCGCCTGATCGGTCCCGACCGGGGGGAACTGGCCGTGCCGCGCTTGAACCTGGCGGTCGGGATTCCGAGCCGTGATCTCGTCAACCTGTCGGATGGTCAGGATGCCACGTTGGTGCTTCGGTCTGAACTCGTGCTGGTCCGGAACGAAGGGCCGCACGTCGAGAGCGAGGCCGGCGTTCCGGTGGTGGTCGATCAGGTGGACTATGCCGGAACCCATTGGCGGTATCGTCTGCGCCTCGATGGGGGTGTGTTCTGGCAGGCCATGGTCTCGAACGGAAACGGCCATAAGAGATTCTCCGTGGGTGACCGCGTCTACGCCTGCTGGCATCGCGATGACGGGTTCCTGCTCCCCGAGTGACGATTGAACCGGCCGAGGGGTCATGCACGATTGCCGCTCGTCAGGAGCCAGCCGCTGGTGTTATGCCGGGTCCCTGCTCTGGGGCCTCCTGGCCGTCGGGTTGCCCTTGCTGATCGTGCTGGCGATCAGCTTCGCCACCCGCGAAACCTACGGATGGATCCGCTGGGACTTCAGTCTCGCCAACTACCGCGATCTCCTGCACCCGTTGTATGTCACGATCGTCTGGCGTTCCTGTGCCATGGCGGCTGCCGTCACGGGGATCTGTCTCCTCGTCGGATTTCCGTTCGCCTATGTGATGGCGCGATCATCCCCACGGTGGCAATCGTTCTGGTTGATGATGGTGTTGATTCCCCTCTGGGCCAATTTTCTGGTCCGGACCTATGCCTGGATTTTCATCCTGAGGACCGATGGGCTGCTGAATACCTGGCTGATGCAGATGGGCCTGATCGGCGAGCCGATCACCTTCCTGTACACGCCGTGGGCGGTGTTGATCGGTTTGGTGTATGGGTATCTGCCCTTTATGGTGCTGCCGGTCTATGCCTCGCTGGAACAGGTCAATCCTGTGCTGGAGGAAGCCGCCCGGGATCTGTACGCTTCCTGGTGGGACCTCTTTATCCGGTTGCTCGTGCCGTTGACTGTGCCCGGCATCATCGCGGGGTCGGTGCTCGTGTTCGTGGCGTCGCTCGGTTCCTACCTGACCCCGGACTTGCTGGGCGGCGCCAGAACGATGATGATGGGCAATTTGCTGCAACACGAGTTTCTGGTCGTCCGCGATTGGCCCTTGGGGTCGGCCTTCAGCATCGTGCTCTTACTGTTAGTCATGGTCGCGCTTTGGGGGTATCGGCGGGTCACCAGCGCGGCCGGCCCGCAGGAATTTATCCGGTAGCGAGATCGTGGAGATCGAATGGCGGCGGTCCGACAACACATCTGGGCCTCGGCGATCGGTTCGCTGGTGCTGGGATTCCTCTACGCGCCGATTCTTGTGCTGATCCTCTTCTCCTTCAACGACGGCCGCGCCCTGTCCTCCTGGCAAGGATGGACGGTCAAATGGTATGTGACGCTCGCGCAGGACCGGGCTCTGTGGGACGCGGCGGTGGTGACCTTGAAGGTGGCCGTCATGTCAACGGGGCTCGCGACGGCGCTCGGCCTGATGGGGGCGATCGCGCTCGAACGGGGCAGGCATCCCTGGCTCGAATTGCTGTTGGCGCTCCCGCTGGTGATTCCGGAAGTGATGATGGGAGTGGCCTTCATGCTCCTGTTCGTCGTGATCAAACTGCCGCTCGGGCTCGTTACGGTGACCTTGGCGCACACGGCCTTCAACGCCCCCGTGGTCATGGTCGTGGTCCGGGCCAGGCTGCGGCGGCTGGACCCGGCGCTCGAGGAGGCGGCCCTTGATCTGGGCGCATCGATCTGGCAAGTGTTCCGCCTGATTACGTTGCCGCTGCTCATGCCCGGGATCGTGAGCGGCTCCCTGCTGGCCTTCACGATTTCCATCGACGATTTTCTCGTGACCTTCTTTACGACCGGCCCCGGAGGCACCACGCTCCCAATGCGGGTCTATTCCATGATTCGATCCGGGGTGACCCCCGAGATCAACGCCCTCTCGAGCCTGCTAGTGCTGCTCTCGATCTCGCTGGTCGCCGCGGCGCTGTTCCAGCAACGCCGGGAGGTCGCGCGATGACCTCCCGTGGTCCGGCCCTTGTCGGTTGCATCGGCCTACTGGTCGGGATCGCATGGAGCCTTGGCGGATGCCCGTTCTTCGGCCAAGAAGAACAGGGGACCGGAGCTTCGCCAAAGGTCCTGCACTATTTCACCTGGTCGGATTACGTCAGCCAGGACCTGATCGCCGAGTTTGAGCGACAGGAGGGGGCGCAGGTCGTGGTGGACACCTTCAGCAGCAATGAGGAGCTGCTTGCAAAATTGCAGACCGGAGCGAGCGGTTACGATGTGGCGGTGCCGTCGGATTTCATGGTGTCCATCATGATCCGGTTGGGCCTCCTGGCCGAACTCTCTCCGGATCGACTGCCCAATCTGGATTTGGTCGAGCCGCACTTGCAGGACCTGTCCTTTGATCCTGAGAATCGCTATTCCGTTCCCTACCTCTGGGGCACGGTCGGCATCGGCTATGATGCGGTCTCATTCCCGGCTCCCCCGGACTCGTGGGCCGTGCTGTGGGACAGCCGCTACCGAGGACGGATCAGCATGCTCAACGACCAGCGGGAGGTCTTCGGCGCGGTCTTCCGGCTAATGGGAGTCTCGATGAACCAAGTCGATCCTGTCGCGATCGAGCGGGCCAAGGACAAACTGATCGCGCAAAAGCCCTTGGTAAAGGCCTATACCAGCGATCATTACGACCAACTGTTGGCGGCCGGTGAAGTCGTGTTGGCTCACGGCTGGGTCGGTCCCATGGTCCGGGCCAGGGCCGACCGGCCGTCCATCCGCTATACCGTGCCCCGCGAGGGCGGGACAATCTGGGCCGACTGTTTGGTCATCCTCAAGTCGTCCCGGCAGCCAGACCTGGCGCACCGGTTCATCAATTTCCTGCTGGAGACCAGGGTGTCGGCCCGGACGGCGGAACGGCTGTTTTTTGCGCCGGCGAACCGGCTGGCCAAGGAACAGGTGCGCCCGGATCTGAGACAGGATAGGGGCATCTTTCCGCCTCCCTCTCTCCTTCGGGGGTTGGAATGGATGACGGATGTCGGGGAGGCGATCCGCCTCTACGATCGGGCCTGGACCGAGCTGAAGATGACCTGACCAGCGGCCGGGGTGTTTCTATTTCCCTGCCCGGCTAAAAAAGGTATAATGATCTGATTTTCAATGTGTTAGCCCACATTATTCATGACGGTTTGTCACGAAACTACTGAGACGCCAAGCGAGACGGGCACGCGGAGTCCCTTGCGGCGGAGGCGTACTTGAAACAGTACGTTGAGGCCGTAAGGGGCGAGCCTGCCCGCCAGCATGCCCCAGAGGCGCATGCTGGGTTGTCGCAGCGGCGTCTCGGTGGTTGCAGTAGAAGCGCTCATGAATAATGTGGGTTAGGTTCATCTCTCCAATCAGGCAGGACCTTCGGCGAAAGATTCTGTGAACCACACTCCCTCGCGTGACCATTCGGGCTGTCAATCCGGATCCTCCGTGAGAGGAGCGAGAGAGACGTTTCTCCTGTGTGCCGCGATGCTCTGGTGCGGCCTTGCATGGTGCGTCACCGGGGCCGGCGCGGCGGAGATGTTCGCCGCGCCGTCGGCTGGCCCGACCGCGACCGCGCGACTGTCCCTGGATGAAGCGCTCGCGCTGTTTCTTCGCCAAAATCTCGACTTGATCATTGCCAAGTACGGAATCGATTACGCGCAAGGCCAAGCGATCACGGCCCGGCTGTTTCCCAACCCGGTGCTCTCCGTCGGCGCCGTGGGATCCTGGACGCAGGGCCGCACGTTGTCCCGCAGCGGGCAGGTCTATCCGCAAGTCCAGCAGCTCTTCGAGATGGCGGGCAAACGCGGCTACCGCATTGAAAGCGCCGCCTACGGCATTCAAGGCGCCGAGGCGGCCTTCGAGGACGCCATCCGCCAGTTGAGCTTCACGCTCAAGGAAACCTACTATCGGGTCCAGCTCGGGTTGAGGCGCCTGAACCTGGCCGAGGAGAATCGCGACCGGTTCGCGCGCATTCTCGAAATCAACACGGTTCGCTTCAAGAAGGGCTTCATCGCCGAAGTCGATCTCATCCGCATCCGCCTGCAGGTTGTGGACTTCCAGTCGCAGGTCATCACGGCCTTGCAGGACACAGAGTCGGCGAGGGCGGATTTGCGGGTGCTGCTCCAACTGCCGGCGACGACGAAATTGGAGTTGACGACGGACATGGAGTACCGGCGGATCGATCCCGATGTGCGGGCGATGCAGCAACTGGCGTTGGACGGCCGGCCGGATATCCGCGTCAAGCGGATCGCGCGAGCGCAACGATCCGCCGATTTGAAGTTGGCGCAGGCCTACCGGTATCCCGACGTGACGATCGGCGGAGGGTACGCCTTGCAAGGGGCTCAAGGCCCGGATAATCCGCAGCAGCTCGGCCTCAGCGTCGGGGTTCCGCTCCCGCTGTTCAACCGCAACCAGGGCGGAATCGCGCAGGGCGAGGTCAATGTGCAGGTTGCGGAGGCCGATCTGAGAAAGACGCTGGTCGAGGTCGAGAACCAGGTCGATATCGCGCACCGGAACCTGATCCAGAGCCGCAATCTGGTGGAGGCCTACCAGAAGGGCGTCCTGGAGGATGCGCGCCAAACCTTGACGATCGTGGAACGGGCCTACGAGCGCGGCGGGGCGACGATTCTGGAACTGCTGGACGCCGCGCGGACCGCCCGCTCGATTCAGTTGAACTATCTGGAGTCGCTATTCAATTACCAGCGGAACGTCTTTCAATTGGAAAGCGCCGTCGGCCGGGAGATCTCGACATGAAAGCCGTGTGGTTCTGCGTGGCTCTCGCGGGCGCCTCCGCCCTGGCCGCTTGCAGCGGAAACGACAGCCCGGCGGTGGCGCC
>DATIBM010000328.1:0-4957 GCA_035457545.1 Nitrospiraceae bacterium
AGCCGCCCTTGTGATGCGAGAGTGCCGGATCGCGTCTCGGGAGAGGTCCAACAAGTGGCTGCTGCCCATCGTGATGAATATCGCGGTCGTGGTCGGGCTGCTGCTGGTCGCGGAGATCGCCCTGCGGTTGGCGGCCGTGCCCAACAAGCTCGGCGAGAATCTCGGGGCGAAATTGCTCTACCCCAGGCAATGGGAGCGCGCCACAGCATCCTATCAGGCCTTGCTCCGGAAGGCTGAAACGCAACCGACCTTCCTGGTATTCGATGAGACGCTGGGGTTTACCGTGGGGCCCAGCCGCCGCAGCGAGGATGGATTGTATTTCAGCAGCGTCGAAGGAATTCGGAGCGGACGGGTCGGCGAGTCTTTTCGGGAAGTAGGGTCCACATGCCGGATCGCCCTCGTGGGGGATTCCTATACCTTCGGCGAGGTCGTCCGGTACGAGGACACGTGGGGATACCGGATGCAACAGCAACTAGGATCCCGCTGTCAGGTGCTGAATTTCGGAGTGGGCGGGTATGGGGTCGATCAAATGTACCTCCGATACCTCAAAGACGTCCGAGCATGGCATCCCGATCTGGTGATCCTCGGCTTCATCAATCACGACGTGATTCGCACGATGGCCATTTATATTTTTTTGATGTTTCCGGATGGGGGGATGCCGTTCGCGAAACCTCGGTTTGTCCTTCAGGACGGCGAATTGGAGGTGCTGAATAGGCCGTTGCCGAGCATTCCTCAAATGTTGGCGAAGGCCTCGATCCGAGACCTCCCGTTCATCGAGTATGACATCAATTACAAAGAGACGGAGTGGGACCGTCCGGATTGGCGATATGCGAACCGCTCCTACATCTTCAGGCTCTTGACCTCGCTACACCCCCTCTACGAGCGTGAAAGGCCGCAGATATCTGATCGGGCGACGGAAGAGATCAATCGGAGGATCTACGAGGAGTTTGTGAAAGCGGTCACCAAGGACGGCGGGGTTCCGGTGATCGTCTATCTTCCGACCGACACGGACTATCCGGTCCCCTCATGGGAACCGATCGGGCTGAAGATCCTCAGGGAAGCCGGCATCCCTCATCATGATTTGCGGGCGTGTGTCGGGGCCGCCCTCGCACCGGGTGAGCTGTTTAACCCTGCCGAAAGGGGGGGCCATTATTCCCCTCGGGGGAATCAAGTGGTCGCCGATTGTCTCTTTCAGGCGGTGCAGGCGCTGCGCGACAAGCGGGAGGCGGGCGTGCATCGCCCCTCGTGACTCTCGCTTTGTTCGAAGAGGTGGGTTGGCAACGGCCGTCGGGTGCCCTATCCTAACGAAAGGGGTTTGGCCCGGCGTGATCATCTCCCAAGCGCAGGCTGATCATAATATTCTGGCCGGTCCCCCGGGGTGATGCTATGTTAGCTCCACACTTCTACTGAGCGCAGGAGCCGGTTCGGAAACCGGAAATATCGGCGACGAAACCACATGCCTCCATGAAGCGAAGGCCGATTGCGATGCGGTATCCTGCCGAGTATGATGACGCGGCGCAGTGGAGCATGCGAAGCGTCGGTGAGACAATGCGTCCGAGTTCGTAGAGTGAACGGAGGAGGGGTCAAACATGAAGAAGGTATTGGTCACGGGGGCGGGCGGGTTTATCGGGCACCATTTGGTGAAATATTTGAAGACGAAGCGATACTGGGTGCGGGGAGTCGACATCAAGCTGCCGGAATATGAGCAGACGGCGGCCGATGAATTCGAGTTGTTGGACCTCCGGCGCTGGGCCGAGTGCCTGCAAGCGGCGCGAGGGATCGAGGAAGTCTACAATTTGGCGGCGGATATGGGCGGAATCGGTTTCATTGAGTCCCACAAAGCGCAGATCATGCACAACAGCGTGCTCATCAACATGCACATGCTGGAGGCGGCTCGGATCCAAGGGGCCGACAAGTTTCTGTTCACTTCCTCGGCCTGCATTTATCCCGGATACAAACAAAATTCTCCCGATGTGACACCGCTGAAGGAGGCTGATGCGTATCCCGCGGATGCGGAGGATGGATACGGATGGGAAAAATTGTTCACCGAACGGCAGTGCCGGCATTACTGGGAGGACTACGGGCTGAAAACCTATGTGCTCAGGTTTCATAATATCTTTGGGCCCCTGGGCACCTATGAGGGCGGCCGAGAGAAGTCTCCGGCCGCGATCTGTCGAAAGATTGCCGTGGCGAAAGCCGACGATGAGATCGAGGTATGGGGAGATGGACAGCAAACACGATCGTATTGTTACGTCGATGATTGCGTGGAGGGCATCCATCGGTTGATGCAGTCGGACTTCCACGACCCGCTGAATCTCGGCCAGGACCGATTGGTGAGCATCAATCAACTGGTGGATATCGTCGCAGGAATTGCCGGGAAGCGGATCAGGAAACGCCATGATCTGACGAAGCCACAGGGGGTGCGGGGGCGAAACGCCGACCTCACGTTGATGAAACAGACCTTGGGCTGGGAGCCGCGTGTCAGCCTGGAGGAAGGCTTGACGGAGACTTATAAATGGATCCGACAACAACTTCAGGCGCAGGGCAGGATTTGATCCACAGGGTTCGTTGGCCGAGCACGGGCGCGGGCAGGGGCGGAGCACTCTCGACCGGAAAGGGGTTGCGTCGTTGAAGTTGGTCTTCATTAGTGCGGCCTTTCCTCCGATGCGGGCAGGGGAGGCCGACCACGCCTACCATCAATGCCGGTACCTGGCCAAAAAAGGGATGGACGTCCATGTCCTGACCAGTCAGGCCAATCAATGGACTCAAGAGGTTCCGTTTGCCGTCCATCCGATTATGCGGGACTGGTCCTGGAGGGATGTGCCGCGGTTCATGCGGTTCATCACCCGCTCCCGTCCGGACGCCGTATTGTTGTTCTATATAGGGTGGGTGTATCACGAGCATCCCATGATCACGTTCGCGGCCACGATATGCCGGTCGCTTCTCAAGGGGAAGCGGTTCGTGAGCATGTTGGCCTATCCGAGCGGAAGCCATCCCGGCCGGTTCTCACCACTGAGTCGAGCCGTGAGAAAACTGGTTCAAGCCTGGGCTTCCCCGATGGACTCCTCCTACGAGTTCGGGACGCTCTTGCGGGACAGCGATCGGATCATCGTCATGAGCCATGGGCATTGCGCGATGCTGACCGATCATTATGCGAACATCGAGAAAAAGAGCGTGCTGGTGCCGCCTCCGCCGTTGCTCACCATGACGACCGCGGTGGACGAGGAGGCTCGCGCCGCGACACGCGCGAAGTTGCGGTTGTCGCCTTCGGATTTCGCCATCGTGTACTTCGGGTTTATTTATCCGCCCAAAGGGGTGGAAACGGTCATTCATGCGTTTCATCGGGTGAGCCGCCGGTATCCCCAGGCAAGGCTGGTGCTGGTGGGAGGGGTCATCGCCCGGGAATTTCCGGGGCGGCCGCGATTCGCGGAGGAGATGCGCGAGCTTCCGAAGCAGTTGGGCATCAACGAGAAGGTGATCTGGACGGGGGAATATGAAACCGACAGCGACGAGGCCTCGCGCTATCTCTACGCCGTCGATGCCTGCGTCTTCGCGCACGATCTCGGAGTCGCGATGAACAACAGCTCCTTTGCCGCCTGCGCGGCGCATGGATTGCCCATTGTGGCGACCAGAGGAGCCACACTGGACGAACAGTTCGTCGAGGGGAACAATGTTCTGTTGTGTCCTCCCAAAGATGCGGACGCCATGGCCGCCGGGTTGGCGCGAATGATAGAGGACGAGGATCTGAGACGACGGCTGCAGGACGGCTCCAGGAAGCTCGCCGCAGAATGGTTTTCATGGGATCATGCGACCGACCGGATCGTCGAGACGCTCACCGGGACGTAGGGAAAGATTCGTGGTCTTGTCCGCTCCCGAAAACGACACTCGTGTCGGCCTCGACGAAGCCGAGGAACCAAACCAGACAACGGCGCGCCCAGTTCAGCCGCTGCCGCTGGTCCTTGTGCTGAGCCAGACGCCCGAGTATGGAGGAACGGAAAAACATGTCGTAGAACTGGTTCGCCGGCTGGAAGGCCGGGCTCGCTGCATCATCGTCTGCCTGGCGGAGGATTGTTATAGTCGATTTCTCGGATGCTGCCCGCATGTGCGCGTGGTGGAGCATGCCAGGATCACATGGGCCAAGTTCCCCCGTTACTGGCGGATTTTTACGCGCTATCGGCCAGATGTGATTCTGTTCGCAAAGGGGATTCCGCACCTCTTCCCGCTTTCAGCCTATGTCGCGGCGAGGCTGTGCGGGGCCAGGCGACTGGTCTGTATTGAGCAATTGATGTGGGATCCTGCTCCGGCGTCGGGTGGAGGGAAGGGCCTTGGGCCTCTGATCAAGCGACTGCTTGGGTGGCGGACCAGATTCCTGCTGGCCAAACGACTACAAGGACGGCTGGCTCACGCCACGATCTGTGTGAGCGAAGCCCTCCGCCGGCGCTTAACCACCGAGTACGGTTATCCGGAGCACCGGACCATCACCATTCACAATGGGGCTGACCTCCGGTACTTTGCGTCCGAACATGGTAGAAGGGGAACGCCGGCGATCAATGCCGCCGGCTCTGATCGCTTCACGATCGTATGTGTCGCCCGGCTGTCCCAGGTGAAGCGGATCGATCTTCTGTTGGATGCCCTCTCGGTGCTCTCTCGATCCCAGCGAGATTGGCATTGCTTCATTCTCGGCTCAGGGCCTAAAGAGAGGGAACTGCGCGCGCAGGCGACGAAATTGAATCTCGAGAACCTTGTGACGTTCGTGGGCCATGTCGATGATGTCAGACCCTACCTGAGGATGGCCGACGTGGTGGTCCTGTCTTCTGAGAATGAGGGGTTGCCCCTGTCGCTTGCCGAGGCCATGGCCATGGGAGTGCCCTGTATCGCGTCGGATGTGGGCGGGACAGGAGAAATCGTCTGCCATGGCCGAACCGGGCTGCTGTTTACCTCCGGATCGGTGGAAGAA
>DATIBM010000329.1:0-18516 GCA_035457545.1 Nitrospiraceae bacterium
ACGGTCGCAGGCCGTGGCCGCGGGAATTTCGGAAGGTCTTCCGCTCGGCAAGGCCCCGGAAGGGTCGCTCCGAGAAGCGCGACAGCACACACCCCATGCCGGCACTCAACTTGAGTCACCCACACGATTTCCGGAAGAGCCCTTATTTTCTTGGTTGAGCAGGCGAGATCACTTCGAACAGAGCGGAATAGTCAGCGTCGCCCCAGCCTTTACGGACAGTTTCCGCCACCAGCGCCCGCACCCCGTCCAACCCGCCGGTCTGGACATTCAGTCGCGCAGCCGTCTCCCGGCAGAGGTCGATGTCTTTCAGCAGGTGCCGGGCGGAGAAATTGGGATGGTCATATTGCCGGTCGAGCAACCGCGGCAATTTCTTGTCGTACATGGGCGCGAACAGGGCACTCTCCCGCAACAGAGCCATGAACGATTCCACCGGAACGCCGGACCGCTGAATCAATCCAAGGCTGAGCGACAGGGCCGCGATGTGCGACGCGATCAATTGGTTGAGGGCCAGTTTCACCAGGGCCGCCTGCCCGACCGTGCCAAGATGGCGCGGCTGAGGGCCGAAACAGGTCAACAGGTCCCGCCATTCGGCAAACTGTTCGGTCCTTGCTCCCACCATCACCAAGAGACGACCCTCATTCGCCTCGGCAAGGCTCCCGAGGACTGGCGCTTCCAGATAGTCGCCGCCAAGCGCGACGATCCTTTGCTCGCAGGCGCGGCTTTCTTCAGGACCGATCGTCCCCATCTGGATCACGGTCTTTCCCTCGCAAGGGGACTTGCCGTCCAACTGATCCAACACCGCATGGATTGCCGGCGCATCCGCCAGCATGAGAATGACGACCCTTGCCGCTTCGATCGCCTGCATGGGATGGCCAGCCACAAGAATCCCTTGCCGTCCCAGGTCCTCGACCTTCCGGCTTGTCCGGTTGTAGATCCACACATCGTGGCCGCAGTTCTTCAGACGCAGGGCCATCGGCCTCCCCATCAAGCCTCCGCCCAACACAGCAATCGTTAATGACACGCCAGCCTCCCTCTATCTCCTGATCTCCTTCGGCAAAAGAGCGATCACACGAACCGGCCCGCCGCTCCCGCCCTTGATCTTCATTGGCAGCACAATCAACGTCGCACCCTTTGGCGGGAGTTGATCCAGATTGGCCAGGTTCTCCAGACCATAGCCGTTCGCTCCGTTGACAATCTGGTGGACGATGAAATCCCGCGATGGTCCATGGTCCATGCTGGCCGTGTCGATACCGATGCCGTCGATCCGGCGTTCGCTGGTCAGATAGACCGCCGCTTCCTTCGAGAAACCCGGGAAGTGCAGCGTTGCGGCATCGTCGGGAGTCTGGCTGCCGAGATAGGACTTGCGGTCCGGCCAGAAGCGCCCCCAACCGGTCCTCATCAAGACGATCGCCCCATCCGGAAGTTTTCCGTACGTCTTCTCCCATGCCAGAATGTCGGCGACTGTCATGCGATAGTCCCGGTCTTGCTTCGCCGCATCAGACACATCGATCACGACCGCTGGCCCGATCAGCTTTTGGAGCGGGATCGCATCCAGGGTCATGCCCTCCCTGGCAAAATGGATCGGGGCGTCGAGATGCGTTCCTCCATGTTCCGCCGTGCAAAACTGTCCCGATGCGTACCAGTACCCACCGGGAGAAGGACCCCACGACGTCTGCTCCCAGGCGAAAGATTTGTTGTGGGGCCAATAGACCGTGTGCTCATCGAAGGGATAGGTGAGGTCGATAATGGTCCGATCATCAAGCTCGGCTTGAGCCGATCCTGCGAGGACGACCATCACGACCAGACTCAAGAGAACGGACCGACCATTCATTCGCGCCATAGTGGCTCCTTTTGTTCCCGCTCGTCAGGACCGACGGGGCTGGCAGCAGCCCGATCGCCTATGCTACTTCTCTTGTGCCGTGAATGTCTCGCCCTCAACATCCCTTTCCGATTCTCTCTCCGGCGCCAGACTGTCCGTTGTCTATGCCATACGGGGAGATGAGGGTCACGCAAGGCGGCAGGCCGATCTCATCTGCATCGACCAAACGGTGGAGGCGGCGGATGAGATCATCCCGGCCGGGCCCATCCGGGACCAGTTGCTCGGCCGCATCGAATCGTTCGAAGCAACCGGAGCGGGCTCATGGACCGTGAGGATCAGCTTTCCGATCGAGCTGGCGCAGGCCAGCGCCGTGGATCTGCTCCATCTGATTTACGGCACGACCAGCCTCAAGCGCGGCATCCGCGTCACCAGGATCGATCTGCCGGAACAGGGACTCGACGGCTGGACCGGTCCGCGGTTCGGACAAGCGGGCCTCAGAACACTCCTGGGAATCCCCCACCGCCCGCTGGTCTGCGCCGTGCTCAAGCCGCTGGGCCTGCCGGTGCGGGACCTGGCCGACCTCGCCTATCAGTTTGCATCTGCAGGGGTCGATCTGGTCAAGGACGATCAAGGGCTCAACGACCAGCCCTTTTGCCGTTTCGAAGACCGTGTGCGGGCCTGCGCGGAGGCGGTGACCCGCGCCAACCGTGAAACCGGACATCACTGCCTTTACGCTCCGCACATCGGCGCGGCCTTCCCTGCAGCCAGGGACCGCGCCCTGTTCGCCAAGGCCGGTGGAGCCGGCGCCCTGCTCGTCTGTCCGGGGCTTACCGGCTACGAAACCCTGCGTCTGCTGGCGAGCGACCCTGAAATTAAATTGCCGATCCTGAGTCACCCTGCCCTGCTGGGCGCCTACGCGACCAACAACGAGACGGGGATCGCCCCTGCCCTTCTCTATGGCCAGCTCCCGCGCCTGATGGGAGCAGACATCAGTCTCTATCCGACCTATGGCGGCGACTATGCCATGACCAGAGAAGATTGTCTGGCCATCGCTCGCGCGACTTCGGAGCCGTTCGGGGGAACGAGATCGTTGTTTCCCAGCGCGGCCGGCCGGATGGGCTTCGAGCAGATTGCTGAGATGGCGTCTTTGTATGGGTCGGACGTGGTCTATATCCTGGGAAGCCGCATTCAGAAACATCCGGACGGACTCGTGAACGGCTGCCGTCAATTCATCCAGGAGATCAGCCGCTCCTTGACCTCAGGCCGACAGTCCTGACCATGGCGCTGATCGCACCTTCGGCCCTCACGTCTGGCAGTCACGGCACCGTCCCGGCCCAAGAAACAGCACGACCCAGGATCCTGCTGATCATTCCACCCCTGACCCAGCTCAACACCCCCTATCCCTCGACCGCTTATCTGACCGGATTTCTGCGCTCCCGCGGCTATGAGACGTTTCAAGCAGACCTGGGCATTGAGATGGTTCTCTCCCTGTTCTCCAAGAAGCGTTTGCAGGAGGTCTTCGAGGCCATCAGGCCACAGTCGGATAACCTTCCGGGCGAGGCCGGACAGATGCTGGCGCTCGAACGGGCCTATCTAAACTCGATCGATGAAGTGGTCTCCTTTCTCCAGGGGAAGGATCCATCCCTTGCCACGCGCATCTGTCAGGGACGGTTCCTTCCTCAGGGTCCCAGATTTGCTCGCCTTGCAGATTTGGACAGCCGATCGGGGTCGCTCTCAACCTTGGATCACGCCAAACATCTGGCGACTCTTTATCTGGAAGACCTCTCGGACCTGATCCAAGCAACCGTCGCTCCGCAATTTGCCTTGACCCGCTATGCCGAGCATGTCGGCACCTCCGCTTCCTCGTTCGATCAAGTTCTTCAATCGCTATCCGCCACCCCATCGCTGACCGATCGCCTGATGCTTGAGGCGCTGGCTCGACATCTGACAGCCGTTCGACCCACGCTGGTCGGCCTCACCGTGCCCTTTCCGGGCAACCTCTATGGCGCCTTTCGGGTCGCCCAATGGCTCAAGGCCAACCATCCAGCCGTCACCGTCGCGCTGGGTGGCGGCTATGCCAACACGGAACTCCGGCGTCTTCAGGATCCCAGAGTCTTCGACTATGTGGACTTTGTCACGCTGGACGACGGGGAACGGCCGCTGCTCTGCCTCGCGGAATATCTTTCAGGCCTGCGGTCGGAGCAGTCGCTGTGCCGGACCTATTTTCGGAAGCAGAACAGCGTGGTCTACATGCCCAACAGCTCTGAACCGGATTTTTCGATCCAGGAGGTCGGCACACCGACCTACGACGGCCTTCCGCTTGATCGCTACCTCTCGATCCTGGACACAACCAATCCGATGCATCGCCTCTGGTCCGACGGCCATTGGAACAAATTGACCGTCGCCCACGGCTGCTATTGGAAACGTTGCACCTTTTGCGATGTCGGGCTGGATTACATCGGCAACTATGAAGCTGCGGCCACGGAGGTCTTGCTCGGACGCATCGAGACATTGATCCAGGAAACGGGCCGGCGCGGGTTCCACTTTGTCGATGAGGCCGCGCCTCCGGCTTCGCTCAAATCGCTGGCGCTCCGGCTGTTGGAGAAGGGCCTGACGATCTCCTGGTGGGGTAACATCCGTTTCGAGGAAGCCTTCACGCCCGACCTTTGCCGGCTCTTGGCTGCCTCAGGCTGCATCGCCGTCAGCGCCGGCCTTGAGGTGGCATCCGATCGCCTGTTGGCCAAAATGGACAAGGGCATTACGGTTGATCAAACGGTCCGGGTGGCCTCGGCCTTTCGGCAGGCCGGCGTCCTCATCCATGCGTACCTGATGTACGGGTTCCCCAGCGAGACGATCCAGGAAACGATCGACAGCCTCGAACGGGTCCGGCAACTCTTTGCCTCAGATCTGATTCAATCCGCGTTCTGGCACAAATTCGTCGCGACCGCCCACAGCCCGATCGGGCTTGACCCGGGCCGGCACGGTCTCAGGATTCTCGGACCGGCATTTAAAGGCTTTGCGGAAAACGATCTGGTCCATGAGGACCCGTCGGCCAGGGTGCCCGAGTGGTTGGGGTTCGGCCTTCGCGCCGCGCTCTCGGCCTACATGGAACGGCAGGGATTTGAGAGGCCCGTCCACCGCTGGTTCACCCACCGCGCGCCTGCCACGACCGTCCCGCGCGATTGGATCGCCCGCGCCGTCAAACCAACGAAGCCTGCCGGCCGCTCCCTCGCCGATCACAACAGGCAGCTCGTCTGGATCGGAGGACAGCCGGTCATCGAGCGGATGGACAAGCAGCTCTGTACGGTCATTCTCCCGAACGAAACGGAGGACCGTCGCATCCGTCTCGACAAGCGGCAGGCGCAATGGCTGCTGGAACTGATCGCAAGCTCTTGTCCACGGACGAAGGCACCGTCACCGGCTTACCGGAGGCTGATGGAGATGCGAGAGACCTTTCCCTTCGGCGGCCCCTCAGCATTCGACTCCTGGTCCCGCAAGAGCGCCTGGCGAACAGTCAGAGAAGCGGGCCTGCTATTGGTGTAGCCGCTCGGACGGAAACGATCATCTCGGACCTGTCAGGAGCCGAAAAAAGAAGAGCCGCTCGAAAGCGGCTCTTCTCCGTTCAGACCGGCCCCAGGCCCTTACTTGTTCGGCTGCGGGGTGTAGCGGAGATAGGGCTTGACGGTCTTGAAGCCCTTCGGGAAGAGCTGCTTGGCCTCTTCGTCGTTGACCGCCGGGGTGATGATGCAGTCCTGCCCTTCCCTCCAGTTCACCGGGGTGGCCACCTTATAGTTCGCGGTCAGTTGCAACGAATCGATGACCCTCAGCAACTCGTCGAAGTTCCTGCCGCAGGAGGCCGGATAGGTCAGGGTGAGCTTGATCTTCTTATCCGGTCCGATCACGAACACCGACCGGACGGTCATGTTGTCGAGCGCGTTCGGGTGAATCATGTCATAGAGCGTCGCGACCTTCTTGTCCGGGTCGGCGATCAGGGGATAGTTCACGGTGCAGTTTTGCGTTTCATTGATGTCGTTGATCCACCCCTTGTGGGCATCCAGCGGGTCGACGCTGACAGCCAGAATCTTGACGTTCCGCTTTTTGAACTCGTTCGCGATCTTCGCCATGTAGCCCAGCTCCGTGGTGCAGACGGGCGTAAAGTCCTTGGGGTGCGAGAAGAGAATGCCCCAACCGTTGCCCAGCCACTCGTGGAAGTTGATCTTGCCCTCGGTCGTATCGGCCGTAAAATTGGGGGCTTCATCGCCTAGTCGCAATGGCATGGAATTCCTCCTTTGTGGAAAATTTATATGGATGTAAGACGACAGCTCCGGAGGGTTGCTCGTCCGGCGGACCGTATCGTTCGACTACGTTACAGCGGCGGGCGCGCCATGTTCAAGAGCAGAAGGACGAGTCAGGCCGAAGATGTAACGGAGACGGCCTGATTGCTATAATGGGAACCGCGTGACTGCGTGCCGAGCGAAATACCATGAAACTGCTGCTCAGATTGGTCCTCATCTGGTTCCTTGTGTTCGAGGCCGACGCCTCCGTCCCGTTTGCACAGCCGGTCATTGAAGGCCCTTTGGAAGGCCCCTCGCAGCCCGCTTCGACCGAACCCGCTCCTCCCTCCGACCCTCAGGGTTCCGTTCCGGGAGGCAACCAAGTTTCCGGACCCCAGGGCAACCGGGCTTCGGATTCCTCCCCCGCCGCGCCGCCCGACCTGACGAGCCCCCGCTCCGACACGGCTGCCTCGCCGCAACCCCGTCCGGATCTCCCACCGGAACTCACCCTGCCGACCCCTAAGGTGGAAGAAAGTCCCCTTCCCTCGCCGCACGTCCCGGCTCCCGCCGCCACTGCGCCTCCGCCGCCGGAAGGACCACCTCCCACGGAACCGGTCGTTCAGGAACCGGCGCCCGCCCAAGAAACAGCGGAAACAGCAGAGACAGCTCCTCCGAAGCAGCCGCAGCCGTCGCCTGAGGCAGCCACGCTTCCCGCCAGCCCATTGGATGAAGCGAAGGCCCTCTTGCAGAGGGGTGAATACCTGGACGCCGCAACCAAGTTTCGCGAAACGGTCCGTGACTACCCGGATTTGATCGACGCCCGGCTTGAGCTTGGAGAGGCGCTCGCCGGGCTGGGCGACATGGACGGGGCGCTTGAGGAATACCGCCGCGTGATCCAGCGCGATCCGCAGGCCACCCTGGCCCATCTCAAGATCGCCATGTTGCTCATGGCCAAACGTCATTGGAAGGAAGCGCAGGCCGCCTTAAATACAGCCGTCGCCCAGCAGCCCTCCTGGCCCCAGGTACACTATGCGCTGGGCCTGGTGCGCTACAGCCTCGGCGATACGGCCGGGGCCATCGAGGCCTTCCGCCGGGTCGTGGAGTTGAAGCCTGATTCGGCGGACGCCCATTACCAACTGGGGCTGTTGTTGAAATTGACCAAGCGGACAAGGGACGCCGCCGTCGAATTTGCGACGGCGGCCGCCGCGGGCCATCCACGAGCCCAATATTTTATCGGTGCCGCCTATGCCTCCGGCAGCGGGATCGAGAAACAGATGGGAACCGCCGTGCAATGGTGGATGGCGGCGGAAGATCAAGGCGTGCAGGAAGCCCATGATGCCCTGGCGCGTCTTCGCCGGGCCATATATAAATGGCCGGACAGTCCGGAAGGCATCAAGGCCGCGCAGGCCTTCGCCGCCTATCGCGAGGCGCTCTGGAAGGAGTTTCCCTCGATCACCCGCAACGACAACGAAGACAGCCTCGGCGGCCACCTGCTGGCCCTCAACCACATCGGGGAAGCCATCCCCGTGCTGATCAGGGAAGCCAGCGCCATGGATACCCTGGCCGGCTCGCAATTGGCCCTCATCTACGAGAAGGGAGCGGACCCGATTGTGCCGCCCTTCGACCCCCGCATCTTGCGTTACTTCGAATCGGCTGCTGCGGACGGCGTGCCCCAGGCCAAGTTGACGCTGGCGCGCATCCGCGCCCTCGGCCTCGGCGTTCCCGCAGACAGGCAAAGCGCCTTGAGCCTGCTCAAGGGGCTGCACGGAATCAAGGCGGACCAACTGCTCAATGACTGGGCAGCCGCCGCGAACGGCGCGACGCCGCCGGCCGATCAGGCCAAACAGGCCGGCACGGCACCGTAGGCGAACCCTCATACATATGCACATCCCGTCGATGGCCCTCGGTCAAACAGCCGCAGACTTCTTGGCGCGCCGGACCCGTTCGTCGCGCCTGATCCAGGCGGCCGTGATCGGCGGACTGTCGGCCATCCTAAGTGCCGGACTCCTTACCGCCGGGGGCTCCGTCACGACCCTGCTCGACCGGGCCCTGTATGATTGGTGGGCAATACGGCAAACTTCACCGGTCGTCGAGACCATCGTCATTGTCGGCGACGGCAACGGGACCCAGGCAACCGAGGCAGGCCTCCGGCGAGAACAAGTCGCTCGTATCGTCGATGCGCTGGAGCAGGCCGGCGCGCGGGCCATCGGCCTCCTCGACCCGCTGATCACACCAAGCTCTCCGGAACAGGGAGGAGCCGCCGGCGATACGCTGTTGGCCGAATCGATTGCCCAGAGCGGCCGGGTCGTGATGCCTCTGGCCCTGATCCCACGGAACGAACCTCAGTCACAAGCCCAGGGAGACCAAGAGGGCGGCGCCAACCTGACGCACAGACAATGGCTGCCGGTGGTCGATCCTCGCTATTCAGGTGCGCCTGAGACGCTCCTCCTGTCCCCGCCGTTCGGCTCGTTGCTGGAAGCCTCAGCCAACGCAGGGCATCAGATCGTCTCACCGGAGCGGGATGGCACGGTCCGACAGGTACCGCTGTTCGTTCGGCTGAATGATCGGCTGATCCCGGCCTTCGGGCTCGCGGCGTTCATGACCGCCTCCGATCTTTCCGCCTCGGACCTCGCGCTCCGGTCCGGTTCTTCCTTGAGAATTCGGGGCGCCGGTTCCGTCGCTTCAACCGCACAGGACCTGATCTTGCCGCTCGACAAAATGGAACGGCTTATGGTCCCGGCGTTGCTGACTCCCCTCCCGCCTTCCGCGAACCTCATCCGGCCCGAAGAACTGTGGCGGCTGATCGAGGCCAAAGAGTTCGACCGACTCCGCGCTCGATTCGCGAACACGATCGTCCTGCTCGACACCAGAGATCGCGAGAAAGCGGCCTGGCGCATCAACAAGCCGCCCCTGACCGACTATCATGTGCTGGCATCGCTGTTGACCGGTCGCTGGGTCACGCCCAGTCCTCGATCTGTCGCGATCGTTGTCGCCTGGCTGCTTCCCGCCCTCGCAACCTGGTTCTTCCTCACCTGGAAGCACGGGCGGGCGACCATCGGGATCGTCATCACGATCCCGGCCTATCTTGGTCTCCTATTCGGCTCCCTGTCGGCCTTCCATCTCGTCCTGCCGCTGTTTGTTCCCCTCTGCGGCCTGTTGCTCGCGACCGCCGGTACGCTGCTCTGGAAACAGGCGGCAGCCGGCGTCCAGATCAGGGTGCTTGAACAGGATGTCCAGCGGGTGCAGGCCCACCTGACCGCGGTGCGGGAGGCGGTCGCCTCCCAAGAATCCCTGGTCGAGCGGCTCAAGGAAGATCTCGAGGCGGCTCAAGCCGGGATGGCGGAATCCGCCATGAAGACCCGCTCGCTCGAATCGTCTGCCCAACAGATGCAGCAGGCGATCGAGGAGGCCACAGCCAAGGAAATCGAAGCGCGGCGGCGCTTGGCCGAGCTGGAGGCGGACCTCGCCGGCCTCAGGGCCGCATCTGTCCCGGACGATCCGTTGCAGCAGGCCGACCTGGAAGCCCTTCGCGAGGAATGCTGGCAACTCGGCATCCTCTCGCGCAATCAGACGATGCTCAAGGTGTTCCGAGAGGTGAAAAAGGCCGCGCGCACGCCGATTCCCATTTTGATTCTTGGGGAATCGGGGACCGGCAAGGAACTCTTTGCCCGCGCGATCCATCTGCTCAGCCCACGGGCCTCCCACCCGTTCGTGGCGGTCAACATGGCCGCAATCTCGCCGGAGCTGTTCGAGAGCGAATTGTTCGGCCATGTCCGCGGAAGCTTCAGCGGCGCGACCCAGGACCGCCCGGGCTATTTCGAGCTGGCGAACCGAGGCACGCTCTTCCTCGATGAAATCGGCGATCTCCGGCCGGACCACCAGGGCAAGCTCCTGCGCGCGCTCCAGGAACGGACGTTCTATCGCGTGGGCGCCACCAAACTGTCCACCGTGGACGTCCGCGTGATCGCCGCGACCAACCGCGACCTCACTCAGGGGGTCACAGACGGCTGGTTCCGCCCCGATCTCTACGCCAGGCTTCGCGGGTTGGTCGTCATCCTGCCGCCGTTGCGCGACCGGCGTGAGGACATTCCCCTCTTGGCGGAGCAGTTACTGAAAAAAGCGGCGGCCGCCATGGCCAGGCCCGCTCTCAAGTTCTCCGAGGAGGCCCTGAAGGCGTTGCAGAGTTATGATTGGCCACACAACGTCCGCGAGTTGCAGCAATGTATCGAGCAGGCGGTCGCCCTCACGGACGGGGCCCTCATCGGCGTCGATGATCTCCGGCTTGCTGTGCCCTTCCCTCCTCGATCCGCTCGCAGCGGTGGCGATTCGGCTTCCATTCCCGACGTGACGGGGGACCGGGCGGTGCTGGACTGCCTCCGCAGTCACGGGTTCGACATGCAGGCCACGGCAAGGGCCCTGGGCTGGGACCGGAGCACGGTCACCCAACGGTTGAAGGGACTCTGTTTCCAAACCCTGGCTGAAACCGGCGGAGATAAGACTATGGCCGCGACCTCGTTAGCCCAGGACCCTGCCCTCGTCCGGACCGTTGAGTTGAAGCTCATCGAGTACACGGACCACCTGTTCCAGGTGGCCCGGAACTATCCCTCCACTTCGGAGGCCATCGAGGCTTGTCGAAAACGGTTCAAGAATCTGCCCGATCGCCACTTCAAAGCGGTGGAAGTGCTCATCCATCGAGACTTCGATCAGCTCGGTCGCGCCAGCCGGCTTCCGTCCCAGACCAAGCAGTAGACTGTTTCCCCCTACCATTCCGGTTTCCCGACATTCCTGCGGGGCTATCCCCGCATCCCCTCACCGGTCCCAATAGCCCCGCAAGGCCCGCACGAACGCCGACTTTGATAAGTGCCTGTCTTTGCTTGTTCTTGTCATCTCGTTTCCTTTCGACAGTCCGGCACTTCTGTTGCTGAGCAGTTGAGCCGAATGGCGGCTCCTCGGGAATGACGGTCCAAGAGCGAAAGGAGGTGACATCAGGCAGACCCAGTCAAAGCAACGGGAGAACAGGCAATAACAGATCACTCCCTCACCGCCTCCTCTCCCCACGGGGAGAGGGCAAGGGAGAGGGGAAAGGAGTTCGATCCATGAGCAAAGGTGCACAACAAGCAGTCTATACGGGCAACACAACAACGGGCAGCGTTGCCCCGGATAGTCAGACAGCGGATCGCGGCATGAAGGAAGTCATGATCGTGGGAGGGACCGTCCTCCTACTGGCCATCGGGATCGGGATTGCCTGGATGGTGGCCTCGCAGTCAGAACAGATGACGCCGGCATCCTCGGTCTCTTTCCCTTCATCGCCCGTCGCGATACCGGACAATTCGACAACTGCTGCTCGAACGGCTGAGACAGCCAGCCAGCCGACACACCTGGCTTCCGTTTCGACTCAGGCCCTCCCGACTCAACTCACAGAATCGCTTCACGCCGACATCTCGTTCGACTTTGGGAAAACTCGTCTCACGGATGAAGCCAAGGTCTATCTCAACGAGCATGCATCCTTCATGACCAGGAACCAGGACTATGGCCTTGTGATCCAGGGCTATACGGACGCCCGTGGTTCGAGCCTGTACAACCGGGCGCTGGGACTCAAGCGGGCCGAAGCGGTCAAGGACCACCTGATCAGCCTCGGGGTTCCCGAGTACAGGATCAAGACTGCGAGCCTCGGCGAAGAGGGAGTCCTCTGCCTCGACGATAGCCCTGATTGCCTCACGCTCAATCGACGCGCCCATCTGGAGTTCATCAGGGTCGGCGCCTCGCATCTGGTGCCGCCTGCGGAGCCGGCGAACGCGGACAGCATGACGGTTCCCGTGGAGACCGCCACAACTGAGCCAGCCACAGAGTCAGCGATGGATTCGGGCGAGACTTCCCTTCCGATGCAACCGCTCGAATCCCGCGAGGGTGAGGGCCCCATCACATCAAACGAGCAAGGCGTCACGCCTTGACGGTTCCATCGAGCCGGAGGCCGGAGGATCCGGCCTCCGGCCTTCCCAATACCAACAGTCGTCTTGAACCCTTTGCCCCAAGGAGTCAGTCCCCATGGCCAGTTTCGCATCCCATCATCACGCCCGGCTGATGCTCCTCCTGATCCCGCTCGCGATGGTTTTGACCGTGAGCCAATGGATGACCTCGTTGTATGGGATCGCGTTTGCCTCGGACCAAACCCCTGGGATATCCCTGCGAGAAGTCACCAGCGGCTCGCTCTTATTGAAGACCGACCAACCCGGTGTGCTGGTTCCCGCTCCGACCCTCCACACCGACGTCACCATCTCGGTTACCGGTCTCATCGTCCGTGCCAAGATCCGCCAGCAGTTTTCAAACCCCAACGAGAGCTGGGTGGAAGGCATCTATGCCTTTCCCCTGCCGGAACGGGCCGCCGTAGACCATCTCCGGATGAGAATCGGCGAACGGCTCATCGAAGGCCAGATCAAGGAACGGGGTGAGGCGAAGAAAACCTACGAACGGGCCAAGTCGGAGGGCAAGCGCAGCAGCCTGATCGAGCAGGAACGGCCCAACCTATTCACAGCCTCGGTCGCCAACATCGGACCCAAGGAGACCGTTCAGATAGAGATCGACTATCAGGACACGATCAGGTCCGACCATGGAACATTTCATCTGCGCGTTCCGATGGTGATCGGGCCGCGCTATATTCCCGGTCGTCCGCTCCATCCAGCCCCCTCGACGGAATCGCCTTCCTCGTCGAATCCCGATGCTCAAGGTCCAGGCTGGGCGCCTGATACCGATCAAGTGCCGGACGCCTCCCGGATCACCCCTCCCGTGCTGCATCCGTCCATTGGACCGATCAACCCTGTCTCCCTCTCGATCGACCTCATGCCGGGCTTTTCGATCTCGCAGGTCGATTCTCCCTTCCATGCCATCGAGGCGACAGCCCAGAGCGCCACCCATTGGCTCATCAGGCTTTCGAATGATTCGGTGCCGGCTGATCGTGACTTCGAATTGATCTGGCAGCCGCTGCGCGATTCCATGCCGACCGCAGCCCTCTTCACCGAATCGCGCGAGGATTCGCAATACGGCCTGCTCATGATCACGCCGCCGGTGACCAATCAGGACGAGTCGATCGACATACCACGCGAAGTCCTCTTCGTCATCGATACGTCCGGATCCATGTATGGACCGTCGCTCGATCAAGCCAAGGACGCGCTGCGCCTGGCCCTCACCCGCCTGCGCCCGGAGGACCGGTTCAACATCATCCAGTTCAACAGCGTCACGCACCGGTTGTTTGCCTCTCCCCAGCCAGCCGTTCAAGCCCAGCTCGATCGGGCGCTTCAGTATGTGAACGGGCTCCGGGCCACCGGGGGAACGGAGATGCTCCCGGCCCTCGCGCTCGCCCTGGATGGAGCTGTGCAACCGGATCGACTGCGCCAGGTGATCTTCTTGACCGACGGGCAGATCGGCAACGAAACAGAATTGTTCGCGACGATCGAGAAACGGCTCGGCGATTCCCGCCTGTTCACGGTCGGCATCGGGTCGGCCCCCAACAGCTATTTCATGCGGCGGGCGGCTGAGATCGGCCGCGGCTCCTTTACCTACATCGGGAAGATCGACCGGGTGCGCGAACGGATGACGGGCCTGTTCCAGAAGCTGGAGCACCCGGTCCTGACCGATCTCACGATCACGGGCGAGGGTTGGACCCAGGCGGACCTGCTGCCGGCACAAATTCCCGATCTCTACAGGGGAGACCCGATTCTCGTCTCGCTCAAGGCGCCGTCGTTTCCAAACCAAGTCACCCTTACGGGACGGATCGGCACTCGCTCTTGGCAAGCCAAGTTCTCCTTGACCGATCGTGAGGAACGAGAGGGAGTCGCAGTCCTTTGGGGGAGGCAGACAATCGAGGCCTTGACGGAGCGTCTCGCCCACAGTACCGACCAAGCCTCGCTCCGGAATCAGATTGTCGAGGTTGCGCTCCTACATCATCTGGTCAGCCGTTTCACGAGCCTCGTCGCCGTCGATGTCACACCGGCCAGGGCGGCCACGGAGTTGCTGCACACGAAGCCGCTCCCGACCAACCTCCCTCACGGCCAGGATTACGAACACATTTTCGGACTGCCACAGACTGCAACCTCCGCGCCTCTGCATTTGGCGCTTGGCGGGCTCGCCCTGTTGCTGGTGATGCTGTTCGTGGCTCGTCTCAGGCGTTCAACACAATGAGACTATCCAGATGGCTCTCTACCGGCCTGGCGATCGGCATGATCGGCTGCTTCGGCCTGTGGGAATTGGCGCAAGGGGGGTGGATTCACATGAAGGCCTTGTTGGCGCAACGGTTGCTGCGGCAGGCATGGGTGCAGACCATTGAACGACAGGCCCCAGTCAAACCCTGGCCTTGGGCCGACACGGTCCCCATTGCCAGGCTCATCGTACCGCGCCATCAGATCGACGAGATCGTGCTCGCCGGCGCCAGCGGCCGGACCTTGGCCTTCGGGCCGGCCCACCACGAAGGCAGCGCGAGGCCGGGCACCACGGGCGCGAGCATCGTCACCGGCCATCGAGATACCCATTTCCGGTTTCTCAGCCGGCTGGAGCCGGGCGATAGAATCGACGTGCAGACCGCGCAGGGCGCCTTGGTCAGCTACCGGGTCCTGGGCAGCAGCGTGATCGATGGCAGATTGCCGTTCAAGTTTTCCGGAGAGGACGGACCGGTACTGCTCCTCGTGACCTGTTACCCCTTCGATGCCCTGGCTCCGGGAGGACCACTCCGATATATCGTCATGGCGGAGATGACCGACGGGTGACCCCGATTGCAGCCAAGGGGACTGGCTCCGCCGTCTGCGGCGGTGCCGGTCCCCGTCCTGGCGCGATTGCAGCGGTGCGATTCAAGTTTGCTGCAATGCATCCGAAAAAGGAACGGGAGTAACCATGGCCGTCACCAAGCCTCATGCCTCGCGCCTGCGCATCTCCAACGATCCCCTCTATCAACTGTTGCGCGACGGAGCGATCGCCGAGTTCAACGCGAAGAAAGCCTCCGGCCAGACGGTGGACCTGCGCAACTGCGACCTGAGGGGACTTGACCTACGCGGCTTGGACGCGGACGGATTGGATTTCAGCGACAGTTATTTCCGCCAGGCGGACCTGCGCGGGGTGGATTTCCGCCGCGCGAACCTCGAAGGGGCCAGCATCAACAACGCCCAGATCTCAGGCGCCTACTTTCCCTCGGAACTCTCCCCGGAAGAAATCACCCTCTCTCTGACCCACGGGACCCGGATGCGGTACCGGAAGTAACGCCGCACCCGCCTGCCATCCAACCTGTCCTTGCCTACGGCTTCCCACCAGCTATATTCTGTAATGTGCCAATCGAACATCTCCTAGCGGGTCCATCTTCCGAACCTCGAGCCGCCCGACTCGAAGAGGAGGATCTACCATGAGTAAAGTCGTTGAGTGTGCCAAGGTCGATCCGTCGTCCGGATGCAAACATGTCGTTCGGGGGAACACGGAAGAGGAAGTCCTGAAGAACGCCATGGAACACGCGAAGCAGCACGGAATTCGGGAGGCGACGCCCGAACTCATGGCTAAAGTGAAGGCCGCAATCCGGGACGAGAAGTAAGAGCTTCGCTCCCGTTCATGGCCTCACAACCGGCTGAAGCCGGCGGCTGCGCCCAAATGCGCACGTGTCCAGTTCCCTGGAATCGAAGCGAGAATGAAGAGTGCTTGAGGTGTTTCTCCGGTGGCATCAATGAGGAGAGGCTTCGCCTGAATAGCCACCGGCTCACACGGCCGAGAAAGATTACTGGTCGTGTTTCTCCGGCGGTGTCGATGAAGAGGGGCTACGCCCGATGAGCCGCCGGGTCAAGTATCCAACAATACTAAAACATCACTTGAGGTGCTTATCCGCCAGCGCAATGAAGAGGGCTTCGCCCGATGAGCTGGCGGTACACGCCCAATAAGAAACAAATCTCTTGAGGTTTTCTCCGGTGGGATCAATGGGGAGAGGCCTCGCCTGAAAAGCCACCGGCTCAAGCGAAGCTTGGTATGGTGCGCCCGGCTGGAATCGAACCAGCGACCCTCAGCTTAGAAGGCTGATGCTCTATCCAACTGAGCTACGGGCGCATGCTGAAGTGCTGAGGGCTCAGTGCTGAGTCAAAATAGCGGACAACTCCTGATGCTCTGGACTCAGCACTCACCACTGTCAGAATGTGCACTAGTCTGAGGGGTCGGCAGGTCGCCGTCAAGCGGAGCAGTGATGACCGACAACGACATCACACCACTTCGATGACGGCCCTATGCCCCGACGTGGCTGCTAACTTCCTATCACGCGTGATGAGGGGAGCGGAAAGCGCCTCAGCCAACGCCACATAAGCGCCATCATACGCGGTCAAATTGTGTCGGAGTTCCCAAATCCTAAACGCGAAGACGTCATGGGAATATCGCGTAATCGGAAAGTCGAGGTAATCCGTCACCGCTTGTTTCGCCCGATCCAACGTAATCTCACCGGTTGCACAATACCGTCGCAGCACCTGCAGAACTTCCAGATCCAAGAGGTGCGGGGCATGAAGAGTTTCCCCCGTGGCTGACAGACGTCCGTACACCACAGCGGCAGCCGGCGTCGATAACACCACCTCGAGAACCGCCGACGCATCGAGGACGATCACCGTCGGTCTCGCTCGGCTCGGACAGCTTCCTCAGGAGGTGGTTCAGGAGTCGTTTTTGCCCGATGTTGCAACCGTTCGGCCATCTCCGCAAGGGTCGGTCGATCAGCCGCGCGTCGAATTTCCTCAAGAAGATATTCAGAGAGAGAACGCCCTTCGGTAGCAGCGCGGGCTTTTAGCTTCCGATGGAGCTGATCGGGAACGTTCCGGAGTTGAATCATCTTGGACATGTCAATCAGCTTACTCACATGTGGATCGCATGTCAATGCGCAAAGGGGCGGAGCTTCGCCGGCGGCCGGATTGGCTATTGCTGGACGTGTCTCAGGCGAGGTCAATGGGAAGGGCTACGACTAATGACCAAGCGGGCCTATGCACGCCACAAAGAGAATCACCCCAGGTTGTCTCTCCGCGGGCGTCAACTGCGATGGCGTTCAAAACCCACCAGCGGTGTTTCTCCAGTCGCATCCTTTACGAACAGCGATGAAGAGCGACCGGCTCAACCGAAGGTTGGTATGAAGGCTACGCCTGAAGAGCCCCCGGTACTCACCAAGTGCGGTCTTGAGGTGCTTCTCCAGCGGCGTCATATGGGGAAGGCTTCGCCTGAAGAGCCGCCGGCACTAGCAAGCTTGGTATGGTCGGGGCGAGAGGATTTGAACCTCCGACATCCTGCTCCCAAAGCAGGCGCGCTACCGGGCTGCGCTACGCCCCGACGTTCACCTCACGGCCTCGCTTACTTGTAGCAGTTCTTTCGCCTGTTGAAAAGCGCGGGCGCGATGGCTGACTTGGTTTTTCTCCTCAGGCGACATCTCGGCCAGGGTCTTTCCCTTATCCGGAACCAGAAAGACCGGATCGTACCCGAACCCCGCCGTCCCCCGCGGCTGCTCCGTGATCACCCCGTCCAGGGCTCCAAGAGCCACCTGGACTCGCCCATCCGGATAGGCAATGGCGGCGGCCGTGACGAAGCGGGCCTGCCGGCGGGCCCGAGGCACGCCGTTCAGCTCATGGAGCAACTTGCGCCAATTGTCTTCATAGGTCGCCGACTCGCCGGCGTACCGTGCGGCATAGACCCCGGGCCTTCCATCGAGCGCCGCCACCTCCAAGCCCGTGTCGTCGGCAATCGCCGGCAGCCCAGTGAACTGCGCGGCCGATTGCGCCTTCTTCATCGCATTGGCTTCGCAGGTGGCTCCGTCTTCAACCACGTCGGGCGCGCCGGGAAAATCCCCGATCGTCCGGATCCGAACTCCCAAATCTTGAAGCAGGGCTTGCAGTTCTTTGCATTTGTCTTTATTTCTCGTGGCAACAATCAGTTCCATATCTATACTTCAATCCATACTTGAACTTAATCAAGCTTGCCGATCACGTTCTTTTGCAGATTTATCAACTGCTCGATCGCCTGCCAGCCCAGGCTCATGAACTCATCCAGGTCCTTTCGATCGAAGGGGTACCGCTCGGCTGTTCCCTGGATTTCTACAAAGCAGCCCGATCCTGTCATGACCAGGTTCAAATCGACCTCCGCGGCGGAATCCTCGTCATAGGCCAGATCCACCATCGCGCGGCCTCCGATCTTGCCGACACTCACGGCAGCCAGGTAATCGAGCATCGGACGTTGCTTGATCAGGTCCTTCTTTTTCAGCACGGCGCAGGCATCGGCCAGGGCAATAAAGGCGCCGGTGATCGAGGCGGTTCTCGTTCCTCCATCAGCCTGAATCACATCGCAGTCGATCCAGATGGTCCGTTCTCCCAATTGGGTCATGTCCAGGACCGCCCGGAGCGAACGCCCCACCAGCCGCTGAATCTCCAACGTCCGCCCCCCCTG
>DATIBM010000330.1:0-4201 GCA_035457545.1 Nitrospiraceae bacterium
AGAACACGCTGCCGTACGCATCCTCGTAAATCGAGCGACCATCGATGAGGACCAGTAGCTTGTTTGCCACGGGCTGATTGTTGCCGCGCACGCTGACATTGAACTCCGCGCCGGTGATCTGCATCACCTCTAGTCCAGGGATGCGCCGCAGTATGGTTGGGACATCAGTGGCCCCGGAGTGTCGAATATCCTCGTCGGTGATCACGTACACATTCGAAGGTGCTTCTGAAATGGGTTGTTCTCTGCCCAAGCCCACGGCGATGCTGGCAGTGTCTTCGGCCCTAATCAATTCAAGCTCGTGGGATTCGACGGCCTTCATTTCCTCTGGTGAGGCTGAGGCTCGAACCGGCGAGATCAAACACAAGGGAATAACTAGTCCTAACAAGTGTAGTAAAAAGGGGTGTCCGATGATGGCAGAATGGTGAGGACAGTATGGCGGGGCGATCTTCTCCGATCTCGGGAGAAAACCGCTCAGCCTGCAAGTAGCCATCAGCGGCTAACTCTCTTTCTTCCCCTCCGGTTTCGAGGAGGAAGGAAAGAACAGGACCGGTCTCACCGATGAGGGCGCTATACGTAAACCCTTTAGGTTCGTTTGGCAAGGCCCTAGTTTGCCAGAGCCGTTCTGCCCTTGTCGTCGTGTGACCATTGTGGGATAGTATGCGGCTCATACCCAGCCGGCCCGCTTTCCACGGCGCCCGTTCCGATCACAATCCCGCGTCCCAATGGTCAACTTTCCCCTTGCATGGATTCCCATGACGCTGGCGGCGTTCCATCGCTTGCCAAGCCAGACCCGTCATGAGCCGCAGCCTTCCGTCCAGTCCGCCGGTGCGAACCGCGTCGTCGTTCCGGCTACCGGCCGGCGCCGGATCGACAGGATGCCGGGCTCTGTAAGAGAATCGGATCCAGCCTTTGCGAACCACGACTCGTCTCTGCTCGTCGCCACTTCCGGGGCCACGTTGTCCAAGACCAACGGACTCGTCAGCCAGCCGCCGGGTTCAGGAGGCACCCCATAGCGACCCGCCACGACAAAACTGCTGAACTGACCGCTGCTCGTCAGCGCGGCACAACGCTGGCTGAGCAGCGCCGTAGCGGTCAGCGGATTGTTCGGCAAGGCGACCAGCCGGCCCGCCATCTGAGCGGTCGGGGATTGGATGTTCACTGTGCCGCTGATGCCGAACTGGGAGGAGGCGTCGATCACGCTGGTCGCGTCCGCCAGAAACGACTGGGTGGTGATCGAGATGTTGCCGCCCTGTCCCTGGGTCGCATTGGCGACGATTTGGCTGTTCTGCAAGATCACGGTTTGCGGATCGATGACGATGTTGCCGCCCACCGTGGTCGAGGACCCCTGCACGGAAGCATTGAGCTGACTGTTCGTGAGCCGCACACTATCCGTGGCAAGGACGGTGATGTTCCCGCCGCTGGCCTGCGCCGCCTCCGTCGTCACGGAACTGTCGGTGCTGGCGAAGGTCCGACCTGCGTTGATCGTGATGTCGCCCGCATCAGCCGGGCCGGTGCTGCTCGCGGTGATGGAACTGCCGTGGTTCAGCGCGACGGACTGGCCGGCCGTGACCGAGATGGTGCCGCCTGGCCCAGGCCCGGACGTGCTGCTGCTGATCTTCGTGCCCTGATCGGCCGTGAGATTGGTCACCTGGAAGGTGATGTGGCCGGCGGGGGCTCCGCCGCTTGTCGCGGTGCTGACATTCGGGCTGTTGGTAATGGTGAGCGTATCGGTGATCACGGCGATCGAGGCCGGGAGCGTGGCGGCGGTCCCGCCTTTAATCGTGGTGCTCAGTTCCGTATTGTTGAGCGCGATCAGCCTGGCCGCGTCGGTCAATTCCGGACCGATGCCCGAAATGGTCACGGTTCCGGCCCGGCCCGCCGTGCCGTCCGTGACAAAGCTCTCGCTGGCGATGAGGGATCGAGATTCGGGATCGTTGGGGCGCTCGTTAATGAGCGTGCCATCGGGATTCACGTTCACCCGCAGTTCGTTGACGTTGAGCACAATATTCCCCGCGGGGGCCGAACTGGACGTGAAGGCGTAGATTTCCGTTTCTCCCCCGATGTTCATCTGGTCAGCCGTGATCGTGATGGTTCCTGGAGGCAACCCCGGATGTCCACCTTCCACTGCCGTGGTGATGGACATGTTGTACAGGGAGACCGACTGCGCCGGATCCGTGGATTCCGGGCTGATGCCGGAGATGGTCACCGTTCCCGCAGGGCCTCCGTTGCTGTCGAGGCCGCCGCCCGGGCTATTGAGGAACACCCGATGTGCGCTTGTGATCGGTGTGCCGTCCGAGTTCACATTCACCCGCAGATTATTGGCGTTCAGGACGATATTCCCCGCCGGTGCGGCGCCGGCCGAGGTCGTCACCAGGATGGTGAGGTTGTTCAGAGATACCGTGTCCGCGGTGATGACAATCGGTCCCGCAACGGTCCCTGGCGGCGGCATCGAACCGCTCACCACAAAGGTGTCGATTTCGGTATTGCTGAGCGTGACCGACCTGGCCGGATCCGTGGATTCGGGGCCGGGCCCCGAAATCGTGACGGTCCCCGGCTGGCCGGCCGTGCTGTCGAACTTTTCGCTGGGGCTGCCGAGCAACACGGCTCTTGCATTATCGATGAACGAGCCGTCGGGGTTCACGTTCGACCGCAGCTCGTTCACGTTCAACGCCACCGTACCGGCAGGCGCAGAGCCGTTGGCGGTCGTATAGATCTCCGCCTGATCGCTGAGGGCGAGCGAATCCGCGGTGATCGTGATCGCACCCGGCGTGGTGGCGGAAGTGCCGCCGAACGACCGGGTATGGAGGATGGTGTCCTTCAGCGTGACGGTCTTCGCCAAGCTCCCCGGACCGTCGAGCCCTTGAATGGTAATTCGGCCGGCGCTGCCCGCCCCCGCCGCCGGGCTGATGCTCGTGCTCTCGATCAAGATCCCGGTTTTCGAAAAGTCCGGGTTGGTGATGAGGCTTTCGGGAGTGACCTGGAGGCGAATCGGCCCCGTTCCATCGGCGGTCATCGTGCCCGCGTTGAACGTGATGTCGCCGGCCGGGGCGGTCCCGAGCGTGTCTGCCGTGATGTACGCGCCATTGTGGAGTGCGACAGTTTCCGCTGTGATGGAGATAGTCGGGGAGGTATTGACTGGCCCGTTGCCATTCACCGAGATCGCCTTGATCGATGCATCCGCCATCGTGAACTGGCCGCCACGGATGCGCACGATTCCTGCCGTGTCGGCGCTGACATCGAGTCCTGACCCCTGAGCAAGGGTGATCGCTCCGCCGGTCATGGGGGAAGCCGGTTGGAAGTTCGAGGCGGAGACTTCCCCGGCGGACGCCATGCTCGCCAGATTGATCTGTCCCCCAGGGGCCGTGAGGCGAGAAGGTTGAACCTGGTTGGGAGCGAGCGTGGCCCCTTCGATCGTAATGTTCCCACCGACGAGCGCGAGACCCTGGCCCGGCGCGACCGACAGTTGGCTGCCCTGCACGGTGATGGCGCCGGGGTTCGACCCGAGAAAGCCAAAGGCCGCAACCGGCGCGATACTCAGCAGCGCATCGGCTGTGGGATTGGCCGCCGCATTAAATTTGGCATTGTCCGAGAAGCGCAGATAGTCGGCGCTGGTGAAGGTGACCATGCCGCCGACGTTGAGCGTGGCCGTGGGACCGAACAGAAACCCGGCCGGATTCATTAGGAAAAGATTGGCCTGGCCGAACCCGGTGGTCTGGATGGTCCCGAAGATCGAGGAGACGTCTCCGCCGGTCACCCGGCCGAGAATGTTGGTCGTGGGGAGCGCGGCATCGTTCAGGAAATTGGCGATATTATTGGTTGGCACATTGAAGGTGCCCAAGCTGTGAAACAAATTGGGGCCGTTCGCCGGGCGGGTCCCGCCCGTGATGTTGTGCACATCGCCATGTGTCGTCACGACCGTGTTGAGGCCGGATGGAGTGATGGGGGGGACGCCTTGGGCCTGGACGGCTCCGGCGCCGGCTAAGGTTGCGAGCGCGATGATGGAGAGGACACATCCGGTGGCGGTGGTCAGCGTCGGCTTCTCAACAGGGTCAACGGCACCAGGACGTCGATAGAGATGGCTCATCGCAGGCTCCCTCCCCCCCATTTATTTCGCGGGTTCCTCTGTTCATAAGAAAACGGTTATGGGATATGGTGTGAATCAACCACCTGAATCAACTCCTGTTGACCGTCGCGACCGATT
>DATIBM010000331.1:0-7845 GCA_035457545.1 Nitrospiraceae bacterium
CGCGTCCAGGTTCGGCGTGCAGGCCACCTCGATCGAACATCGCCGGCCTTGGGAGAACTCCTCGGCCAAACGGCGAAGTTGTCCTGCGATCGGTCCTCCGACTCCGGCCGGACGTCCGGCCGGCTCAATATACCCGCGCACTTCGTGAATCACTTGCTTGAGGTGCTGGATTTGGCGCGCGAGTATCTTTCCCGCTTCGCCTCGGCGCGCTTTCATCAGCTCCCGACACTCGCTCAGCCCGAGGCCGATCGAGAACAGGGATTGGATGGAGCTGTCATGAAGATCCCGCGAGAGCTGTTCCCTCTTTCTTACCAACCGCACCAGACGGCGCTGCATGGCACGAAGGGTTTCCTCGGTTTCCTTGCGATTCGTCACGTCAATAAAGACGCCGACGAATCGGCCCGTCCGATCTCCGCTCTCATCACGGACGAACCGCCCAAACGGCGCCAGCCACCGGATGTGGGCGTTATCGGCGCGCCTGATACGATGTTCTTCCGTAAACAGGATGTCATTCCGCTCCGCTTGCCGGATCGCACCCAACACGCGTTCCCGATCGTCTGGATGAATCCGCGATTGCCACAGATCATAATGGGCGGAGTGGTTCTGCGGATCATACCCGAGCATCAGGCAAGTCTCCTGATTCCAGACCGCAAGCCCGGTGGTCATATTGAAATCCCACATGCCCATACCGGAGGCGGCAATCACAAGCCTCAGCCGTTCTTCACTCTGCCGCAACGCCTCTTCGACCATTTTGCGCGCCGTCACATCCTGAACGGTTCCCATCATCCGGAGAGGCTGGCCCTGTTCGTCGCGCTCTTGCACTTTGCCTCGCGCATTGATCCATATCTGCTTCCCGGTTTTTGTCAAGGCCCGGTATTCCACGTCATAGAACGCCGTGGTGCCGGCCAGGTGATTGGTGAGGGCAGCCTCGACGAGGGGGCGGTCCTCCGGACAGATCGTTTGTTCCCAGGCGGACACGTGGTCCGGCAGTTCCGCCAGCCGATAGCCATGGATCGAGGCCCATCCTCGATCCATCACGACGCCGCCGGTTTGGACGTTCCAATCCCAGAGCCCCTGCTTGGAATTCTCCAGGGACAGTTGCAGGCGGCGTTGGCTTTCACGAAGTGCGTGCTCCGCGTGCTTGCTCGCCGTGATGTCCTGAATTTGCGCGATAAAGAAGAACGGGCTCCCATCCCGATCGCGCACCAGCGACACGGACAGCAGGACCCACACGAGGCGACCGGTTTGGTGGACATAGCGCTTTTCCATCTGATATGTCCGGATCTCCCCTGAGAGCACCCGCGCCGCCAAATCCATATCGGTCTGCAGGTCGTCCGGATGGGTAATATCTTGAAAGGTCAGTTGAAGCATTTCAGGTCGGGAATAGCCCACCAAGTCGCACAAGGCTTGATTCACCTGAAGCCACCGGCCGTCCGGCGACACCAATGCCTTACCGATCGCGGCACATTCAAAGGCGTTGGTGAACGTCTCCGTCCTCAGACGCAACGCTTCCTCGACCCCTTTCCGGTCCGTAATATCTTCCGAAATTCCAAGCAACAATCTCGGCTCACCCGTTTCATCCAAGATCGGGACTTTCTTGGTGTGCAGAATGCGCTCACCACGAAACCTGGTTTGAATGCGTTCCTCCGCGATATCAAAGAGCTGCTTGTCCTTGAGCACCGCCCGATCATGAGCGACGAAATGTTCCGCCTGCCACTTCGGGAAGTGGTCGAAGTCGGTGGTGCCGATGAGCCGCTCGCGCGAATACCCGACAAGCTGTTCGCCCGCGCGATTAAACAAGACGAACCGAAGGTCGTTCGCATCTTTGACAAAGATCATATCGGGGACATTGTCGATAATGGCCGAGAGCAGCGCTTCGCGCTCGGCCACGCGGCGACGCTCGGTGATATCGCGCATGGCGATGGAGAGCAGGCGTTCATCGGCCGACGTCAGCAAACTGACGGTCGCCTCGACCGGGATCTCGCGCCCGTCTGCTCGTCGAAGCCAGATGTCACGCCTCGCTCCGGAACCAATTGACTCACCCTCCGTCATCGCCTTGCAATCGGCGAGGAAGACATCACGTTGATCCTCCCGGACCAGCCTGCCGGCCGGCATTCCGACCAATCCGCGGAGACCGTACCCGCTCAACTGCTCGGTCTGCGCACTCGCGAACACGATACGCCCTTGTCGATCCACCACCACAATCGCATCCGGGGCGCACTCCAGAAGTCTTCTAAACTTCTCTTCCGACCGCTCCAACTCCTGGGTTCTGGACATGACCAGTGCTTCCAGCCTGCGGGCCGCCGCGCTCCGTTCCTCGGCGAGCTGCCCAAGGACGGCCCGGTCCCGGATCGTTCGCCTGACGAGCCCAAGGCAGATCCCGACCAGGACGACCGTAAGAGAACGGTTGAAAAGCGCCTGGCTCTCCGAACCACCGGGAGAAAGCCACCACCCCACAAGGGTCAGGGCCGTCGCCGTGAGCCCGATGGCCATCGCAAACCGTTGAGATCCGAGCCACACCGTCAGCAGGAGCGGAATGGGATACAACATGCAGACGGCGTAGCCGAGCGGCGTCAAACTGTCCCAGACAAAGATCCCGGCGACGGTCAGCGAGACCCCGGCCGCGCCGATCACATTCAATGGCATCAACTTCACGAGCGACTCGCCTTGCGTCCCGCCGAACGACGACCAACTATGCCGGACCTTTGCCAACCGCGATGAATCTAAGTATCAATGGATAAAAGGGATTGATCTACAAGATTGTTGATTTTCGCCATAGGTCCAACCGGCTCCATCCGTCCGCTGTCAGTGTCCAGATGACAGGCCTCCCGTCGAGGCAATTGGCACGCCGATGCACCTTAGGGCGAAGATACGACAGATGTCGCAAGAGGCGGAACGAAGGAGAGACGAACGGCAAGACAGCAAGCACGCTCATGCGCACACGGCAGGCGCAAAGCATAGACCTCAGAAATAAAGGCGATCTACGGACGATCAACCATGGAGACCTGCTTTCTATCGACTATCCAAAAACTTTTGCCCGGTTATGGAATGAACGCAGACCTCATAGGGGGCTCCGCAGTTCTCTTCCCGGCCCTCGCCGAACTCACAATCTGCAGGCCGTTCCTGCAGGATCGCCTGCCAGCGTCTCTCCCGCGATTGTGCCCAGCAACTGGTAGTGACCGAGCCCCAGTTCTTTCCCATAGGCCTTGCCCACCAGCACATCCTGCACATGTTGATGGTCCTGGGCGCGGAAGTATGACCGGCCTTCCTTGAGTCCGTCGAATTCATGTCCTTCCAGGGCCTTGATTATCGCAGCAGTCTCGGTGGAACCGGCCCGGCGCGCCGCCTCGAGGATCTGCGTGGCCGCCGCATAGCCGAGATAGCAACGGGAGGTCGGGGTGTGGTTGTATTTGTCGATCACCGCTTGGATAAAGCGCCTGGACCCTTCCGTATTGACCTTGGGATCCCAGACGAGCCCCCAAATGCCGGCGTTGTTCGCGTAGCCGAGTGGCCGTCCGATTTGCTCGCCTCCGATCATCCCGGCAATGCCGATCTTGTCCTTCCCGAATTCGAGCTTGGCGCAGGTCTTGAGCGCATTCACCAGGTCCCATCCATAGAGATTGAGAATCACCGCCTGGGGGTTGGCGGCCTTGGCTTTGGTCAAGGCCTCGGTGAAGTCGGTGGCGCCGAACGGGGTCGTCACGGAGCCGAGCACCTCGCCCTTCTGCATCCGGCAGGCTTCGGCCATGGCCTGTTCGGCGGACTTCCCATCCACCGTATCCGCCGTCACCATGAACCAGCGTGGGCCGTACTCTTTCACAATATACGGCGCCACCGCCTTGGACAGCATGGCGGCGCTGGGCATGAACACGAACATGTGCGCGTCGCATCGCTCCTCGCTCAAGGCCGGAAGGTGCGCGCCCGTGACCATGAACAGTTTGTGCTCCCGCTTGGCGACCTCGCTGACCGCGAGCGCGCAGTCCCCGTTGAAGGTGCCCATCAGGAAATCGACACGGTCCTCCTTAATGAGCTTCAGCGCCGCCTTCGCGGCTGTCTCCGGATTGGATGCGTCATCGACTTCCACGATCGCCACGGGACGCCCCAGAAGACCGGCCTGTTTGTTGTAGAGATCCACCGCTACGGTTGCCCCGTGCACGTCATGGACCGAGGACGTCTTGTACGGGCTTGTGAGGGGATCGATGATGCCGATCTTGATGGGTTCGCCGGACACCTGGGCTCTTACCTGGGCGAGGGCCGCTCCCGCTGTTCCGTCATCCATGCCGATTGTCCAGCGAGGGATCCCCTCAAGCAACACCAGTCCGCTCGCTGCCGCTGACCACTGCAAGAACCGCCGTCTGGATATCTGGCTCATGTCCCTGTCTCCTTTGTGGAGTCGTCCGAAGAGTGCCAGAGTGGGGTGCAAGAGTCCGGCCAATGCCGCAACCCCGCCGAAAGGTTGCGAAGCGTCCGAACAGAGCTGTGCCGCCCGTATCCTCTATCCTACTACGCGGCCCGTTGTAGTTCACACCGGTCCGACAGGTGGTGGACGGGAACGGTTCCTTTGAGCCAGCAGTACCGGAGCAGACCCGGAGGGATTACGCTTTGAGGAACGCGACCACGTGCAGCCGGATTTGGTCCCGAATGGTACGGAACGCGTCGAGGCGTTTCGCATGTGTGCCCTGGGCGGCGGCCGGATCTTCGAAGCTCCAGTGGTGGGTGTGAAGCGCCCCGTGGAACAGGGGGCAGGTTTGTTTGGCCCGATCGCAGACGGTAATGACGTGGTCGAATTGCTGGCCGACGTACTCATCCAATCTCTTGGAGCGATGCGAGGCAATATCGACTCCGGCTTCCTTCATGGCCTCCGCGGCCAAGGGGTTCAGCCCGACGGGCTCGGTTCCCGCGCTGGCCGCCTCATACCGGTCCCCGGCGAGATGCCGCAACCATCCCTCTGCCATCTGGCTGCGGGCCGAATTGCCGGTGCATAGGAATAAAACGCGCGGCTTGCTCATCGCGATGTGACGATGGGCGTGGGGAACCAATGCCTCGTGCGATTGCAGAGGGCGCAGACGGACAGCATAACCGGCACCTCCACCAGCACGCCCACGACGGTGGCCAGCGCCGCCGGAGACCCGGGGCCGAACAGGGCAATCGCGGTCGCCACCGCCAGCTCGAAGAAATTGCTGGCGCCAATCAGCGCGCCCGGCGCGGCGACTGCATGCTCGACTCCCAACCGTTGCATCAACCCGTAGGCCAGCGCCGAATTGAAATAGACCTGGATCAGGATCGGAACCGCGATCATCAGCACGTGGGCCCATTTGCCCGTCAGGTTGTCGGCCTGAAACGCAAAAATCAGGACGAGCATGGCCAGTAGCGCCAGGATCGTCAACGGCGCCAGTCTTGGCAGCAGACGGTCCTCGAACCAGGGGCGGCCGAACCGTCGCACCAGCCACAGGCGCGCGCCGACCCCGATCGTGAGCGGGATGACGATGAACGCGAGCACCGAATAGAGCAGGACGATGAAGGGGACGGAGAGCGAGGACGCGCCGCTGACCAGCCATCCGACGATCGGCGCGAACAGGACCAACATGATCAGATCGTTCACGGACACCTGCACCAACGTATAGGCGGGATCGCCATCGGTGAGATAACTCCAGACAAACACCATGGCCGTGCAGGGAGCCGCGGCGAGGATGATGCACCCCGCGATATAGTGATCGGCGTCATTCGGCATGATCCAGGGTGAGAACATCACGCGAAAAAAGAGCCAGGCGATCGCCGCCATCGAAAACGGCTTGACGATCCAGTTCACGAACAGGGTGATCAGGAGGCCGCGCGGTCGCCGGCCGACCTGGCGGATGGATCCGAAATCCACCTTCATCATCATCGGGATGATCATCACCCAGATCAGCAAAGCGATCGGCAGGTTGACCTGACTCCCATCGCCCAACTCGATCCCGCGGAGCCATTCGATCAACCGGGGCGCGGTCCGTCCCAGCCAAACCCCCAAGGCCATGCAGAGCCCCACCCAGATCGTCAGGTACCGCTCGAATAGGTTCAGTCGTTTCTCAGCCGGCTGCGCCCTCAACGCATCTGCAACCAGTTCCATCGTTCGCCTCGTTAGGATATAGCTTGTGCTAGATTGAGCGGCCGAAGCGGTTGCATCATGCCGACCGATGTCAGGATCGCCCGCCGGAGGAGAAACGGAGGCAGGCTGCGGTACTCCACCCCTTCGGCAATCACCGCTGGACAGAGGACAGATTCCCCGCGCTGAGCTTCGCAGGAAGGACAATGGCGCCTCGGGATGCGCAGCTCGGGCAACAGCTCTTCGAGCGGCACACGGTTGAACAAGAGCCCCTGTATGGCCTGGCCGATCTGTTGCTGCGGCCGGACCTGTGTGGCGGACATGGAGATGCCGAGGGAAGACAGCTCGCGTCGAAGCTCCTCCACGACCAGGACAAGATTCGACCAGGTCTCGCTCGCATAGGAGCAGGTTCCGCTCGACGACCCAGCCTGCTGCCACTCGATGTGCAGCCTCCGCCGCATCTTGAACATCCACATGGGCGCCTCCAGCCTCATCCATCAAGAATTATTGATGTATAAGGGCAAAAAAATTCGCCGGTCAGAGGCAGCGCCAGCCGGTCGCCGGTTTCAACCGATCCCCGCTTTTCACCTGTTGGACCAAGGCTTCAAGGTCCTCGAATGCCTCCGCATAGAGAGAATAGTAGTTCCACCGGCCATCCCGCCGATCCTTGACCAGCCCCGCGTCTTTCAACGTTCTCAGGTGAAACGACAAGCGCGATTGCGCGGCCTGCAGCTCCTCCATCAGATCACAGACGCACCGTTCCCCTTCCATGAGCAGTTCCACGATGCGGAGACGGGTCTCGTCCGCCAACGCGTGGCACTTCAGCACAAGTTCCTTCGGATGATGCTTGACGGTCACGGACATGGAGCGACATTACAGCAAGAATTATTGATGAGTCAAGATCAGACAGGCGCGTCCCGCCGCAGGTTTATCCGACGTGCCGACTGGCTGGCTTTCCGACTCGGCTACTCGCCCACCCGCACCAACAGGCCCTTGTCTTTGCAGACTTCAAATGTCCAGTGGAAGAACAGGATCACGAGGGCAAGGTACAACAGGTTGAGCCCCACGGCCCAGGTGAGATGCGACACCGACAAGGCGCCGTCCCTCAGCACGCCCCGCATGCCCTCAAAAATATGGGCCGCGGGATTCATCCAAGCGATGCCCTGTAGCCAGGCGGGCAGGACATCGAGCGGATAGAACACGCAGGAAATCGGCTGGAACAGGAACACCATGCTCCAGGCCAGCACCTCCGCCTCGTGGCCGAACCGCATGATGAGCGAGGTCGTGAACACGCCGATCGTCCAGCCGGTGATGACCAGATTGAAGACGAACGGGATGAGCGCGAGCCCGATCACCAACACGTTGTACGAGTAAAACGCATAGGCGCAGAGGGCCATGACGCAGGCCACCGCCGTGACCTTCAGGATGCTCATCGCCATGGTTGAGGCAAGAAATTCGCTGGGCTTCAAGGGGCTGGCGAAGAGGTTGAGCAGATTGCGGGCCCAGATTTCTTCGAGAAACGTGATCGTGATGCCCTGCTGCGCCCGGAACAGCACATCCCAGAGAATGAGCGCGCCGAGAAAGAAGGTGACCAATCCCGGCAACTGCCCTTCATGCCGCATCAGGTAGATCGTGATGAATCCCCAGATCACCAGATCCAGCAGCGGCCAATAGAAAATCTCCATGATCCGCGGCGGACTCCGCTTGTAGAGATAGAGATGCCGGCTCAACAGCGCGACCACCCGATGCCACTTCATCGGGCC
>DATIBM010000332.1:0-22354 GCA_035457545.1 Nitrospiraceae bacterium
CCCGCAAAATGCCGGGAGACGATCCGCACGATCAGGTGATCCATCGTCCCGGTCTTATCCGTGACCGTCACGGTCGCATCGGGCATCGCCTGCCTGACATAGTCGGTCAGGGTCTGGGGCGTAATCATTCCGTTTCCTTCAAGATTCCTGCGTGGTTGTTGCGCTGACCTTACCCTAACCACCCCCAAATCTCAACGGCTCTGCCACCAGACCTTCAGCAGCCATATGGTCTACGTTCTATCCGATTGGTTTTTCCAAACGATTTATCCAATTGTCTCGGCACCGTATCGAAGTCGATACACTCTAGGATCCTTTGGACCCCTCTGCGCCGGGCCATTGGTCGTGGAAAATTCCTATGTCCTTGGGACTTCAATCATTTTCGCGAAATGAACCCATTTCCATCTTGCCGGCTCTATTCTGGTATGAAGCTTGCGGTACCGATGGTCGTAATCGGAATCACATCGGAAAGGATACGACGATGATGTTCATGACCTACACATTGCCGATGGCCGCCATGTTGATTGGGCTCGCGACCTATTGGATGGTCACCAAGCTCTGGTGATCATGCCCATGACACGGAGGCGAGTCCACCCACGTCAAGCTGGTGGTGGATCTCAACTCCTGTTGGTGGATTTCAACCATGCGACGACAGGCTTATCTCAGCGATCTCTACCATTCCCGCGGATTTCAGGCCCGTCGCGCTGAACTGGACTCGGCACTGATGTTGCTCAAGGAACTGGTCTTGAAGCCCCGGGTTTCACGAGCGGGGCACGATGAAGGTCGACGGCAGGATGCCATTGATGTCACTTACACAAGGAGGGGAGCCATGTCGGATGCATTGTTCGGAGCGTCAACGGGGAATGGTCGCGTGTTGGTCGTGGACGATGAGCCGGATATCCGCAAGGTCGTCCGGATGACCTTGCAAAAGGCCGGCTACGACGTGCTCGAAGCCGAGAACGGCGAGAAGGCCATCGAGGTCATCAACACAGGTGAAAATCGCCTGATGCTCGATGTCCTGGTCTGCGACATCCGCATGCCGAAGATCAACGGCGTCGAGGCCATCGCCTACTTCCGCAAGAACTATAAACGCGTCCCCATTATCGTCCTGACCGGGTTCCCGGACACCGAGATGGCCGCGACCTTCCTGCGCGACGGCGGGATCGTGGACTACCTCGTGAAACCGGTGGAAGGCGAGAAGCTCAAAGCCGCCGTGGCGCGCGCGATGGAGCAGCGCGAAGTCGCCTCATTGTAACGTGGCACTCCCTTGTCGGATTCCCCTCCTGCGAGGAGCGTATGCGCTCCTCGCATGGTGAGGACCCCGTCACGGCCTGAACCCTCTCGGCCGGTCACAGGGGGTATCATGGGTAGCCCGAACTACGAACAGATGAAGGTCGCCATCCTCGGCGCGGGGAAGGGGGGCTCGCGGCTCTTGGAAGTGTTGAGCCAGCTCCCGGGGGTGGAGATCTGCGGCGTGGCCGACAAGAACCCGAACGCGCCGGGGCTGCGCCGGGCGCTCGATCTGAACATTCCGGTCAGCCAGCACGTGACGGACTTCATCGGCAACCATGGCATCAACTTGATCATCGATGTCACCGGCGATCCCGCCCTGCCGCGGATCATCGCTCAACACAAATCCCCGGAAGCGGAAACGCTGACCGGGGCCGCCTCCAAGCTGCTCTGGCACCTGATGCAGCACGAGTTGCAGCTCCAGGCCGAGGTGTCGCACACCGACAAGCTGGCGGCCATCGGCTCTTTTGCCGCGGGCATCGCCCACGACATCCACACTCCGCTTTATCTGATTCTGGGGCTCGCGGAAGACCTGATGGAGCAAACCGACCCGGCGGTCATCCAGCAACATGCCCGGGACATCATCGACGCGGTCAAACGCACCAGCCGCATCTGCTCGGACCTGACGCGCTACGCCCGGCGGGCGGATGACCAGGGCGTGGTCGGCGTGGACGTGCATGCCAAGCTCGACGAAGCCGTCAAGATCGGGCGTTACGCCCTCCTCTTCCAGGACATCGTCGTGCAGAAAGCCTACGGCGCCGTCCACGCCACCGTCCAGGGCAACCCAGACGACGTCCTGCACATGTTCGTCAATCTCATCACCAACGCCATTCAGGCGATGGACGGCCGGGGCACCTTGACCCTTCGAACGAGCGAGCGCGACGCCTGGCTGGAGATCGTGGTGACCGACACGGGCTGCGGCATCGCCCGCGACGCGCTGGAGCGGATTTTCGAGCCGTTCTACACCACCAAGGCGCCTGGGAAAGGCACCGGCCTGGGATTGTATAATGTCAAGGCCATACTCAAGAAGCTGGAAGGCACGATCGCGGTCGAAAGCGAAGTCGGAGCGGGCACGACCTTCCTGCTCCGGCTGCCGATCGCCAAACCCGTCAGCTAGCGCCCCATGACGACTGCCGGCTCGCCGCCTGTTCGCCCCTCCCGATGGGGGTTGAAAGGCAAGCTCATCGTCTCCATGTTGTTGGTGGGCGTGGTTCCGTTGCTCACCGGCCTGTTGCTGGCTTTTTTTCAGGGCTCGCGGGAAATCCGCGAGGTCAGCGGCGAGAGCTTCAAGGCCCTGGCCATCGAAGCCGCCAGAAAACTCGACCTGCTCGTCGGAGAAGAGGTCGCGCGCACGTCCCGGATTGCGGCCGATCCGGTCATCGTGGCCGAAATGGAACGGCAACGGGACGCCCGACACGACCTGCCCGAAGAGGAACGCCAACGCCGCGCGGCCCAGAAGCGCGACAAATGGGAAGCCAAAGACCCGGCAACGGTCAAAGCCATCACCGACAATCCGCTCGCGCGCCTCTTGCGCGAGTACTACAGCGGCTCCAGCACCGAGCTGGATCAGATGCTGCCGCACGTCGTCAGGGCCGCGACCCAGATGCTCTACATCACGGACCTCGACGGACACCTGGTCGCCGCCCTCACCGCCAAACCCCCTTATGACAACGGGCACTACGCCTGGTGGAAGGGCGCATACAACAACGGGGTCGGGCTCCTCTTCATCGAGGACCTGTACTTCGACGAGCGGTCCGACACCTATGTGTTCAGCATTTCGCTCCCTATCATGGACAGCCTCCGGTACGAGACCGTCGGCGTGCTCCATCGGGTGATCGACGCGAAGGCCTTCTTTTCCCCCTCCACCCATCCGATCCGGTTCGGCAAAACCGGCCACGTCATGCTCATCGACAGCCGGGGCATCGTGATGAGCTGTCCGATCCTGCCGACCGGCGTGCGCATCGCCGATCCCGACTTGATCCCGCTCGTCACCCCGCGCGAGCCGGGGTGGGTGCAGGCGCCAAGCGACGGGCACGGCGGGACGTCCAAATCGATCATCGGGTTTTCCCCGCTGCCGGAAACCAGCCGGGCGACCAACGGCTCCATCGACGAAGGGGCCTGGCACACCTTCGTGTGGCAGTCCTCGGAGGAGCTGTTCGCGCCGATCCAGCATTTGTTTACCTGGATGTCCGTCTTTGGCTCGTTGGCCGTGGTCCTGCTCGCCGCGCTCGGCTCGTTCGCCGCCGGCCGCATTGTCACCCCCGTCCGCAAGCTGCAATCGGCCGCGCGCGCCATCGGCCGCGGCGAGTTGCGGGAGCCGATCGCCGTCAAGACCGGAGACGAGCTGGAGGAGCTGGCCGAGGAAATCAACCGCATGAACAGTCAACTCGAACGGGCTTTTGCCGGCCTGACCAGCCAGGTCGAACTCAAGAGCCAAGAGGTCCGTATTCTGGAGCAATCCACCGACCAGATCCTGGACGCCGTCCCCTCGCCGATCTTCATGGTGGATCACCAAGGCGCGGTCCACTATATGAACCGCGCCTCCCGAGAGGCCTTCGACCTCCAGGAGGCCAAACCGGAATCCGGCAATCTTTACGATCTGCTGCACTTGCCAGCCGGCGCGCGCGACCGATTGAAGCGGGAACTGGCGATCCTCGGCAACGGCCAGGGACGCGAACGCCGGACGCCGGCCACCCGGACCGCGTTGGCGCGAGATCCACTCGTCCCCGGCGGCGGCGAGGACGAGGCGGACCGCCGGGAACTCCAGGTCGGGAACGCCGTCTACCGCTACGAATGGTTTTCATTGCCGGCCAGGCCCGGCGAGGAGGCTCGGCTCGGCCTGGTGTTGCGAAACGCCACCGACGAAAGCCGCCTGCAGGAGCAACTCATCGAGGCGGAGAAAAAAGGCAGCCTCGGCGTGCTGACGGCGGGCATCGGACACGAATTGAACAATCCGCTCTTCGGCATTCTCGGGTTAGGGGAAGCGATTCAACACGAGCCCGACTCGGAGCAGATCAAGCAATATGCCAAGGACATCGTGCAACATGGCAAGCGGATGGCCGGCATCATCCGCGACTTTGCGGGGGTCACGCGGGCGGACACAGGGGACCGGCGATGCTCGGTTGATCTGGCCCGGCTGCTCGACAGCGCGCTCCGGCTCGTTCAGCAATCCATGGGAGAGTGGGAGATCGAGGTCGAGAAGCGGTACGGGTCGCTCCCGCCGATCAACGCGGTGGGAGAGGAACTGTTGCAAGCCTTCGTCAACGTCATCCTGAACGCCGCCCAGGCCATGAAGGGCAAGGGGCGCCTGACGATCACAGTCGAGCAGGGGCCGGTGCTCCTCCAAATCACCATCCAGGATTCGGGACCGGGAATTTCGAAATCGCACCTCTTGAAAATTTTCGATCCCTTCTTCACGACCAAACAACAGGGACAGGGCAGCGGGCTGGGCCTCACGATCGCGCGCCGCTTGCTCATGAAGAACGGGGGCCATATCCGCATGGAGAGCACGCCCGGACAGGGCGCATCCTGCATCATCACCTTTCCGATCCCCCAGGACGCAGCCCGAACGGAGGGAAAAGGATGACGAAGATCACCACATTCACGCTCTGGGGCTGCCTGGCGCTGCTCGCAACCTTTACAGCCAGCGCGCTGTCGGCCCCTCCCAAGAACAAGGATGAGACGCCTCCGCCCTTGCTCTCTCCCGAGAAGGTCGCCGATTACATCCATGCGATCATCGAGGCGGATCGCAAATTTTACACGGCGCAGGTGGTCAACCGGATGCAGGAACGGGGCATCGTCAAGGCGACCGAGCATTGGGAAAACGAGGGCACGCTCCCCTTGCCGGCCCAGTTCCTGAAACACTCCGGGCAGGTCGTAGCGGAGAACGGCAGCGGCATCCGGTACCGGCTGATCAGCCTCTGGCCCATCAACCAACAGAACGGTCCCGCCACCCCATTTGAACGTAAGGCGCTTGAAACGTTGGCGGACAACCCGGCTGAGCCCTATCGCGGCATCGTGACCAGCGGGAAGAAACGGTATTTCCAGGCGATCTATGCGGATCGGGCGGTCTCAGCCGCCTGCGTCAGTTGCCACAACCAACACCCCTTGAGCCCCAAGCGGGACTTCAGGATGAGCGACATCATGGGAGGCATTGCCATCACCATCCCGGTCGAGTGAGGCTGCGGCATGCGAGAAGCCGACCATCGTGATTCGTCAACCGTCAACCGTGGAGGAACTGGAAGCCTGGGACGGAGATTCCTTTCCGGGACGACTGACGATTGACGTTTGACGCATCATTTCAAACATCTCGCTACGGGGAATGGACGGCGGGGGCCGTCGGTTGGTGATACTCCTCGCGGTAGATCTGCAGCGCGGTCAATAGGAGCGCGACCACGATCGGGCCGACGAAAATCCCGATAACGCCGTAGACCGAGAGCCCGCCCAGCACGCTGAACATCAGGAGAAACACGGGAATCTGGGCGCCGTGCCCAATCAGGAGCGGGCGGAGCACCTGATCGACCGTTGACACGACGCCGGCTCCCCAAACCAACAACGCGACGCCTTTCCACACAGGCCCGGTCCAGAGCAACCACAGGGCAACCGGCACCCAGACCAGGGCGGTGCCGCCGAACGGGATCGGCGCCAGGATGGTCGTCACCGCCATCAGCACGACCGGAACCGGCACGCCGAGCACGGCATAGGCCAGCCCGGCCAACAGTCCCTGCACGATCGCCGTCACCACCACCCCCTTGACCACGGCCCGCATGGTCAAGTCCAGCCGGATAAAAATCTTCGACTTGTGCGACGACTCGAGCGGGATCAGCTCATACAGTTTGGCGACCAGGTCGCGCCCGTCCCGGAAGAAAAAGAACAGCGTGACGATCATGATCAGCGCATTCGCAAAAAATGCAAAGACGTTTTTGACAAACCCGGTCAACCCGCCGACCAGAAATTGACTGAGCGACTTGGCGCTCGAAATCAGCATCTCCTCAAGATTGTCCGGTCCGGCCTCCAGGCGGTCGTACCAGCCCCGCAGGTACTCTCCTCCCAGCGGCAATTTGGCAAGATGCTCGGGCAGCCGTTCGAGGCCTCCTTCGCCGACCCAAATCCGGATGGCCTTCTCCAGCACCACCGCTTCCCGCACGATCACGCCGCCCATCCAAATCAGCGGCAGCACGCCCACCAGCATGATGACGATGGTCAGGATGCCGGCCGCTAGGGATTCCCGCCCTCCCAATCGGGCCGTCAAGCGGCTGTACAGGGGATAGAGCAGATGGGCGAGCACGGTGGCCCAGACCATCGCCAGCAGAAAGGGTTGGAACATCAGCGCGAGTTGATACACCAGGAACAGGAGGATCGCGAAAAACGCGAGTCCGAAGATCTGCTGGCGCGTGAGAAGGGACAGGGTCTTGTCCAAGGCGTCTCGTAGATAGCAGAATGCCGCACGTGTTGTCACGCAAGAGACAGAATCGGCGTTCAAATCGGCGCCCTGCCGCACAGACTGCGGTCCGGCGTTTTCGCTCCAAAGCAGCCGCGCGCCGCTTCGTGTGGGATCGATTGGCGAAGGAGGGGCTGGCCGCCTTCCCCTTCCCTCCCCACGGCCGCATTCCGAATTTCGTGGGGGCGCGAGAAGCCGCTGAACGGCTGTTCGAGCTCGAACCCTGGAAGAGCGCCAGGCGCATCAAGGTCAACCCCGATGCGGCGCAACGGCCCGTGCGGGAACTGGCGCTCCGTCTCGGCATCACCGTCTTCATCCCCACGCCCCGGCTGCGCGGTGGGTTCAAGAAACTCGACCCGGCCAGGATTCCAGCGGAGCGCATCAGGGAAGCGGCGGGCCTGTCGAGCGAAGCGGCCTGGACGGAAGACGTCGCCCTCGAAGACCTCCCGCACATGGACGCGATCGTCTGCGGGTCGGTCGCCGTGACGAAGCGGGGCAAGCGCTGCGGCAAGGGGGAAGGGTACAGCGATCTGGAATTCGCGATCCTGCGCGAGTTGGGCCATCCGCCCGTGCCGGTCGCCACGACCGTTCATGATAGCCAGATCGTCGGCGACTTCCCGAGAGACCGCATCGACCTGCCCCTGTCCGTGATCGTGACGCCGAGTCGAACCTTGCGTGTGACGAGGCCGTTCCCTCCTCCTTCTGGTCTCGATTGGACAAGGCTGACAGAGGAGCAGATCCAGGCCATGCCGCTGCTGAGGAAACTCAAGACAGGCGAATGAAGGTCAGATCGTCAAAGTAGGTGACCGCATCCGATCTAGTCCAGAGGCCGATGCGGCCGGATTGGAACGTGCGGTCGCAGAGATGCAGCAGCTCGCGGCCGTCGTACGAGATCGAGAGCTCGCAACCCTCTGTCCGTACGCGCAGCCGGTGCCAGTTCTTGAGCGAGATCGTCTGGCTCCGGCTCTCCACCAACTGTTGCACGCCCTTCACCACCCGGTAGAGACGGAGGTTCTGCTCGACCGCGCTGGCCCGCAGGAGGTAATAGTTCCGGTCATCGGCCGCGCGCCAAATCACCCCGGCGCCCAGCTCCGCCTTGCCGCCGACGGGCAGAAACGCCACCTCCACCTCCAGATTGGCCGCCTCGGTGCCATTGATCAGCAGCATCTTGTAGGCATGGTCGGCGCCTTTGGATTGGACCTGGGCCAGCACCTGCATGGAACTCCTGGCCCGTTCGCTGTGAAAGACTTTCCATTCGCCGGCCGGGCGCCCGTCAAACAGCGTTCCGAGCGTGAAGCCGGCCGGCAATCGCCCCGGGACGTCGTCGTCGAAATTCCAACTCTTGGTCGAGCCGGTCGGCCGTTTCTCTTGAGTATCTACCGATGGATCTGCCGGGCTGTCTGCCAGCCGGTCCGCCAGGACCGGACCCTGCAACAGGATCAGCACGAACAGCCAGAGAACACCGGCCCCGAGCGAGACAATTCGACAGAAGGCCGGAGAGCCGGCTTGCCGTTGAATCAGCGGACGATTATGCAGGGTTCTCATAGGCCGAAGATCCGTTTGAACCGGTCCCAAAACCCTTCCCCGTGCAATTCACAGTACAGGGTTGGCTCGGTTCCTTCAATAAAGACTTCGCTCACGGATTCCGGGCATTGCGACGTGGCCAACTGGCCGGTCTGGGGATCGATCGACTTGGTCACGATACCGGACGGCACAGGAAAATCGGGCGAGTCGGCCGGCAGCATGTCCTTCATGAAGTCCACCCAGATCGGAAGCGCGGCCTGGGACCCGCTGAGCTTCAGCTCGCGCCCATCGTCAAACCCGACCCAGACGCCGGCCACCAATTCCGGCGTATAACCGATGAACCAGGCGTCCCGAAACCCGTCCGTGGTGCCGGTCTTACCGGCCGCCGGATGAATGAGTCCAAGGGACCTGGCCCGCGCGGCAGTGCCCCGCTCGACCACACCCTTGAGCAGCGAGGTCATCAGATAGGCGGCCTGGGGCGAGACGGCCTGGCGGCGGTCGGTCACCGGCTGCCACAGGGGATCGCCCTCCTGCGCGATCACCTGCCGGAACCCCGTCGGTCCCATGACGATCCCGTCATGGGCCAGGGCTCCATAGCTGCCGGTCATCTCCAACAATGAGACGGCGGAGCCGCCCAGCGCGAGCGTCAGGTTCTCGTCCAACGGGCTCCTGATGCCGAGTCCGCGCGCCACCTGCGCGATGCGCTTCGCCCCGACCGTCTGGGCCACCCGCACCACTGGCACGTTCAGCGACTGTTCGAGGGCCGTGCGCACCGTGACCTTGCCGCGAAACTGCTTGTCGTAGTTCTGCGGCGACCAGGTTCCCGCCGGCGACTCGAAAGAGACTGGCTCATCGAGCAATAGGCTGGCCGCCGTGATCGGCTGGCCGCCGTCCGTTTGCTTGGACTCGAACGCGGCCAAATAAACCAGCGGTTTGAACAGAGAGCCTGGCTGCCGCCTGGCCTGCACCGCACGGTTGAACTGGCTCATCCGGTAGTCGCGCCCGCCCACCATCGCGAGGATTTCTCCGCTGCGGGGATCGAGCACGACCATCGCGCCCTGCAAGGGTTCGCCGTTCTTGCTCAAATGGGCATGGGTCTGTTCCAGTCGCCCAAGCCCGCGCGCAAGGACCTCGGCCGCCGTCCGCTGTAAGATCGGGTCGAGCGTCGTATAGACCCTGGCCCCCGGCGGCAAGGGCTGGCCGCTCAATTCTTCGATCCGCCCCATGATGTAGTCCACGAAATAGGGCGCGTCGGCGACCATGTCCTGCGGCGGATGGACCGACAGAGGGCGGTTCACGGCCTGCGTCCATTCTTCTTCGGAGAGTTTTCCTTCCTCGCGCAACCGGCGGAGCACGATATCCCGCCGTTGCCGAGCCAGGTCCCGGTCCCGTAGCGGCGAGTAGGTGTTGGGGCCCTTGATCAGGCCGGCGATCAGGGCCATCTCGTCGATCGTCAGGTCGTGCAGGGTCTTGCTGAAGTAGCTGTTCGCGGCTGCCTCCACGCCGTAGATGCCGACCGATCCGGCCTGCCCCAGATAGATTTCGTTCAAGTAGCTCTCCAGAATCTCGTCCTTGCGATATTTCGCCTCCAAGACCAGCGCGGCCATCGCCTCCTGAACCTTGCGGCCAAACGTGCGCTTCGGGCTGTAGAAGAGGTTCTTGGCCAACTGTTGGGTGATCGTGCTGCCGCCCTGGACGACACCCCCCTTGAGCAGGTTGCGCCACAGCGCGCGCCCCACCGCGATGGGATCGATCCCCGGATGCCAGTAGAAGCGATGGTCCTCCACCGCGAGGACCGTCTCGATCAAACGCGGCGGCATGTCCCGGATCGGAACCCACGAACGCACCTGCCGGGATTCGCCGCGCAGGCCGCTGATCAACTGCGGCTCAAGCGCCACGGGGAAGGAGGGCACGTCCTGGGGCATGAGCCTGATGTCCCGGATGCGGGTCTGATCGAGCACCAGACGAACCAAGGTCGGGCTGACGTGCAGATCCGGTTGCTCGCGCAGAAACACATCCAGCATGTCGGGAGTCAGGCGAAACTCGCCGGGCTGGCGTGGCTCGTGCGCGACCACATGGTACCCGAGGCGCCCAAGCCGCTCGATCACGCGGCCTTCCCGAAGATCCCGGTCCACCCGCAGGGGAAAGGCCGCCCCGTAAATCAACAGTGGCGGGCGTTCTTCCCCCTTTGGTAAGGTCAAGGTCGTGGCGAGATAGGCGCCGGACAGGACAAGCATCCCAGTCACGAGCGCGATCCCATAGAAACCGGCCTTGAGGCTGCTGGTCACCCAGCGTGCGAGTCGGGGCATCGGATACAACACACGACGGTCAGCCTGTCAGAATACGGGAACGACGGGGCGGAAAAAAGAGCGCGCGGCTCCGCGGCCAGACCGTCTGTCATCATCACGTTCCCCTTGACAGTCCCGAAGAGTGTTTTACATTACTCTCACCATACCAATGGGCGGACCAGACCCCCAATGAATTGTGCATCCCTTTATTGTGCGTCCTTTTAATGAAAGGCAGGGATCCCCTGATCAAGGTGAGCAGAATTGGCACACCCGATGACTTCCATGATCCTTCGAGCCGCCGGCTTGCTGGCGATTGGCGCCCTCATCGGCGCTGGCTGTACTGAATCCCCGCCCCCCTCCAACGCCACCCCTCAAGCGGAGACGGTTTCGACCCAGGCCGCACAGGCCGGGCCGATTCCGGTGTCGGTGGCGACCACCGGGGCCGGGACCTTGCCGGCCAACGAAACCTTTATCAACATCGCCAAAGCGGCCCGCGCCTCCGTCGTGAATATTTCGTCCTCCCGCAAGGTCAAGCAGGAGGGACAGCCGTTCGGCAGCCCGTTCGACGATCCGTTCTTCCGCCGGTTCTTCGGGGACGAGTTCGAAAGACGCTTCAAGGCCCCAAGGGAACGGGAGCGCCAGGAGCAGGGGCTCGGGTCCGGCGTGATCGTCAGCACGGACGGCTACATCGTCACGAACAACCATGTCGTCGAACAGGCCGAGGAGATCAAGGTGTTGCTGGGCGACAAGCGCAGCTTCAAGGGCAAGGTCATCGGCACCGACCCCAAGACCGATCTGGCGGTGATCAAAATCGACGCGACCGACCTGCCGACGTTGAAGTGGGCCGATTCGGGCCAATTGCAGGTCGGGGAATTGGTCCTGGCGGTCGGCAATCCGTTCGGACTCAATCAAACCGTGACCATGGGCATCATCAGCGCGGTCGGCCGGGCCAACATGGGCATCGTCGACTACGAAGACTTCATCCAGACCGACGCCGCGATCAATCCCGGCAATTCGGGCGGCGCGTTGGTGAACCTCAAGGGCGAATTGATCGGCATCAACACGGCGATCTTCTCGCGGAGCGGCGGCTACATGGGGATCGGCTTCGCTATCCCCAGCAACATGGTCCGGAACGTGATGAACAGCCTCGTCAAACATGGGAAGGTCGTGCGCGGCTGGCTCGGCGTGTCCATCCAGGAGCTGACGCCGGATCTGGCCAAGGAGTTCGGCGTTGCCGAAGCACAGGGGGCCCTGGTCGCCGACGTGCTGGACGATAGTCCCGCCGCCAAGGCCAAGTTGCAGCGCGGGGATGTCATCATCGCCTTCAACGGGGTGCCGGTGAAGGACCCGTCGCACCTGCGCAGCATGGTGGCGGAAACCGCGCCGGACACGACCAGCACGGTCACGGTCCTGCGCGACAAGGACAAGAAGGACTTCAAGGTGACCATCACGGAGTTGCCCAAGGACCTGGCCAAGGCCTCCAAAGATGGGCCGGAAAGCTCCAAGGGCGAACATGCGCTGGCGGGGATCACGGTGGAGGAGAATAAGGACCGGTCGGGCAAGAGCCGCCATCGCGGCGGCGTCGTGGTCACGGACGTGGAGCCGGACAGCGCCGCCGAACGGGCCGGGGTCCGGCCGGGCGACGTGATCCTGGAGATCAACAGAAAGACGGTACGATCCGTCGCGGATTTTGATAAACTCACCGGCCAGCTCAGCGCCAAGACGCCGGTGCTGCTCTTGCTCAATCGAGGGAACGCCACCATCTTCCTGTCGATCGCGCCATAGGGACGATCGACGGGAGGCGGAGCGGGAAATTCCACCAGAGAGGACGTGCAACGTTATGCTTGAATTGTTCGCGTATGCATTCATGGGCGGCACCCTGTTGGTGTGCGCCATTGTCATCTTTTCATTCCTCAAGGCGATCGAATAGGTCGCGCTTCATCCCGGCGGCGCCCGCAGCCAGAATTGCCTCGCAGGATGGTCAAAAAGGTCGTCCAGCGAGGCCGCAGCAAGCGAAAAGATGAGGCGTACTCTTCTCCGGTACGTCGAACCTTTGAGCGATGCGAGAACAAAGCTGGCGGACTTTTTCACCGTCCTGCCGCGGGCATGACGGGCCCGGGTCACCGATAATGCCGCTCGCCGCCCACAAGTCCCACAACGCGGCTCCATGGGCGATGGTCATCTTGTCGCTGTCGGTCCTCGCCGGACCGGCTATGGCAGGCCACAGCCCGGCGGGCGGTGAACAAGACCTACGGGCTCCGGAAGAACCAGACGGCGCCGAGCAGATCTTCCACGCGCGCGACCTCAAAGGGGCGTCGGATGTGGGGTTGGAAGGCTGCGCGGCCAACTCGGGGGAATACACCCTCTGGGTCTATGCCACCGCCGCCACCTGCGGCGTCCCGCGCGAACAGGCCGAACAAGTCGTCCTGGTGCGCCAGCCCCTCCCGGGCGTGGCGCCCCTCCGGGCCAGAGTGGCGATTTCCGGCGGTTCCTATCACCTCTGGATATTCGGGTCCGGCGATCCCGGCCACCCCTGGCTCCACATCTGTGGGAGGACCTGCGTGATCGGAGAACTGCCGGCCAAGCCCGGATGGGTGTCGTTCGGACCGATCGAAGTCCGGGATCTTCAGATGATCTTCATCCGGACCAAAGAGGTGCCCTATGGGCACACACTCCGCCTCCATGCGATGGTGTTGTCGAGCCGAGCGGGGCCGCCGGAGTGGTCGCCGTAGCAGGGGATCAAACAGTCCGCTGGCGTCATTGCCGTTCGAAGAGATCCTTGAGCACTTTCCGCGCCGCCGATACGAGTTGTTCTCGATCCTCCTGATGCCGCAGCAACAGTTCGCGCAGCCGGTGGGCTTCGGCATCATCCGGCTTCAACCGGATCGCCCGGTCGAGCGCGGCCTGGGCCTCAACGCCATGGCCTTGCACCATGTGCAGCAACCCGAGATCGACAAAGGCCTCCGCATCCTCCGGTTTGATACGCGCGGCCGCCTCCATGGCCTGTGCGGCCTCAGGCCAGCGGCCGACCCCCATCAGCGCCCGTCCCAGCCAGTAGTGGGCCTCACCGTCATCCCGATGGAGACGGACCGCCGATTCCAACGCCTCTGCCGCTCCGGCATAGTCGTGGTAGTCCAGGAGCACCTGCCCGAGCCCGCGATAAGCCTCGCCAAATTCCGGATCGAGGCCGATCACGGCGCGATATTCCTCCTTCGCCCCGTTCATGTCGCCGCGGCGCGCCAATTCTTCGGCCAGTCGATACCGAGTCTGCGCGTCGGTCCCGCTGAAGGCAGGGGAGGCACGAAGCAGGTCGCGGGCTCGGCTGAACTCCGCCTCGAGGTCGGCCTCCGTCGGACCTTCAACGACCGCCGCAGAAGGCGCGCCCGAGAACAGCATAGCCAAGGCCCAGGCAGAGAGGGTGGCGGTGCGTCCTAGAGCAAGGAGCATGGAGTCAGCGCCCCTCACGGTCTCCTCTCCCCCCGGAGAGGTTAAGGGAGCCGGGATGCCCTGCGAACTACCGTCAGGCAACCGGGATGCGGGATTTGTTCTGCGCCAGCCACCGGTCAAACGTCAGCAGCGACGGATTCAAAGATCGCGAGAACTCCAGGCTGCGGGCGCCGCAAAACACGTCGTTGAAATCGTGCTTGAACTGGAACATGTTGCCGATATCGTCGGCGGCGGGGAACCCGAAAGACCGGTAGACGTCAAAGGGCACCGACTGATGTGTCACCTCCTGTCCCAAGGCTCGGCTCAGTGAGGCGGCCATCTGGACGCCGGTCAGATGCTCTCCGGCAATGCCGACGGTCTTGCCGATATACTCCCGGCCTTTCCGAAACAGACCCAAGGCGCATTTGCCGATATCCTCGGCCGCGATGCCGGGCAACTTCTTGTCTCCCATCGGCAGCGTGAACACCAACTTGCCGTCCGGTCCTTTCTTCGGTCCCATCCCGAAATAAATCAGGTTGTCCCAATAGAACGAGGTCAGCAAGAAGGTGGTCGGCACTCCGAGTTGGGTGAATTCCGCATCGGCCTCGCCCTTGGCGTCGAAGTGCGGCACCTTGTACTTCCCCATCAGCGTCGGCATCCGGTTGTCGCTCAACGGCACCCACCGGCGCGTGTCCTCCAAGGTGGACCAGATGACGTGTTGGAGGCCCGCCTGTTTCGCCGCCTTCGCCATGCCGGCCGCCTCGGCATATTCCTTCTCCGGTGACATGTGGGCCCAGTAGAAGGTGACGCAAAAGGCCCCGTAGGCTCCGGCGAAGGCCCGTTGGATGCTGTCCGGATCATGGACGTCGGCCTGGACGACCTCGGCGCCCATGCGAGCCAACTCCTTGGCCTTCTCTCCGTTCACGTCGCGCGTGAGGGCGCGAGCCGTGAAGCCGCTGTTCGGCTCGCTCATGATCGCGCGGACCAACCCGCCGCCCTGAGCCCCGGTCGCCCCGACGACCGCAATGATTTTCTTCTCAGCCATGTTCGTTCCTTTCGTGACGATCGCTGGCAGAGCATTGAAACCGTCCGCCAGCCTGGTACCAGCCCGGCGAATGATCGCCGCGCTCAGACACTCGACGTCCCAAAAGGTTTGCCGGCACGTCCCTTTGCGACACAGCCGACGCCTCGACTCAAGCGGGCGATGGGTGGTGATTGTGCCATGCAGGCGAACCGGCTGCCAAGTCGGGCACGTCCGTTTTACCTTCCGACCACGGGGCTGCTCGGCAGAGATCAGGATTTATTTGCGGCGCGTTGGCGAGTCGGTTTCTTGATGATGACAGCCCGCACTTTACAGCGCAACGCGGGAGGCAGGTGGGAGAGTCGAGAGATGCGGCTCACCGTGACCACGACCGGCCCCGGAAGACGGGCGAGCTGTTCCAGCAGATCGTTCACCTTTGGGTCGGCATACCGATCCTGCGCATCTGTGACGGCATTCCTCTGCCCGAACAGGGCGTCTGCTTCGTCAAAGAACAGGATCGCGCCCGTGCGAGCCGCCTGATCCAGCAGACGGGCCAGATTTTTCTCCGTCTCGCCGATGTACCGGCTCTCAATGTGAGAGAGATCGACGCGCAAGACCTGCTGGTCCAGTTCGGCCGACAGCAGATCGACGGCCTTACGGCGTTGCAGCTTGGTGGAACCGGAAAGCACGATGACGCCGCCCTCCTTGATCTGCCGAGACTTTGCGGCCAGCCGCGGCACGAGCCGCCGGATCATGGCCGGCGTCACTCCCGGAAGGGTTGCGGTCGTCGGCATCGCCGTGGTCGTCATATCGTTCTCCATTTCGCGATGAAGCGCCGAGAGGGCGAGTCCCATCCTGTGCCGTCATCCCCTCGCTTGCTGCCCGCTGACCGCAACCGCGGCGTAGTAGATCGCCCAGGTTTCTGGATCATCCGCAAAGCGGCAGTACCGATCGAGGTCCGCTTCACTGACGACCCCGGTCGCCAGATACTTCTCCCGCAGTCAGGATCGTGGCGCCTGGGACCAGATCCGACGGGTCCAGCAACGCTTCGGCAAAGGGAGTGGACCAGTCGTCGTCGCGTGGAAGCGCCCACCGAGCAGCCAGGCGAGCACAGATGATGGCCCAACCCGGAGCCATCGGGACTTCCCTCCTGCTGTATGTGTTATGCCTGTGTCTTCGGTCGGCGCTTCCGGTTGCGGCCCTTGCCGATCACCGCGACGGACTCGCCTTCTGAAAACACGTCTTCCATTTCGGATTCGCTGCACGTGAGATCATCGACACGTCGTTTCTGCGGCGCCTCAGCCGATTTTCCAGCGATCTCGGTCTTCTGTCGTTTGGCTGGGTCCTGCATTGATCTCCATCCCTGCTCACGGTCCGCTGCCCTGCCGGGTGCGACGCCGCCGGTCTTGTCACTATCGAGAACGGTTCAGCGAATACGACCCGCCGGTCGCCGGCGTTGCGACGGCACGTTGCAGCGTTTCCAGTTGCCGCTGCATGTCCATCAACGCATGGCCGAGCTGACTCAGGGAACAGTGCCGCAGAGCATGGAGGCTCGTTCCGCTCCATAGGCGAATCTTGGGTTGCGACGATGCATGCAGCGTGAGCACGTAGACTTGTTGCGCGTTCTTCATGCCTCCTCCGTCGCGGGATCGGCCCGCGGTGTGAACCTTGCTGCGGTGCGCGACCGGGCGCGCGTCGCAGCCTCCGTCAAACGGATCGAAAGACGGCGAGCACATCGCTCAATGCCGCGATTTTGTTTTTCACGACAGCCCGCTCGGCTTTCAGGTCATCCAGAGCAGCCGTGTTTCCGAGTCCGCTCGTGAGACAGGCGGCAACCAGCGCGAACACCCGACGATATTCCTGCTCAACCTTGCCTTTGACCACCTGGTTGGCCGACAACATGTCCAGCGCGGCGGCTCTGGTTGACGCGAGGTGCGATTGCAACTCGTGCTCGGGATAGCTGATGCGGGCCGCCTCGCTCAGACATCGATCCATGCTTTGCGCAAGAAAGACGTAGAGCCTGACCAACGTCTCCGTGATGTCGATGTGAGTGTGAACTGTGGGTTGTGCGTGCATCCGGGCTCCTCCTCGTAGTCGGTGGCGCCGTTACGCCCCGACGGTCGTTGCTTTCTTGCTCGGTGGCGACTGGCCGCCAGAGCGTGGGACCGCGGTCGGCATCGACGCTTTGAGGTCCTGAATGGCCCTTGCCACGTCCTCCTCCGTCGATCCGAACCGGTCCCCCATCACCTTGATGGCTTGAGTGATGGCTTTCGTCATGTTGATGATGTGTTCTTCAGGTGTCATCGAGTCACTCCTGTAGTAGGTTAGGGAGGTTCGTCGAGCCGTCCTCTGATCTCCAAAGACCAGCCTTAACCTCAGGCAGTTGAACGGCTTCAGTTCCGGCGGCACACAATCAGAGAGCGCAGCGTTTCAGAAACCCTCTGACGTCAAAGCGGCGGAGACCGGGGAATCAGGCGCGCAGGGAAGAAACAGGCGGCGCCAGGGATAGGACAGTCACAGCATGCTCAGTCCGTCATAGTCATGCTAGGCGTGATGCCGAGCCGGGTCAAGCGGTATTCCTGGAGGCCGGGAAAGCTCAACCCTGCGCGCTGTCGAGTATTTCCTGTCGCGTGAACAGAACAACAGATACCCATGTCCACTAGCCGCGGTGCAGGAACAGACTTACCGCCGCCTCGTGAATCGAGGGCTGCCCCTCCATGATCTCAGTGGTGCCCGCAGGCTGTCCCCCCGGCACGGCCTGGAATGGGATCCACTGGATCAGCGTGAATGAGGCGGCGAGGACGGTGCACTTGATCATCAGATGGGTTCTCACGGTGCGACTCTTCCACTTTCTTCGATCGAAGATTACGCTGCCCTCTGCGCAGTCGTGTGAAGACCAACCGCGTCACTCTGTCCATCAATCTCCCCATCACCATCTCCCCGAGGAACACCCGCGAGAAGCAGGGGCCGCCTCGCATTTTTCTTCCAGCCTTGATCCAGCAGCCAGATGGCCCCGTCAGCCAGGCCCAGGATCGCGGTCATGACAACAAACCAGGTCCCGAGCACCAGTACGGGCACTAAGACGATAAATCCTGCGCTCGCCAGCATCCCCACAAGAATCCACATCACGAGTTCCATGTGTCACCTCCGGTACAATCTTTCAATACTGCATGATGTTATGCACCTCCCATACATTCATGGATCATTGTCGTCCCGGTCATCTAAGGCTGTTCCAACCGGCCGCGTAATCTTTATCCAAGAGGTTCCAAGCGGCAGAGAGGCATAATTGATGCGCTATTTTCTCTTCGAGCACTGCTCCACCGTCGCTTCCACTTGGCCGTCTTGCGGACTGATCATCAGGAGCATCCCTTCGTGCTCCGGATCTCGCTTGAACAACGTGGCATATTCCTCGTCATATCGTCGCTCCTCGACCCTCGTGTCACCGCTCCGACGGTCATAGACGGTTTCACGGAACATGGCGGCGACGGTCTGTGTGCGATTGGCCCGCATAGGGCTGGTCACTCTCCAGAACACACGCCCCGGATCGAGCGCCCCCTTGGCCTGTTCCATGGTGACATTCGAGCACAACAGGGTCCCTTTTTTCACCTCCACGTAGCCGTCTTTGTTCACAAACTGAGCGGCGCCTGACAGGGGCAGTCCAATGACGATGAAGAGTACCAGCAAGTACCTCATCATGTGTTTTACCTCCTTGAAAGAACGGGAAGAGATCGATGCTGAGGTCGCTCGGTTCTAAAGAGAGCCGGGCTGATACATCGCGGCCCTGGAGCGATTCAGCGAGAACATGAAGCCTCGCGTGGCTGAAGCACGTGCGTCGTTCATCATTGAGAACCTTGGCCCACTCCCTGCCGACACGGAGATGACAAGCGGCATACCGCTGCCGGATTCACAGCCTTTGCCGAGCTAAGATGATCGCCACGCTCCAGAGGATCAGCGCCGCCGAGGCGCGATGGGTCAGGGGTTCCGCCCTCTCCCCGGGAGAGAGGAGGTAGCCGACAAAAATGAGAACGGTGCACGTGCCTGCCAAAATGAACGCAAAATTCCGCGGCGTGTTGTAGCGGATGAAGAAGAACGGGATGCCATACAGAAGCCAATAGGGTATCCCCAGCGGCGTCAACAGGTCGAGAACAAAGACGGCCGCGATGAACGACACGATCATCACAGTCGTCCCGCCATGTGATTGGGCATCCACCTTCATGCAGCATCCTGTCTCAACATGTCTGCCCTCATCGTTGCCTTCGCCCGCCCGACCTTAATGAGCCGGAAGACGATAGGGCACGAACATCTCATCGACAATCGCCTGGCCTTCTTTTGACAGCACAAATTGAGCAAATGCTTCGGCCGCCGGATGGGCCGTTTTCTTCTGGAGCAACAGCACCGGACGCCGCAGCGGGTAGCGCCCATCCCTCACCGTCTCCTCGCCAGGATCAACCTGGTCAATCATCAACAGATTGACGCCGACTCCATATGTGACCGCATCCAGAGCCACGGCGAGGGAGGCATAGCTGATCGCCGCTACATTGCCTGCGACGGTGCTGATCGCCCGCTGATCAGACTGGATCACCCGCACCGACTTCGACGCGCGACCGACAATCCCCAGCGCCTCTTCAAAGGTCTGCCGGATGTGCTGATTTGGCGGACGATCGATCGGATGGATCTCGATATCAGGCCCGCCGAGCTGTGACCACCGGGTCACGGTGCCCGTGAAGATGGCCGCCACGTCCCGTGTAGTCACCCCCTTGATCGGATTCGTGAAATCCACCACAACCGCAATTCCGTCCCAGGCAATCGGGATCTCCGCCAGATCCGGATCACTGTGCCCTGTCACGGCGACATCCGCCTCGCCCGATTTGACCAGTTCAAGCGGCTGGGAGGACAGGTCCCAACTGATCTGCACATAATGCCCCAGGTATTGTTGCTCAAAGGCCCGGGCCAACTGTTCCATCGCCCGGAGTTCGGGCCCATTGCCGGCTATGGTAATCGAGTCGGCCCTCGCGTGAACGGAGAGAAGCAGCACGCCGGAGCCTGCAAGCAACATCGATCCGATGAGCATGCGAATAGACATCCCTGTCACCCAGCCAGAGGCTCCCGGCCGTCGCTCAGCCGGAGTCACTCGCTTTGGTCCACGACGTTGTGGATGGAGCCACACTTTTGCTTCCCTTCGGGATCGCCCTCATTCCTGAAGCCAACTCATCACCCTGAAGGCTACTGCGCTCGCGTGTTCAAATGAGACCGTGTCAGGCGCCGACTCTGAGCCGATCAAGAATCGCTTTGAGAACTTCCTTTCGTTCCTGCAGGTCTTGCCGCATCGCCCGGTTGTCGGTGTGACCAATCTCAGTACCGAGGTCCGAGATGGCGTTCTCGATCGACCACGACAACACCTCCTGCTCCTGTGGTGCCAGCGTCAACTGCATACGATCCTCCATGATCGACCGCATTCTCTTAGCGAACATTGATCGTGATAGCGACGAGACAGGCCCGAGCCAGCAAGGACCGCGTGACGGTTGTTCGCAACAATGGCGCGCATCGTACTCTCCTTCTTCACGGCGGTGTGTGTCCGCGCTTCTGCAGCTCTCAGGCTCTGCCGTCCGCGCCCACGATGGGGAGAGCCGAAGAGATCGGCGTCGTCCGCGGAGCGCCTGACTCCTGGAACCAAAGGACATCCGCATGAGGGCTGGATCTATACTGCTCCGAACAGGATTCGCGAACTGGTCACAATTGCTCACTTCAGAAGATTGACCAGGGCCACTCAGGTGTTTCCGTTCACGGGTTGGCAGAGAGTGCAGGCGGGGGGATCATGGTTGATGGAGCGCGCGCCCTTCTTCTTCAGAGAGCACGCCTTTCTGAATGAGCAGCTGAATCAGCTTGTCGGCCTGGGTCTGGGCCGGAGGCCCCGGCGACACAGGTTCCTTCGGTTTCGGTGGGGCGGGCGTCCGTTTCAGCCCATAGACCTTGAAAACCGGTGTGAACACGATGAGATAGTCCTTGTTGCGAATCCGCACGCTGGCGGGACTGCTCTCGGAGTAGGGGGGCAGATCCGGCCCGGACCCGCGGGGAATGCGAAAGTAGGGTTTGCCCTCGTCTGTTTCGCCGTCTTGCCCCAGGATCTCCATGCGACTCAGGATCGATTCGCGAGTGCCCGACGTCCGGTTGTCGCCGCCGATATTGGTGATCGTGTCAAGCACGATGACGAGCGATTCTCCAACCAATGGATCGGACGACAGGTTCTTCACGCTCACATCGTACAGGTACTCGCTGTTGAAGTTGTCGCGACCCTTGAGCGTGACCACGGCCCGGGCGGCTTTGTCCGTCAAATCAGGGAGTTGGTCCAATACCCCTGCCAAGATGTGTGACGGAAAGACCGTACTCGCCGCCAGACACAGGAGCGCACACCGTAATGCGCAATTGTGATGGGGAACCGGTCGCGATGGGTGTCGAGACGAACGCCTCCCCTGGGCCGGCGCACAACCGTTCGAAACATCGGCCCGCTTCCGGAAGAGCCCGCCCTGGTGGTTCGTCTCCATAGTGACCTTTCAGGAAACAGCACCCATTTCGACAGGGACGGCGAGAGCAGGCCCGCGCTGGATTCTCCGCCCTTACCCCAACACGATGCGAATGTGGTGCTCGCCGTCGTTGACGAGGGGAATAGTGGCGCGGTCTAACGGCTTGCCGTCCAGTTCGGTCAGCGTCACGCCGCGGCTCACCTGGCGCGGATTTTCCACTGCAATGTCATAAAGAGCCGAATGATACCGGAAACGAATGGAGTACCCCGGCCAGTGGCGTGGAATACAAGGATCGATGCTAAGCGTGGCCCCGCGCAGGCGGAAGCCGAGGATCCATTCCATGCCGGCCCGATAAAGCCAGCCCGCCGAACCGCTGTACCAGGTCCACCCCCCGCACCCGACATGCGGAGGTTCGGCATAGACGTCGCCCGCGACGACGTACGGCTCCACTTTGTAGCGCTGGACGTTCGCCCGCGTGGAGATGCGATGAACAGGATTCAACATGCGGAACAACTCGCCGGCCCTGTCCCCGTCACCCAATGCCGCGAACGCCAGCACCGTCCAGACGGCCGCATGGGTGTATTGGCCGCCGTTTTCACGAATGCCCGGGACGTAGCCTTTGATATAGCCGGGATCCCGCGGCATTCGGTCGAACGGCGGCGTCAGAAGGAGAATCAGCCCGTCCCGCCGGTTCACCAGATGCTGGTCCACCGCCGCCATGGCGCGCGCGCCGCGGCCCGGGTCCGCGGCGCCGCTGATCACCCCCCAGGACTGCGCAACGGAATCGATGCGGCACTCCTGGTCTGCGGCGGAGCCGAGCGGCGTCCCGTCGTCAAAGTACGCGCGG
>DATIBM010000333.1:0-3169 GCA_035457545.1 Nitrospiraceae bacterium
TGGCGGCGACGCGGGCTCGCCATGTGTACCTCGATGTGACGCACCTCGGCGCGGATTTCGTCAAGCGGCGATTCCCCACGATTTATGCGACCTGCCTGCGGTACGACATCGATATCACGGAAGAGTGGATCCCCGTGTCCCCGAGCGCCCACTACATGATGGGAGGCGTCTGGACCGATATCAACGGCGCCACCACATTGCCGGGACTGTTCGCCGCCGGCGAAGTTGCCTGCAGCGGCGTCCACGGAGCCAACCGGCTCGCGAGCAACTCGCTGTTGGAAGGATTGGTCTTCGGAATGCGCGCCGGTCTCTCGGCTATTTGGTGGGCATCGAGCCATCCGGCGCCGGATCTCACCTCACAATCCGAAGCGCTACGGCGCTGCCGGTTCGGCGAGTTGGAAGACGTGGAAAAGCTCCGAAGCTCTCTTCGACGGACGATGTGGGGACAGGTCGGCGTCATCCGTTCTCGGGACTCGCTCATCCGGGCGACGGCCCAGCTCTCTCGCTGGTCGCACATGGTGTCGAAGCCCTTCGCGGCCAGAGCTGATCTCGAGGCCAAGAATATGATTCAGGTCGCGCATTGCGTGGCGGAAGCGGCCTTGTGGCGAGAGAACAGTGTGGGGGCGCACTTTCGTTCTGATTTTCCTCAGGCCAAAACCGCCGGCTGGAGACAGCACAGCCAGATTCTGCTGGATCAACCTACCGGACGGGCGGCGCGGGGAAAGCAGGGGCTGGTGATTGCCATGCGGTCTCGGAAGGCCTGATGACTTTGCCGCTTGAGTGGGAGTCACGGATGAGGAAGGTGCGGTAGTACCGGAGGACCTTGCTGACATATTGGCGGGTCTCATGGATCGGCGGGAGGGCCCGATAGCGATCGACGACGTGCTCGCCTGCGTTATAGGCGGCCAGCGCCAGGGGCAGATTGCCGCGGAAGCGATCTAACAGCTGGCGCAAATATTTTGTTCCCCCACCGATATTGTCTTCGGGATCGTAGGAATCCCGTACCTCCATCCGCGCGGCGGTCTGCGGCATCAATTGCATCAAGCCGACCGCACCGGCGCGCGATACCGCCAGGGGGTCGAAATCAGACTCGGCTTTAATGACGGCGCGAATGAGGGCCGGGTGCAAGCGGTGCTGGCGCGAATAACGGCTGATCATCGGTTCCAGTTCACGTTCCGACATCATGGGGTGCAGCCGGTTGGACTGAAGATCGATCCGACGATACCGGGCGTCGGATGGCACGTTGGTCAGCGAGATGGTCCCATTCGCATCGATGTATTGGTAAACAGCCGCCTGGGAAGCGGGGACGACTCCGAGTCCGCCGCCGAACACCAGGAGGGTGGCGAAGAAGGTTGATCTGAGGGTCATGGGTCGTGTCAGTGGCGGTTGCATGGTTGAAACCATAGCAGTCTGCAATTGGCTGTCAATAAAATGCCGATCTCGAGGAAATGCAGATCTTATGCCTCCGTATTCCGTTGAGCGGGGAACGAAGGCAGACCATCCACCGATCAATTGTGTGCCGGTTATTCCAAAAAACGGCTTCGTCGGGTGCTGAATATTGACTGAAGCTGCCGCGTGATCGGGCCTGGTTGGCCGGAGCCGATCGGCCGGCGATCCACGGCGGATACGGGCATGATTTCCATGCTGGTATTGGTCAGAAAACATTCCTCGGCTTGAAATAGCCGGTCTGCCGAAAACCGTCCCTCTTCGACCGCAATGTTCGCTTCTCGTGCCAATTGAATCACAATATCGCGGGTAATGCCGTCCAGAATGCCGCAATCCACAGAGGGTGTGCACAGGCGCCCGCCTGCGACGAAAAACAGATTGCTGACGGTGCATTCCGCCAGATGGTTCTCCCAGTTCAGCAGAACGCTGTCGAACGCGCCGGCGGCAATGGCCTCGCGCTTGGCCAGAATGTTGTTCAGAAAGTTGGTCGATTTAATATGCGGCGAGAGCGCGCTCGAAAGATTGCGTTTTGTTTTCGCGACGACCAGGGTGACGCCCGTCTCATAAAGAGCCGGCGGAGACGGCACGAGGGGTTTGGTCATGATCACCACGGTGGGAACCGGGCAGAGCGCAGGGTCCAGACCGATGTCTCCGACGCCCCGCGAAATAGTGATCCTGAGATACGCGTCCCGTTGCGAATTACCGACCTCGTTGCGAATCATGGCATCGTGCAGCAAATCGGGCCAACTCTTGGATGGAATGGGAATGGCCAGTCCAATCGCTTCGGCGGAGCGGTGCAAGCGCGCGAGATGCTGATCGCGCATAAAAATCTTGTCTCCATAGGACCGAATGGTCTCGTAGACTCCGTCTCCATAGAGAAAGCCATGATCGAACACGGAGACCACCGCCTCGGCGTCGCTCACGAATCGGTCATTGAGATAGATCCACATCGATGCCGTCCTTATGACAGGGCGCTCAAGAAGGCCTGGGCCTTGTAGAGGGTTTCATCATACTCGCGTGCCGGATCCGAGTCTGCCACGATGCCGGCGCCGACCTGGAGATAGCCGCGGCCATTCCTGACGACCAGTGTGCGGATAAGAATGTTGAAATCGAGATCGCCGCTCCAGCTCAGGTACCCCATCGAGCCGGTGTAGGCCCCTCGACGCACGGGCTCCAATTCCTCGATCACTTCCATGCAGCGAATCTTCGGTACTCCTGTGATGGTGCCGCCGGGAAACACGGCTCGCAGCAGATCAAAGCCGGTTGACGCCTCGGAGAGCCTTCCGCTGACGTTGGAGACGAGATGGCTCACATGTGAGTACTGCTCCAGTGCCATGAATTCCTCGACGCGGACGGTGCCGAAATCACAAACTCTGCCCAGGTCATTCCGCTCGAGATCGACCAGCATCACATGCTCGGCCCGTTCTTTTTCATTGGCCCGTAGCTCGTCGGATAAGCGCCGGTCTTCGGCGGCGCTATGGCCCCGTGGCCGGGTGCCGGCGATCGGGCGGGTGTCCGCATGACGTCCATCCAGCCGGACGAGCCGTTCCGGCGACGAACTGACCAGGCTGGTCTGGCCGAACCGGAGCAGCCCTGAAAAAGGCGACGGATTCATGCGGCGCAGCCGGTCATACGCAAGCATGTCCATGTGCATCCGGTCGGGCCCGGCCAAGGTCTCCCCGGTCACGGTAAACCGATGGGAGAGATTGGCTTGATAGAGATC
>DATIBM010000334.1:0-3895 GCA_035457545.1 Nitrospiraceae bacterium
CATCCTTCAAATAATCCAGTCCCGCGACCGACCGTCGGCAAAGGTGACACCCGGCCCGCCCCGCTTGTTCCGCCTATCTGCAATCCCGTGTTATGATGCGAGCCGCTGTACGCCCCTTCACCGCCTCTTCTCCGGGGTGCCTGTTGCTTTCCCATTGCAGCGGGCCATGGGAGAGGGCAAGGGAGAGGGGGGGAAGGTCAGAGTTTGGTTCGGAGAATCTTCATCGATGAACAATCTGCTCGACAAAGACCTCCAGTACATGCGATTGGCGCTCGAGGAAGCCAGGCTCGCCGCCGCGCGTGGAGAAGTCCCGATCGCGGCGCTCTTAGTCGCGGACGATCGGATCGTCGCTCAGGCCCACAATTTCAGGGAACTCTGGCAGGACCCGACGGCCCATGCAGAGATGATCGCCATCCGTGAGGCAGCCACAAGGCTCGGGAGCTGGCGACTGACCGACACGACGCTCTATGTGACGCTTGAACCCTGTACGATGTGCGCGGGCGCAATCGTGCTGGCGCGGATTCCCAGACTGGTGTTCGGCGCGCCGGACCCCAAGGCCGGCTCCTGCGGCTCCCTGTTCAACATCACGCAGGACCAGCGGCTGAATCACCGGGTCGAGGTCGTCAGCGGAGTGTTCGAAGGAGAAAGCCAAGAACTGCTCCAGAGCTTCTTTCGAGCCTTGCGCGAAAAGGACGAGCAGCGGATGAGCCTTGAACCCGGCTCCTGATCACCCACCGGCAAGTCTCAGCCCTGATCCGAAAGTAATTTCTGCTGACGAGGTGACCTCCGTGCGCCAATCCTGCTTCCTCGCCCTCCAAGGGAGGGAGAGGAGAAAGGTGAGGGTGGGGCAGCGTGGACGTGCCCCTCTCCCCAGATGGGGGCGAGGGAAATACGGGGTTGTGGGGCCTCGATTATTTTCGGCTTATGGTTGATTCTGTTCGTCCAACCAACGACGGAGCAGGCGAAGACTGGGCCGATAGCGCCGCACCTGCCATCCCGCCCCTTCGGCTGCCACGGCGCCGAGGTAAATTGCCGAGAGCGGAAAGAACCGAACCAGCCAGGAGCGTGGTTTGTCCTGCCTTACAAGCCGCACAGTAGCGGCACGGCCGCCGGGATGAATAATCACCTCGCAGCGTGAAAGTCCGCCTGCAAGCCCCACCCCGATAGCCTTCAACACCGCCTCCTTCGCCGTCCAATACCGGATGAATTCCTTGCTGGAACGAGAGCGGGGCAATGAACCGAAATGAGCCCGTTCGGCGGGAGTAAAATACCGCTCTACGATCGCTTGCGCCCGAACAGGACGGGTCAGTGCCTCGACATCGACGCCGACCGGCCGGCCGTTCGCCACAGCAATCATGGTCATGTGACCGGAATGGGCCAGGTTGAACTCCAGGCGCGGTGAGTCGTGATTGTTCACCAGCCTGGGCTTTCCGTTGGCGTGAGGCTGAAATCGGAGAAGCTGGGGTTGTTTGTGGAGGTATCGGCTCAGGACGAGACGCAAGAATCCATGAGTCAGAATGAAATGCATCCGGTGTTCAGGATCAGCCAGCCGCGCCGCCCGCTTCCGTTCCTCCGGCGATAAGAGGGCCGTGAACCGGCGAAGAACCGGGCGGAACATCCTGACATCCGCCGTCCAGAGGTGCACTGAGCGGGCATCGGGCAGCGGCACATCGGTTTCCGTAGCGACCACCTGCTTTGACCTCTTGGTCATGACGCCCACAATTTCACCTCGATCGGTCACGACCATTTGAAAATTGTCGCCGCGCCAGGTAATCTTCACAGGTTTGTACGGCCAGAACGGAGAGGTGACGGAGTGGCCGAACGTGCCGGTCTCGAAAACCGGTGTCTGGGCAACTGGACCGAGGGTTCAAATCCCTCCCTCTCCGCCATCCCTTGCTTGGCGTGTACCGCGGGCTCTTCAGGCGTAGCCTTCCTCATTGCCGCCCGTGGAGAAATACCTTTAACATCCTTCCGATAACATCCTTCCGATTTCTTGCTTGAGCCGGCCGCTCGCCGGGCGTAGCCGCTCTTCCTTGCGCCGGCGGAGAAACCCCCTTAATATCCTTCCCTCTTCCATACCGTACTTCGTGTGAGCCGCCGGCTCTTCAGGCGCAGCCTCTCTCATTGTCGCCGGCGGAGAAACACCATCGGGGATTCTCTCTTCATAGCAGTTCGGCTGTACCGGCCGCTCATCGGCCTAGCCCTTCTTCATTGACGCGGCCGGAGAAGTACCTCAAGGAATTCCTTTCTTCCATTCGATTGGTCCGCCATTGGAGCCATTTCATCACCGAAAAGCAAGTAAAGAGGGAGGGATTTGAACAAGGTGGTCTGCGCGGGATGTGTTCCCCGCATGGGGAATTTACGAGGGGGTGCACGACGCGAGCAATAACGAGCGTCACGTTTGCGCACGCCGCCGAGTTGGTGAGGCGGCCGGAACGGGCCTTCTCTGGAGGAGCGCGAGAAGCTTCTCAGAGCGCGGCTTCATGTCCCTCCCTCCACACCAAGCTTCGCTTGAGCCGGTGGCTATTTTGCGTTTTACCGTAACTGCCGCCACCGGAGCGACACCTCAAGTCGATTTGTTCCTCTGACCTCAGAGATTATTGACCGTGATGTACCCGAATCCCTGTGTTCGCAACCGCTACAGACGACGTGTAAAAAGGCAGTGAGCCCGAAAAAACGGATCGAGATAGTTGCACCACAGTTTGGCCACAGCACTTCGTGGAACAGTGTACTAGTGTAGTGTCCCATAACTATGTGGCATATGTCTTGCGTCTTGTGTGGGCATCTCATACAGGGAGGTGCGCACATGAAGACTGGCCGACCGAAACCGCCATTGGGGCTGACACCTGACGAGGTGGCGCAGTTGCAGCGTGTGGTCGCGTCCCGTTCGATACCCCAGGGCTTTGCGACGCGGGCCCGCATGATCCTGTTGTCCGACGACGGCCTGAGCAACGCGGCGATCGCCCGGAAGCTGGGCGTGACGAATGCGACCGTGGGCAAATGGCGGCGACGATTCGTGACCGATCGCCTCGCGGGCCTGCACGATGAACTGCGCCCGGGGCGGCCCCGCACGCGGACGGACGAGGAACTCGCCGGACTCGTACAGAAGACCTTGCGTACCAAGCCGAAGGCCAGCACGCAGTGGAGTTGCCGCACGATGGAGGCGGCCACCGGGATCTCCAAATCGACGGTCCAGCGCGTGTGGCAACTGTTTGGGCTGCAACCCCATCGGCAGCGCACCTTCAAGCTCTCCACCGATCCCTTCTTTGTGGAGAAGGTCCGGGACATCGTGGGTCTGTACCTCAATCCCCCGGACAAGGCGCTGGTGTTGTGCGTGGATGAGAAAACCCAAGTCCAGGCCTTGAATCGCACGCAACCAGTCCTCCCGCTGGGGCTGGGCTACGTCGAAGGCGTCACGCATGACTATGTGCGCCACGGCACCACCACGTTGTTCGCCGCCCTGGACGTGGCGACCGGGACCGTCATCAGTCAATGTCGACGACGCCATCGCCATCAGGAGTTCCTCGCGTTTCTGCGCCATGTCGATACGAGTGTGCCGCAGGACCTGGATATCCATCTGATCATCGATAACTATGCCACCCACAAACATCCCAAGGTCCGGACATGGCTCGCGATGCGCCCCCGCTATCATGTCCACTACACGCCGACGTACGCATCCTGGCTCAATCAAGTCGAACTCTGGTTCCGTCGGATCTCTCAGCAGGCGATCCGTCGTGGGTCCTTCCAGAGTGTCAAAGAATTGGTGGCCAAGATCGATCACTTTGTGCAGACGTACAATAAGACCGCGCGGCCCTTTGCGTGGACCGCGACCGCAGACTCAATCCTGGCGAAGGTCCGCAGACTTTGCGAACGTATTTCCGGGACGCAACACTAG
>DATIBM010000335.1:0-13606 GCA_035457545.1 Nitrospiraceae bacterium
ATCCGGGCGCGCTCCTGTCTGATCGTGCGGGTTAAGTGACTTGGGATAGTTTCTTGTTTTGCAGCGCTTCCTTGAGCGAGCTGTCCATCAACACTTCGGCCAAGTGGTGAGTGACCTTTTCCACCTCGCTGATCTGGGCCCGGATCGCCCGATGGTCCTCTTCCTGCTTGACGGTCCGGAGCGTGGCGAGCGCCTGGCGGATCTGTTCCGCCTCGGGGGCGTCGATGAGATGGCCGCCCATGTGGAGCGCCTTCTCGGTCGCGGTGAGAATGGCCTCGGCTTCCGTTCGGGCCTCGATCACTTGGCGCGCTTTCAGATCTTCCGCCGCAAACGTGTAGGATTCGTTGATCATCCGCTCGACCTCTTCGTCCGACAGGCCGTAGGAGGGCTTGACCTGGATCGATTGGGTCTCACCGGTCCGCACATCTCGGGCCGAGACGTTCAAAATGCCGTTGGCATCGATGAGGAACGTGACTTCGATGCGGGGAATGCCGGCCGGCAACGGCGGCACCTTGAGTTGGAAGCGCCCGAGGCTTCGGTTGTCTTTGGCAAGCTCGCGCTCCCCCTGCAGGATGTGCAGATCGACCGAGGTTTGGCCGTCCACATAGGTCGTGTACATTTCCTTGGCGCTGGTGGGAATGGTGGTGTTCCGGCGGATCAGCGGGCTCATGACGCCGCCCATGGTCTCGATCCCCAACGAGAGGGGTGTGACGTCCAGCAGCAGCATATTCTGGGTGGCGCCACTCAGGATGCCAGCCTGGACCGCGGCGCCCAGCGCCACGACCTCGTCAGGATTCAATTCGCAATGAGGGCGTTTCCCGAACAGCTCCTGCACGCGCTGCCGCACGACGGGCATGCGGGTGGCGCCGCCGACCAGCACGACCTCGTCGATCTCGGATGGCTTGAGACCCGCATCCTTCAGGGCCAGGCGGCAGGGCTTGAGGGTGCGCTCGACGAGATCAGCGGTCAGGGTGTGGAATTGATCGCGGGTGAATTCCCGTTGGTATCGGCCTTTGGAGTCCGGCAACTCCACCGTTGCCGTGGTCTTGAGGTCGTCCGAGAGCCGGATCTTCACCCGTTCGGCTTCAAGCCGAACCGTCTGCATCGCATCGGGAAACCGGTTCAGATCCAATCCTTGCTGTTCGCGGATCTCCTTCACCATGACGTCGGCCAAACGCCGGTCGAAATCATCGCCGCCCAGGTGCGTGTCGCCGTTGGTGGACAACACTTCGAAAATGCCGTCTTTCAGTTTGAGAATCGACAGATCGAACGTGCCCCCGCCGAGGTCGTAGACCGCGATGGTGCCCTGGGTCCGCTCCTGTAAGCCGTAAGCCAGCGACGCGGCCGTCGGCTCGTTGATAATCCGCAGGACCTCCAAGCCCGCAATCGTTCCGGCATCCTTGGTCGCCTGGCGTTGGCTGTCGTTGAAATAGGCCGGGACCGTGATGACGGCTTGTCTCACGTCCTCCCCGAAGAACGCCTCCGCCCGCTGTTTCAACTCCTTCAAGATCATGGCGGAGATTTGCGGCGGGGAGTAGGCCTTCTCGCCGATGCGAATGCGGATGACCCCGTTCTTTTCCTCAAGCTGGTAGGGGAAATAGGCCAGCTCTTCGGAAACGTCCTGCAAGCTCTTGCCCATGAAGCGTTTGATCGAATAGACCGTGCGGTCCGGGCTTCGGACAAGAAATTCCCTGGCGGCGTCGCCGACGATCCACCCGTTGTCGGTGAGCGCGACGACCGACGGCACCATGGCTCGGCCATGACGCCCCGTGATCACGCGAGGGGTCGCGCCGTCCATGTAGGCGATGAGTGAATTGGTGGTGCCGAGATCAATGCCGACGATGGGTGCCATGATGTCCTAGCGCATGGATGTGGAGATTGGACAGACGGTGCCTAATTGGATTCCAGGGTGTTGGCCACGTCGGTGACGATGTTGCGGACATAAGTGCGATTGGACAGGACTTCGCGCATCTCTCTGAGCACAGCGTCCTTTTCAGCGCGCATTGCGGCGCCTCCATCCTCCCGTTGCTGGAGCGCATCCCACTTTCCGAAGAGGGCGAACAGATTCGACTCCAACTCCCGCTGCCGTTCCTCCAGGCTTCGGCGGTCCGAGTCGAGCTTGGCCCGCAAGCCGGCCAGCTTGTCAGACGGCCCCTCCGCCAGGCCTTCCCGGTAGCTTTCGAGATCCTCTTGCAAAGAGAGGATTTCTTCGAACAGGTCGGCCGGCGGGGCCGATCGGATGTCCTTGACCGACCCGGCTTCCAGGCCGACCAGGTATTCAGCCCGTTGAATCGGATCTTTCAACGTGCGATAGGCGTTGTTCAACAGGGCCGAATTGCCAAGGCTGATCGTCCGTTCCGTGTCCGTCTTGCTGTGAAAGAAATCCGGATGAAACGCGCGACTCATGTCGTAAAACCGGCGCTCCAGTTCCTGTGCGTCGATCGACAGACGGCGCGGGAGGCCCAGGCAGGAAAAGTAGTCGCTCTCCTTGGACAGCGGCTGGACCTTGACGCAACGGTCGCAGAAATACTCTCCCGTGACTTCGGACTGGCAATGCCAGCACATGCTCCGGGCCATTTGGAGCTCGCTGCGTCGAGGAGGCGTTTTGACCGTCTCTTCCATAAGTCTTGTCCTCAAGACTGTGTCATTGCCGCATAGACGTCGAGTGCGGACCGTCTAGGCAGAGAAGGATTCGCCACAGCCGCAGGTCTTCGACGCATTCGGATTGATGAACCGAAACGACCCGGTCACGAGATCCTTGTAATAATCAAGCTGGGTCCCTTGGAGATAGATGGCGCTCTTGGCGTCCACGATCACCTTGATCCCCTCGATGTCATACACCTGATCGTGCGGACCGATCTTCTCGTCGAAGTTGAGGGTATAGCTCAATCCCGAGCAGCCCCCGCCTTTCACGCCCAAACGCAACCCGCCTTCGGTGATGCCCTGCAGGTCGAGCAGGCGCTTGACTTCCTTGACTGCGGACTCGGTGAGTGTGATGACCGGTGTGGTAGCCTGACTCTCCATAGCGACACCCCTCTCTGGGTTATCCTTGCTTGCCGTCCGAAGCAGCCGCCCCTTGCTTTTTCTTATAGTCGTTCAGGGCCGCCTTAATCGCGTCTTCCGCCAGCACGGAGCAGTGGATCTTGACGGGCGGCAGGTTCAGCTCCTGCACGATGTCCGTGTTCTTGATCTGGGCGGCCTCGTTGACGCTTTTCCCCTTGAGCCATTCCGTGGCCAGGCTGGAGCTGGCAATGGCCGACCCGCAGCCGAACGTCTTGAACTTGGCGTCCACGATGGTGTCGTTCTGCACTTTGATCTGCAACTTCATGACGTCGCCGCATTCGGGGGCGCCGACGATCCCGGTCCCGACGCCTTCCTCGTCCTTCTTGAACGAACCCATGTTGCGGGGGTTATTGAAATGATCAACGACCTTGTCGCTATATGCCATGACCGATCCTCCTCTCTCTATCTATTCTTATAACATCGAGATCCATGCGCCGTGGTCAGTGCGCCGCCCACTGGACGGATTTCAGATCAATGCCTTCTTTCGCCATTTCGTACAGGGGAGACATCTCGCGCAATTTTGTGACCGTCTCGATCATCCGTTTGGCGGTGTAGTCAATCTCCTCCTCCGTGTTGAACCGGCCGATGCCGAACCGAATCGATGAGTGGGCCAGCTCCGCTCCTACGCCGAGTGCCTTGAGCACGTAGGAGGGCTCCAAGGTAGCCGAGGTACAGGCCGACCCCGACGACAGCGCGATCTCCTTCATGCCCATCAACAGCGACTCGCCCTCGACGTAGGCAAAGGACAGATTCAAGTTATGAGGCAGCCGCTGGGTCGGATGGCCGTTGAGGTAGACCTCCTCCAAAGCCGTCGTAATGGTTGTCTGAAGCCGGTCCCGCAGCGCGGCCAGACGAACCGATTCCACCGGCATCTCTTGCCGGCAGAGGGTCACGGCGGCTCCGAACCCGACGATCAACGGCACCGCCAGGGTTCCAGACCGCATGCCGCGCTCGTGTCCTCCTCCATCAATGATCGGGGCCAAACGCACCCGGGGGCCTTTCTTCCGGACGTACAGGGCGCCGATGCCCTTGGGGCCGTAGATCTTATGCGCGGTGCAAGACAGGAGATCAATGCCCATCGCCTGCACGTCCACCGGGATCTTCCCGACGCCCTGCGTGGCATCGCAGTGAAAGAGGACGCCTTTTTCCTTGGCCGCCTTGCCAATGTCCGCCACCGGGTTGATCGTGCCGATTTCGTTGTTGGCCAGCATGACGGAAATGAGCACGGTCTTATCCGTGATGGCGGCCCGCACATCATCCGGGCTTACCATGCCGTATTTATCCACCGGCAGGTAGGTCACCTTCACGCCCCGTTTGGTTTCCAACGTCTTGGCGGTGTCCAAGACCGAGCGGTGCTCCGTCGAGCTGATGATGATGTGATCGCCCTTTTCCCGGTACATCTCGACGACGCCTTTGAGGGCAAGGTTGTTCGATTCCGTGGCCCCGCTGGTGAACACGATCTCCTTGGCGTCCGCATTGAGCGCTTCGGCGATCTGTTGGCGCGCCTGCTCGACGCCCTCCTCGGCCACCCATCCGAAGGCATGGTTGCGGCTGGCCGCATTCCCGTACTTCTCCGTGAAATACGGCAGCATCGCGTCCACGACACGGGGATCGACCTTGGTGGTCGCATGGTTATCGAGGTAAATCGGCAATTTCATCTTGTCACTCCTTGGCCGGTCGTAAGGGATTGCACGGTAATGAGCGGGGTGCCCCCCATCATGTCCTGGAGGGTCATGTTGTTCAGAAGCTGGTAAATGCTGTCCTGAAGTTTGAGCAGCGGCGTCCGGATGGTGCAATGCTCCTGCTGCGAGCAGAGCGTTCCGTCATGATTGTCGTGTGAACAGTCGGTGATGCCCAATGGTCCCTCGATCGCCTCCAAGACCCGCGCGATCGTGATGGTCTTCGCCTGGTGCGCCAGGAGGTACCCGCCCTTCGGGCCATTGTGGCTTTCGATCACGCCGCTCTTCGCGAGCGCCTGCAGGACCTTGGCCAGCAACTCGGACGGAATGTTGTACTCTTCCGCGATTTCCTTGGTGTTGACCATGCGGGGCGCCGACAGGTCGCCATACTGGCTTTGGCGGGAAGCCATGTACTGGAGAGCCATCAGTCCATAGTCAGCCTTTTTGGAAAACTTCAGCATGAGCGCATATCCGATTCATTTTATCGGAGATCATATTGATCTCCGATCAGAAAAGTCGTATATAAGGTATCATCATGGTTTTCCGAATGTCAACCGGAAGGCGGGGCGATAGGGCAAGCAGTCGAATATGAGACAGAGAGAATCGGTGGCTGGTGGGTGCTATTTCCGGTCCCAGCATATAAGTCAGGGACATTGAAAGGATTTTAACAAAATGGGCGGGACAAATCCCTATATCGAGAAGGCCGAATACCAGTTACCGACGAAGACCTACACGATCACGTTCGTGAAACAGGCCACCAACGAGACGGTCGTCGTCCATGTGGAGCCCGACAAGATCCCCTATGGGGAAACGGGTCTGCCCGGCAGCATCCTCGATATCGCCATGGCCAACGGGATTGATTTGGAGCATGCCTGTGGGGGGGTCTGCGCCTGCTCAACCTGTCATGTCTATGTGAAACAAGGGTTGGACTCCTGTAACGAAGGAACCGACGATGAGTTCGACCAATTGGACGAAGCTCCGGCCATCACGTTGCATTCCCGCCTCGGGTGCCAGTGTGTCCCCAACGGCACCAAGGATGTGCTCGTGGAAATCCCTGCCGTCAACAAGAATCTGGTGAAAGAAGGTCATTGAGCCCCGGCCTCCGCGTCGATCCTTGTATTGGCGTGGTGTTGAACCGTCGTCCGGCAAGCTCTTCTGCTCCGAGTCGGTCTCGGTCCGTTAGCTTTACAACCTCTCCTCTGCGTGTTAATGAGGTGCGCAGCGCCGAGGAGCCATGCTCGCAAGATCACCGTGCCTTTCAGAGTTGATAGAAGGCAGCATGAAGTTGAAGAGGATTGCCTGATGAGCCAGGTCCGTGTGCGGTTCGCTCCCAGTCCAACGGGCTATTTACACATCGGGGGGGTCCGAACCGCGCTCTTCAATTGGCTGTATGCGCGGCGCCATCACGGCGCCTTTATTCTACGGATCGAGGATACCGATCAGAGCCGATCGACGGAGGAAGCGATCACGGCCATTCTGGAAGGAATGCGCTGGGTGGGGTTGGATTGGGACGAAGGACCCTACCGGCAGACCGACCGGATGGAATTGTACCGCGAGCATGCGCTGCGCCTGTTCAAAGCCGGGCAAGCCTACTGGTGCGTCTGCACCGCTGAGGAATTGGAGGAAAGGAGAAAGGAGGCCCTGGCCAAGGGGTTGCAGCCGAGATACGACGGGCGGTGCCGGGAACGGGGAATCGCGAATCCGACGGGAGACGCCGCCTTGCGGTTTCGCGCTCCGCAAGAAGGGCAGACCGTCATCGAGGATCTCGTCAAGGGCCGCGTGGTGTTCGATAACGCGGTGCTGGACGACCTGATCATCTTGCGTTCCAACGGCTACCCGACCTACAACTTTTCCGTCGTGGTGGATGATGCCCTGATGGGGATCACGCATGTCGTGCGCGGAGATGACCATCTGACCAACACGCCGCGGCAAGTCCCGATCTTCCAGGCGCTGGGATTTCAGGTGCCCCAATTCGGCCATCTGTCCATGATTCTCGGTTCCGACAAGGCCAGGCTGTCGAAGCGGCACGGCGCCACGTCGATCCTGGCCTATCGGGATATGGGGTATCTCCCCGAAGCCATGCTGAATTACCTCGTGCGGCTGGGCTGGTCGTTCGGGGACCAGGAAGTCTTCTCGCTTCAAGAAATGATCGAAAGATTTTCCTTCGACAATGTCCAGAAATCGTCGGCCGTGTTCAATCCTGAAAAACTGCTCTGGCTCAATGCACAGTACATCAAGCAGAGCGAACCCAAGCGGGTGGCGGAGCAGTTGCAGCCCTTCCTGGAACGGGCCGGGGTTGGAGCCGAAGCCGCGGGCAAGTCCGGCGAATGGATGGAGCGACTGGTCCTGGCTTTCAGGGAACGGTCCCAGACGCTTGAAGAGATGGCTCAGGCCGCGATCCCCTACCTCCGGTCCGACATCCAGATGGACGAAGCGGCGGCCAAGAAGTTTCTCACGCCCGCCATCGCCCCCCTGCTGGAGCGGCTGGCGGATCGCTTTGCGGCGGTTCCTGATTTCGACAAGGAGGGCTTGGAGGCAGCCTTCAAGAACGTGATCGCCGAAGCGGGCATCAAAATGGGCGAGCTGGCGCAACCGGTGCGCGTGGCGCTGACGGGACGGACGGCCAGCCCTGGACTCTTCGAGGTGATCGATCTGCTCGGGCGGGACGGGACGCTTGAACGGTTGCGCCGCGCGGTCTCCCGCGCCCAGCGCGCTTGACTGGCGGTCAGTGATATATTAGTCTCGCACGTTGGTTGGGGGATCGTCTAGCGGTAGGACGTCAGACTCTGGATCTGACTACCTAGGTTCGATTCCTAGTCCCCCAGCCACCTTGTCTGTATCCGTTTCACCGGCCAGTTCCGCGTCGTGTGATACCGCTCGGTGGGGCAGCATGCGCTCCGGACGCGCATCGAAGTAGAGGCTCGCGCTGGGGGATCGTCTAGCGGTAGGACGTCAGACTTTGGATCTGACTACCCAGGTTCGATTCCTGGTCCCCCAGCCATTTCGTTGACCCGGGTACGAGGAAAGGAGCCGGCCACGCCAGCCGGCTCTTTGTGTTTGAAGTGATGAACGTCGCACGGAGCGCTGGCGACAGCATGATGAGCGAATCGACCGGTCCCGCCGCCTCGAATTTCATCAAGGAGATCGTGGCTCTGGACCGAGCCGCCGGCAAGCACGGCGGCCGCGTGGCCACCCGTTTTCCTCCCGAGCCGAACGGCTATCTCCATATCGGCCACGCCAAATCCATCTGCCTGAATTTCGGGCTGGCGCTCGAACATGCCGGGACCTGCAATCTGCGGTTCGACGACACCAATCCCACCACGGAGAGCATGGAGTACGTCGAATCAATCAAGGACGACGTGCGCTGGCTCGGGTTCGCGTGGGACAAGGAACTCTATGCCTCCGACTATTTTGAACAACTCTATCAGTTTGCGGTTCATCTGATCCGGGCGGGCCGCGCCTATGTGGACAGTTTGAACGCCGATCAGATCCGGGAGTATCGGGGCACGCTGACGGAGCCCGGCAAGGACAGCCCGTATCGTTCCCGAACGGTGGACGAGAACCTCGACCTGTTCCGGCGCATGCGGGAAGGAGAGTTCGCCGAGGGCAGCCATGTGTTGCGGGCGAAGATCGACATGGCCTCGCCCAACATCAACTTGCGCGATCCGATCCTCTACCGGATTCGGCACGTGCCGCACTACCGGGCCGGTGACGCATGGCCCATCTATCCCACGTATGACTTCGCGCACCCCCTCTCGGACGCGATCGAAGGGATTACGCATTCCATCTGTACGCTGGAGTTCGAAGACCATCGCCCCTTGTACGACTGGGTCGTGAGGGAATCCCGCGCGCCTTCGACGCCGCAACAGATCGAGTTCGCCCGGCTTAATCTGACCCACACCGTGATGAGCAAGCGGAAATTGCTTCGGCTGGTGGAAGAGGGGCATGTCACCGGATGGGACGACCCGCGGCTGCCGACGATCAAAGGACTCCGCCGCCGCGGCTACACCCCGGAGGCCATTCGGGCGTTTTGCGAGCACATCGGCGTGTCCAAGCGGGACTCGGTGGTCGAGATGGCGCTGCTCGAACATTTCATCCGCGAAGACTTGAACAAGCGCGCGGCCAGGGTGATGGGCGTTCTGCGTCCACTGAAGCTGGTGATCGAGAATTACCCGGATGGGAACATCGAGGAGCTGGAAGCGATCAATAATCCGGAAGACCCGGGCGCGGGCTCGCGCCTCGTGCCATTCTCGCGCGAACTCTACATCGAGCAGGACGACTTCCGGGAAGACCCGCCCAAGCAGTTTTTCCGTCTGGCCCCCGGCCGCGAGGTGCGATTGCGCTATGCGTACATCGTCAAGTGCGTCGGCGTCATTAAGGACGAACGGACCGGCGAGGTCGTGGAAGTCCGGTGTACCTACGATCCGGAAACACGCAGCGGCGGGTCAGGCGCCGGGCGCAAGGTCAAGAGCACGATCCATTGGGTGTCGGCCGTGCGGGCCATTCCCGCCGAGGTGCGGCTGTACGCGCAGCTCCTGAATGAGGCCAGCCCCGGCGACGAGCAGGACTTCGTCTCCTGTTTGAATCCTGAGTCGGTGCAGATCCTGCGGGGCTGTCTGGTTGAACCGAGCTTGGCCGAGGCACAGCCGGGGCTGCGCGTGCAGTTCGAGCGGCTCGGCTATTTTTGCGTGGATCCGGATTCGACGGCGCAACGTCCGGTCTTCAACCGGACGGTCGCGTTGCGCGACACGTGGGCCAAAATCGAAAAGGCCCAGGGGCGCGGATGAAGCCCGAAATTTCATCTTGACCTGCCAGGCCGGATCTGTTAGAAGCCAAACTATCTCCCCATACAACCTTCGCTCGTTCCCTTTATCACGCATCATCATGGATGAGCTGTTGCGAACAGATTGTTCGAGGCGGTCCTTTTTGCGGACGTCATTTGCGGCCGTGATGGTCTGTTGCGCGCGCGCGCTGTGGCCCACGGACCTGTTCGCCGGTCGCCTGCCGGAAGGACGGCTGGCGCTGTGCCACGCGCATACCAATGAGCGGCTGGAGGTAACCTATCGGAACGATCTCGGGCAGTACGATGCCTCGGCGCTCGAAGACCTCAATAATTTCATGCGGTGCAACTATACGAACCGCACCGCCAGCATGGACCTCCGCGTGATCGAATTCCTGAACACTCTCCATAAGCAGGTCGGAGGCGACAAGGACATCGTCGTGCATTCGGCCTACCGCTCTCCGGAATACCAAACCGTGCTGATCAAACAGCGGGGCCGGCGAGTCGCCAGGCAAAGTTTCCACGTCACGGCCCAGGCCGTGGATTTTCATATTCCCGGCGTGCCGTTGCGCCAGATCCGCCAAGCGGCGCTGCGGTTGGGACAAGGCGGGGTCGGGTATTATCCGCGTCGCGGCTTCGTGCATGTCGATTGCGGTCCCGTCCGCTGGTGGTGAGGCATCCAGTTCGCTCCGCCGGTCGATTTCTTCGCTTTCCACTCCCCGCTCCAGTCCACGCCTCGTGCGATCGTTTCGAATCCAAAACCTGACAGAAGGTTTCCTTGCACGAGCAGGGTGCCGGGCGATCAATATTGCCTGAGACACCGTTCCATGCCCCACCGATTGAATAGGTGCTCCCCTCCAAATTCCAGACGGTCGCGTCGCAGGTCCCTACCGAAGCGGAATGGGCGGTGCGGGAGGTCTCCCCGATGATGACTCCATTCATCATCACTGAGGGTCAGACACGTGACACTGCCTGTGCGCCCCGACAATCGGCCTGTCCTACGCCATTCAACACACACAACCAAGACGCAGCGAGCGATTCGGACCTTGGTCGCCACATGGACATGGGGTCTGCCGGCGCTCCTGTTCTTGTTAAGCGCCTGCATTCCCGGCGGGGGTGGCGGCGGAGCCGCCAGTAACCCGGCCAACCTCCAGAATCTCGAGGTCGTCTCTGCCACGCAAGCTTCGAAAACCTTCGCGCCGACGCCCGCATTCAACGCGGAGGTGTCCGACTATACCGTCACGGTGGGAAGCGATGTTGCTTCGGTCCTCATCGTCCCGACCGTGGCCGACAGCCGGGCGACCGTGAAGGTCAACAACCAGCCGGCGCAGTCAGGACAGCCGTTCGGTCCGATCAATCTGGTGCTGGGCAGCAACCCGTCGGTCGTGATCTTGGTCGATGCGCCGGGGGCTTCAAAGACCTATACCCTCACCATCACGCGCGCAGCCAATACCAGTCTCTCGGATCTGCGGGTATCCGCCGGGGCGCTCCAGCCGGCATTTGACCCGAACCAGTTCGACTATTCGGTGCAGGCGCCATTTACCACAACCACCACCACCGTGACGCCGACCACCGCCGATAGCAACGCCAGCGTGACGGTCAATGGCCAGCCGGTCAACTCGGGAGAGGATTCGCAGTCGATTCCCTTGTCCATTGGCCAAACCACGATCACGATCGTCGTCAGCGCGCCGTCGGTGCCCTCCACGACCTACAGGGTGACCGTGACCAGGGTTCAAGGGTCCACGAACGCTAATCTCTCAGGGCTGGCCGTCTCACCCGGAACACTACAACCGACGTTCAACTCCTCCACGCTCAGCTACTCGATCAGCGTGAACAATCCGACATCCAGCGTGGTTGTGACGGCGACCGTGCAGGACCCGACTTCGACGCTTCAAATCAACAGCCAGCCGGTGACATCCGGCCAACCGTTCACGGTGAATAACGTTCCGGTGGGATCGAGCACGATCACGATCCTGGTATTTCCCCAGACCGGCACGGCTCAAGCCTACGCCATCGCCGTTAACCGCGCCTTGCCGGGCAATGTCAATCTCTCGAACCTGATCGCCAGCACGGGGATCCTCTCACCGGCCTTCAGTCCGTCCACGCTCACCTATACTCTCAACATTTCGAACCCGGTCACGAGCGTGTCATTGACGGCCACGGTCCAGGATCCGACGTCCACGATGACCATCAACGGGCAATCCGTTGCATCGGCTACGCCATTCACGCTCAACAATCTCAGCATCGGCAATACGACCGCGACGATTGTCGTGACAGCCAATCCGGCGGGCAACAGCCAAACCTACACGGTCACGATCGTGCGTCCGGCGCCGGGGAATGCCAATCTCTCCGGCCTGACGGTGACGCCGGGTTCCTTGACGCCGGCCTTCAATGCCGGCACCTTGGCCTATAGCGCCAACGTGCTGAATCCGGTGACGAGCGTGACCGTCACCGCCACCGTGCAGGCCGGCGGCTCCACGATGACGATCAACGGGCAGGCGGTCACATCCGGCACGCCGTTCGCGATCAATGGACTGGCCGTGGGAGCCAATCCGATCACCATTCGTGTGACCGCCCAGCAGGGGAATTTCCTGGACTATGTGCTCACGGTCAACCGCTCGCCGGCCGGCAATGCGAACCTTTCCGGCCTGACCGTGAGTGCGGGGACTCTGTCGCCAGCCTTTGCTCCATCCACGCTGCTCTATTCGGTGAACGTCCTCAACAATGTGACGAGCATCACCGTCACGGCGAGCATGCAGGCCGGCGGCTCCACGATGACGATCAACGGGCAGGCGGTGGCCAACAGTACGCCGTTCACCGTCAACGGATTGGTCGTCGGATCGAATCAGATCACGATTCGCGTCACCGCGCTGGAGGGCAACGTCCAGGAGTATGTCGTGACAGTCAACCGAGCGGCGCCGGGCATCGCCAATCTGGCATCGTTGACTATCGCGCCGGGAACCATGACCCCCGCCTTCCTTCCTGCCACCCTCAGTTACACCGTGACCGCGGCCAACACGGATGCCAATGTGACTGTCACGGCAACGTTGGAAGCCCCCAGCACTTCCTCCATGACGGTCAACAACCAAGCCGTCGCCTCGGGGACGCCATTCCTTGTGAATCTTGGCGCGCCCGGGAGCGCCACTCCCATTGCCATTGTGGTCACAGCCCAGGCCGGTAACAGCCAGAGCTATACGGTGACCGTCAATCGGCCGCTGTAATCCGCACCGTCAAGCGATCCTTCCACATCATCCGGTTCTGGAGATAGAGGCGACGCGCAGCCGCTTGCTGCGGGACATGCCCCGCCGTTTGCCGGCGGGGCTAGGAGGATTGCCGAGGAGAGCAGAAAGGCCAAGCACAGAACAGGGAGGAAGCCCGGCGCGGGCTAGGCCGCGTTCTTGACGCGCTTGCCCGATTCGGCTTGCACGGACGGGACGAGCGGGGCGGCTTTCAGAAACCAGGCCGCCGTCAGCCAGATCGCCACGCCGGTGATCCCAAGCACGAAGCCCCAATTGTAGAGGGACTTGGCCGTCGAGTTGAAGAAGGGTTTCAGCACCAACAGCGCGACAGGATAGGCGCCGGCGCTCACAATCAAGGCCGTGACCGGCAGCACCAATTCGCGAAGACAGGGCATCCAGGCCCCGGCAAACGGCGGATCGGCCGCGATGCGCCGCCCCAACAGCCAGCAGAGGAGCAGCGCGCCTCCATACCCGATGAACTGGACCAGGTGCGCGGCCTTCAAGCCCGTGTCGGCAAGCGCAGTCTGCTTGAACAGAGCAATGTTGCCGAGCAAGGTGGCCAGCAGCAAGGCCAGCAACATCCCGACTCCATACTGGACCATCCAACCCCAGGGTTTCATCGTGGGGACCTCATCATGATGTGACGTGCTCATGGGTGCTCCTCTGTGGCGGCGCCGGTTGCGGCTGGTTCAGCCCTTCTTCCTCTGATCCGGATCAATGATCCGTACCAAGGAAAAGATAGCACCAACAGTCGAATCTAGCCGAGATATGCAATGGTTCCAACGACTTATGACGAATATCCAGGCACGCTTTGCTGCAAGGGAGCCATCGAGAAAGCCGGAGGG
>DATIBM010000336.1:0-3553 GCA_035457545.1 Nitrospiraceae bacterium
AGCGGTTCGTGAATCAGTTCTTTTGAATCCTGACCTGACTTCGTTTACCGTTTACCTGTGCTCTCTTCTCGAAGCAGGCGAGGCTCCTATGGACCGCGAGGGAAAGTGGCCGGGATTTAGGACCGCGCGTTCTCAATCCTATTGATTGTTTCATGTTGAGGTTTGGACGGACAAGCTGAGGCTAACACTTTTCGATAGGATTGGAGACAGTCGGGACAGAATGTTTGGATCAACACCACGTTTGCCCTGCGCAAGGTGTGGGTGGCGCTATACACTGCAAACTTCTGCCAGGCGCCTCTTTCGCCTTCACGCTTCCTCTCGTCGCGCACTTTGTCGCACATACAGCAGGTGACTATCGTGGTTATGCGCGGGGCTTTCGGGGAACCTCTCCCGAGACTGGCAATGAGCGGCAGTACCGCTATAGATATGACGACGCGCCACATTGTTGTTGGATGGTGGATGGGCCAGCGCATCGGCAATCCCTCCTTTGTTCATCTTTATGACCGGCCGGTGAAGGTACCGAGACTGGCGTGTTGCGGAGAACAGCATGCGAATGGAGAGCGGCGCAGCGCCCTGATGCCGCTGCTTCATGTTCCGCTGCTGCACCCCTTTCGTAAACCGCAATCGGGCGTTCATGACGCGAGCGCCGCAGACATTCGGTGGGCCGCCGGCTTCAATGCCCATGGCCCGCAGACCAGGCCGTCTCGACGACGCGGGCCCAGGTCTCCCTGATCGATAGGCTTGGATGGTATAGGGCGTCATAGTTCCTTTGCATGTCCGCCTGAAAGCCTTCTTGGACTGCCGCCGGCACCCCGGCCAATGCGGCGATCGAGGTAAGATATTCGCCATGGCCTCGCGCAATATCGGCACGGACATCGTCATAGGAATAGGCCGCAAAGGCTTCCAATTGTCGGCGGGCTTTCACGGATCCCGTAAAGGAATCGGCGCCGGGCGATGTGCTGGACGTGAACTCCCCGGTGGGTTTCACAATGGTCGAGGTGAGGTCGAACGGGGCCTTCGTCAACTCGGTCGTCACATCACAGGCGACAGTACCGACCAACAGCGCCAATGCTGGTATCAGGAAGGCGACTCGTCTTGTCATGATGGCCTCCGCTCATAGACACCTGCCTTCACCTGTTGTCCCAAAGAATGGCACACAGACAATGTACATGGTTGTCAGGGTTTCTACGCCTAGCGGGTACCCTTGCCGCCGGTCATCGCAGGGTGTGGATTGGCCTGTTCGCTCGGCGCCCCTCCAGAGCACCAGGGCAGCCGCGAGGCATAGACATGCCTGCCTCCTGGTAGGCTATGATCGCTTGAATGACTGGGCCGCCCGGTGGCGGCCTTAGAGGAGCGGAGGAACGAGGTGAAAGGATCCGACGAGCGGAGCGAGAAGGACAAGATGCTCGCGGGCGAACTGTACCGCGCGTTTGGACCGGACCTGGCCGCGGACCATCTACGCGCCGACAGGCTCCTGCGCGCCTACAATGCCACCGGCGCCGATGAGGCCGCGCAACGCGCGATGATTCTGAGCGAGCTTCTCGGGTCCATCGGCGAAGACGTGATCCTCCGCCCGCCCTTGTATTGCGACTACGGCTACAACATTCACTTAGAAGGCGGCGTCTTCGTCAATTTCGGATGCGTCTTCCTGGACGTCGTAAGGATTGACGTGGGCGACGGCTGCCAGATCGGTCCCTATGTCCAAATTCTGACGGCCGACCATCCCAGGGATGCGGCATTGCGCAGGCAGCGCCTGGAACATGGCAAGCCTGTGCGCATCGGCCGCAATGTGTGGATTGGAGCCGGAGCCATTGTGCTCCCGGGGGTCACGGTGGGGGAGGATGCCATTATTGGCGCCGGCAGCGTGGTCACACGGGATGTTGTCTCAGGGGCCACGGTGATGGGCAGCCCGGCCAGGGCCCGCAAGGACCTATCACACAACGAAAGCTAGTCCGGCGATGAAGCCGCGCATCACGCTCATTACGTTGGGAGTCGACGACCTCGATCGCGCGCTGAGGTTCTATCGTGACGGCCTGGGCCTGCCGACGAAGGGTATCGTCGGCGCCGAATTCGAGCATGGCGCCGTAGCCTTCTTTGATCTTCAGCAGGGCGTGAAGCTCGCCGTCTGGGCACGCGCGGATCTCGCCCATGAGGCCAACGTGCCGCTCGGTCCTCGAAGCGCCACGGAATTCGCGCTAGGCCACAACGTCGCGAGCAAAGCCGAAGTGGATGCGGTGATTCAACAAGCCCGGAAGGCCGGTGCGACCGTCACGGACCCGCCACACGACGCTTTTTGGGGAGGCTATACGGGCTCCTTTCAGGACCCCGACGGGCATCTCTGGGAAGTGGCGTGGAATCCTGGCTGGGAGCTGCCGACGGAGTGACCATGCAGAGCGACGAAGAGGAGATCCGGCGGCTCGTTGCGACCTGGATGGCGGCCACGAAGGCGGGCGATGTGGAGACCCTCTTGTCGCTCATGAGCGAGGACGACGACAGAGAGTCCTCTTCTTCTCTGCATGCTCAAAAACTTGTTGGAGTCGTCCATCGGCCGGGGTCTATACTGAAGATCTCGCTCCTCAGCTCACTCTCGAGAGATTGCGCCGCTCATCCTTCGACCACGAGGAGGTTATCATGAGCACCAAGAGAGCCATTCTCATCGGTTTTTCCACACTCTGTATGGTAATCGGCATCGCATCGACCAGGGTGCTGGCCAGCCAAGATCTGATCGAGACGGGACGCCTGCTCGCCATCCTTCTGGACTCGGGCCGGGTGGCCGTCGGTGCCAACCAACCGCTCATCAATGACGCCAGCAAGGGAGACAAGGGCTTCACACCGGAGGTGTTCGAGAAGCAGCTGATCGAGAGGTTTAAGGTCCGGTCCGGCGTCGATCTGGCGAACTTGAAGGTGGCCGGGGTGCCGGAGACAGCGAAGACGCTGCTCCCGGAGTTGGTCACGGCGTCGAAGAAGACCGTCGCGAACAACCAGGCGAACATCAACCGGCAGGGCGTTGGGTTCAAAGCCTTCACACCGGCCCATTTCGGAACCCAGGCGGCAGCGGAATTCAGCGACAAAACCAGCATCTATCTCAAGCAGACTACGATGGATGCACTTCTCCGGAACCCCAAGAACAAGGCCGATGACTTCGAGTCCCGCATGCTGACAAAGCTCGCCGATTCCTCCTATCCCCGGCAGGGTGACAAGATTGTCAGCGACACCGTGGAGGGAGGGAAAGCCGTCCGGGTGCTCTTACCGTTGTTTTACGGAAAGGGCTGCCTGGGCTGCCACGGGCAGCCTAAGGGCGAGACCGACATCTCCGGCTACAAGAAGGAAGGAGCCAAGGAAGGGGATTTGGGCGGAGCGATCAGCGTAAAGCTCCCGGCTAAGTAATCGCGCTGTCGCTCCGAGCGACGCGCGGGCGCTCCGAGACGGAGGGGAGAAACCCTTACCTATTTCGAAGTCCCCAGCGCATGACTTCCGTCAAGATGGCGAACCGCTTGCACCATCTCCGCTCATCGCGGCAGAGCCATGCTGTCGCCCCGTACCGGCTATCTCA
>DATIBM010000337.1:0-13558 GCA_035457545.1 Nitrospiraceae bacterium
AGACTGTCCCGGTAACAGGAGAGCGTGCTCCACAGCCTGTTGAGGTCGGCCACCGGCCGGCCGTTCATGGTCGCGCGGGCCGGCCGGAGCTGACTCACGGTTTCGACCAGATCGAGGGCAAGATCAAGCTGCGCGGGAAAGTCGTCCAGCGACGCGACAGTCTCACCAACGATCCTATCCCCCTCTGTCTCCGCGCAGGCGGCCAGCATCAGGAGAAACAGACTCGGCCGCCCACGGACCTCACCGGTCGGCACACCGATGATCAGGCGCATGGATTTGCACCTCTGTTCATCGCTGTAGGGTCTCCCCTCTCCCTTGGCTTCTCCCCCCGGGGGGGAGAAGCCAAGGGAGAGGGGCACCGCGCTAGAACGAAATCCCCACGTACGGCCCCGCCTGGAAATAATTGTTCGTCGTGTTGGTCATGTTGGCCGTCAGGTGATACCGGGCGTCCGCGCCAAGCTTGAAGGCCTTCCACAGTTGATACTCGAATCCCGCGCCGAACTGTACGCCGACGTCCAGGTACTGCGTCTGGTTGGACGGCGGGCTGATGACATGGATGTCCAATCCGATCGGAATGATCCAGGGCCGAAACCGGCTCCCTTCCATGAACTTGAGCTTCGGCGCCACGTCGATCGTCACCATCGTGAGCTGCGTCAGCGCCGGGGTGGTTCCCCCGCCAAGCCCACTCACCGCCGGCGCAGCGCTCGTGACGGTATTCGAGGTCAACCGATTAAATTGCATGCCGATCTCACCCACCACCCAAGTCTTGCTCATCGCCCCCCAGGCGTCTTTCGACAGGATCAAGTCGAGACCGGCCCCGACGTACCAGCCGTAGTCACCGGGATTGTTGCCCTGCCCCAGGGCATTCTGGGTGTCGGTGAAAATTTCGTTGGCCCGGTTGCCGAACATGTGCACATAGCCGCCCTTGAAGAACACCATGTTTCCGAGTTCGTCCTGCGCCCAGGCCGGCTGCAACAGGGTCAGGCCCAGAATGACCACCATCACACCCGCATAGACCCATGTCCCGCGATGCCGACTGTTGTTCATACTCGTCTCGCTCCTCAAATGAGATCGGTGAGTTGCACGAACATCCGGCCGGCCCCGGCGTCTGTCTTGTGGTCTCGGTGTTGCTTTTGGTGTCTGTCGTTCCTCCTGTGTAATCGCGGCGTCACGTTCGCCCGGCCGCGCCGGATCTGCGCCGCGCCAACACGGCCGGGCCGAAGTAGGCAAAGGCGTCCTTCAAGTTCGAGAACAGGCGCTTCGCCGGCCCCATCGCCTGGTTCGTCACATATTGCAGCGTCAGCACGATCCGTTCCTCTCCCTCCGCCAAGGGGGTGACCGCATGCCAGAGCCGATCGCCGTTGAACAGCACGACGGCGCCAGGCCCCATGGGGATCCTGGTCTCCCTGATTTCCTCCGCCTGCCCCTTCATGCGGACCCGCGCCACCAGACGGCAATGGTCCGATCGCTCGACCAACCCGACCAGCGCCGTGTAGCGCCGGCCTTTGTAATAGGAGGTGTCGTAATGGAACCCGATGTGGTCGCCGGGCTTGGTGTAGAAGTAGAGGGCGCAGGAATGGGGATCGTCCTCCGGACACAACAGGAGGTCGGATTCCGTGATGCGGCTCAACAGCCACCGCAAGGCCGAGGACCGGTACAGGTTGAGCGTCGCCGGCGCCTGTTCCCGCAAGGTGTAGAAACTGACGCTTCCGCCCTTCTTGTGGCCCGGAACGTAATTGCGGTGCATGGTCGGGTGCACCAGCCTCGCTTCGGCCACCATGGCGTCGATCAGGTCCTGCGGCAAGAGCTTGTCGAGGGCGACGAATTCATCCTGCAGCCAATATTGGCTGTGCACCGACTGGAGATCCAGATCGTCACGAATCCGCTGCAACCTCGACTCGACCTCGGCCGGCTTGATCGCCACGGTCCGCTCCTTTGTCGCGCCCATGGTATTCATCCACCCTTCCACGCCTTCGCAGACGCGCAACGGGGTCAGCCGTCACTGGTCAATCGTCCTTCGAGAAGAGACCACGGTTCCTTCTTCCGTTCCGAGCGCGCTCGGCTGGCGCGTGTCTCCCATCAAGAACTCGCCCGCGGCAATGCGGACCATGACGTCGTTTGTCGGGAGCGCGGCCTGCTCCGTCGCCATGCGCTTTCCCTTGGGCGCCCACTCGGCGGTGATGTCCTGCGTATCCAGTCCTCAGGCGACGCTGGCGACCGCCAGCAGCACGGCCAACCCCAGCAACAACGTGGCGACTTTGTCGATGGTCTTCAGGACGTCAGATTCATTCCCTCTCATGTTCGGCATCCTCCTGTCCCTGCATCACGGCGAATGCGAACGCACTGCCTCCCAGAACCACCCAGCTCCATCGAAAGATCAATTCGTCAAAGACATCGAGGCTTGCAGCGCGTTTGCCGATCTGCTGCCTCGACCGTCCTCGTGCAACCGGCGTCGCCTGAATCGTCATACGTCGACCGTCACCTGTCACAAGTCACGATGGGGCCGGCAATACCGTCAATCGTCAAAGGTCAATCGTCATTCGCGAAGAGCCCGGAATTCGTGTATCGACTCCCCTTCCGTTCGATTAACGTTTGGCGAATGACGATTGACGAGCGGCCCACGGCCATGCCCGATCACCGCACGTCGTGTTGGCCCGCGCCGACCGGCCCCGATCCCTCTGGCAGGGCCAAGGACAGTTGCGTGGTCGCCGGTTCCTGCGCGTCGCGGGCGCACCGGAAGCCGAGCCAGTTCATCTTGGTGTTCGGATCGGTCCCGTTCCGCATGGCGACCCGGATGGTCGTGGTGCTATCGATCCAGCCGCCGCCGCGGAAGGCTTTTTGGGTGCCCGTCTCCGGACCTTTGGGATTCCGGTCCGGCGCGACCTTGTAATAGTCCAGGTCATACCAGTCCGCCACCCATTCGGCCACATTGCCCATCGTTTGATGGAGTCCGTACGGGCTCGCAGAGTTGTCGTACTTGTCCACCGCGATGATCGGCGGATACATCAACAACCGTTCCGGCCGGTCCCGCACGGGCCCGGACAGTCCCGAGCGGCCGAAGTTCGCCCGGCTTAATCCCGCGGACTGATTGCCCCAGGGATTGATCCGGCCGTCCGTCCCGCGAGCCGCCTTCTCCCACTCGGCTTCGGTGGGAAGCCGCTTTCCGGCCCAGGCGCAATAGGCCTCGGCATCGGACCAGGACACGTGCATGATCGGGTGATGCGCCATGGCCTCTTGGAAGTTGCCGCCGTCGTATCGCCAGTCGATCTGCGGCGACCGGTCCGTGGCCAGCACGAACTTCAGGTATTGGAGCGCGGTCACCTCGTATTTGTCGATCTCGAACGCATTGAGATACACGCTGCGCTGCGGCATCTCGGAGCGATACGCCAAGCGATCCACCTTCTTGTCGCTGCCCAACAAGAACGATCCGGCTGGCACGAGCACCATGTCATCCTTCATCGGCCAGGAGGCAACTCGCTCCATGGCGAGCTTCTTACCCTCTGCCGTCCACTCCACCGTAATATCCTGCGTGTCGAGGCCCCAGGCCACCCTCGCCAACGCGAAGATGACAGCCGCACCCACCAGGACGTTCACGACCCACTCGATTCTCTTATGCCCGTCCACTTTCTTCACGTCCATTTTCGGCCTCCTTGTTTCATGAACCTGACCGTCGGCAGGCCACGGCGAACGGCACGCGGCGAAGAGCGACCAGTACGGAGTTCGGAGTCGATGACCGTTCGCTGTTGTCTACCTGCCATTGGCGATCCGCTGCTCGTCGTTCCCCACGGTCTTTGCGCACCGAAAGCCGATGAGATAACTCCGGTGGCTCGGCGCGGCCGCGTTCCGCCCGGCCGATCGCGCCACCTCCGGGTCCTCGTTCCACGACCCTCCCCTGAAGACCTTGTCTTCGCCGCCGGCCGGCCCTGTCGGGTTTTCGTTGACTCCCTTCCGGTAATATTCAGGATCAAACCAATCGGCGACCCATTCGCTGACGTTGCCCGCCATCTGATAGACCCCGTAGGGGCTGACGCCTCGCTCATAGCGGTCGACGTTCGCCAATGGCGGATACTTCACGCCTCGCTTGGACCCCGGATGCGCGATGTTGCTCTTGATCCACCCGGCCAGCTCATTGCCCCAGGGGAAGATGCGGCCATCCGCCCCACGCGCGGCTTTTTCCCACTCCGCCTCGGTCGGGAGCCGTTTCCCCACCCAGCGGCAGTAACGGTCCGCTTCCTCCCAACTCACCCCGATGACCGGGTGGCGGGACAGCTTCTCCGGAAACGGGTCCTGCATCCAATATGGCGGCCACGTGGCCCCTGTGGCCAACACGAACCGGAGATAGTGCACGTTCGTGACTTCGTACCGGTCGATGGCAAAAGCGTCGAGGACGACGGATCGCTGCGGCTGCTCCTGAGGCCCCGCCGCACGATCCGCTTGAGGATCGCTGCCCATCAAGAACGGTCCCGCCGGCACGACCACCATGTCCTCCGGAACGTCCAGCAACGCCAACCGCTCCAGCTCCCAGGGCTGCGCCCAGGGATCATGTTTGGGGGTCAGGTGATCGGCCAGCCCCAGTTCGACGGCGCAGATCAAGGTGGCGGTGGTCACCACCAGGAGCGCTGGGATCAAAACATTGAGCCATTTCTTCATTGCGCCAGGCACCCGACCCCACGATTTGACGAGGTGATCCAGATGGCTCCCGTCTCTCCGTCTTCAGCGATCCTGCTTTTCGATCATCGGCTCGATTTCCTTCTTCGTTTCCTCGGACACGTTGTAGCGGATGTAGTCGTGCTCCAGCACCTCGTTGGCGTAGAGCCGTCCAGTCGGGGCCGGGACCGTGATGGTCACGTTCACCGTCGCCTTTGGACCGATGGTGACGGTTTGCTCCGTCGCTGTACGAACATAGGGATGCCACACGACCAGTTTGTAGGTGCCCGGCGGCACATCCGTCATGGTGAACCGTCCCTGCTCGTCCGTCTTGGCAAAGTACGGATTCATGACGGCCACGCCCCAGCTCTCCATATAGGCATGAAAGCCGCACTGCATGACAAAGATCCGGCGTCCCTTGCTGAGATCGACCAATTGCTTCATCGGCGCGCCGGCCATGTGCTTGTGGTACATCCCCGCGTCGCTGCGATCCTTGAAATTGCGCGGGTGCTGCGGATTCATCGGGAGCGGCACGTTGAACAACACGCGCGGACCCAAATGCGAGGTTTCATAGGCTTGAATGTCGTGCATCACGGGGTCCATGTTGACCACCGTGACCGATTGATCGTCCCGCACGACGGTGGTGAACGGGAGGAACAGGCAGTCCCTCGCTTCGATTTTCGGCAGGCCGCTTTCGCCGAAGGGTTTGCCTTTGTCGATCCCTTCCAGATACACGACGACCTCGCGAAATTCGCCGGCTGGCCCGACTTGGAAGGGTTGCAGGATGCGCCAGCCTTGCCCATCGGAGATGCGCCCGCAATAGAATTGATCCGGCATCGTCACGAGGTTGTACCCTTTAGGCTTTGGGACATTCCCCTCCAGCCTCACGGCGCCCATGAGAGTCCCACCGTCCGAAACCGTGACTTCTTCGTAGGCATGGGCGGGGACACTCAGGCAGCCGGCCAGCAGCCCCGCCAGAACATGTTTCAGCATCGTATTCATCCCGGCCTCCATATCAAGCTTGCTAGAACCGGCGGCTCATCGAGCGAAGCCCCTCTATACCAAGCTACGCTTGAACCGCCGGCTATTCATTGTGCTTTCGTAACTGAGCCGGCGGAGAAGCCCCTTGCGCGTGTTTCCATTCCTCCGCTTTCATGGGTCGCCGCCGGAGAACGCCTTCCTCTATTCTCCACTCTTCCTACCAACGCTTCCTCAGCGTCCAGCCCTCAGCCCACATCTCTTCTTTCGGCACTCGGTACGTTCCAAAAGAACGGGGGAGCCGCATGGACTCCACGCAGCTCCCCCATCACGCCTTACACCATGTCCGCTCCGCTTACTTCATCGCGGTTGGAATGGCCTGTGGCTCGGGCTGTGCCTCCGCCTGCTTGGCGCCCGTACCTACCGCGCCCAGCGGTTGGATCCGCTGATCGCCGGCCGGCAACACGCGCAGATAACCCCACTGTCCGGATTGCGTGTAGGGTAGCCGCTGATTGGACCAGAGGAAGTCGCCCACTTGCCGGTACGGTCCGCCCGCACCGCCACGGAGGAAGACATCCAAGGTCTCGGACCCGGCGTACTCCACCACGCTGATCTGGTCAGCGCCCGGCATGTAGGGCTCGATCGGCCACTCATGGCCTTCCACCGAGAACATGCCGTTCTGCTCGCTGTTGGCGCCGATCACATGGATCCGCACCGGATCGCCCGCGTGCGCCTCGATGAGCGGGGTGATCGGATCCTCGGGCTTGTCCACCGTGCAAGGCTGGAAGATCTTCCCGAGGCTGCACCCCTGCTCTTCGCGGAACTTGTACGGTTCCGCTCGGTAGTTGACCGACGTCAACCCAGCCACGTTCTGCACGTAGGGCATGAACGCGGTGCCGATGATGTTGTCCTCATCCTGGAAGAAGAGGGCCACATCCCGGTAGTTCCGCTTGCCCACGTTCTCCGGCAAGCTGGCATCGACGATCACGTCAGCCCTCCAGGCGTTCTTCTGCGAGAGGTCGGCTCCGGTGACGGGATCGCGGTACTGCGATCCCTTCGGGCCAACGATCACCGCCCCGTACAATCCGTTCCGCGGATTGGTGACGATGTTGCCGCCGTCCCACACCAACGATGTCGTCTCCTTATTGTTCGGATGCGCATAGTAGGTGTAGGTGCGGCTTTCGCCCGGAGCGATCGTCTGATCGCCGGGGTTGTTCCCGACGTTCAGTCCGAGGCTGTCTTTCGGATCGAAGGCCAGGCCCGGCGCAAAGAAGGACGCCCGGCTCGCCTTCATCTTATTCTTCAGGTTCACCTTGATGCAGTCACCGAGGTTCACCCGGAGCGTGAGCGGATGCGGCATCACCTCGCCCGCCACCTTGGTGATTTCCTCCTCCAGCGCGAAGATCTTGCCTTCCGGCACGGTCATCTCGATCTTGCGCTCGAAGTCCACCTCGATCGCCTCCGGCGCCTTCGGATGGAGCTTCAACGGGCGATCCATCGCCACCGCATTGAACGTCTTCACCGGAGCATCGGACGGGCACACCGATGACGGCACGGCCGGGATTTCCACCGGCTTCGTCCCGGTCGGCAGATGCATCAGGTCCTCCGCATGCTTCCCGAGCACGCGGAAGATGCCCCATCCACCTTCGGCGAAGTGCGAGCTTCGGCCGTTGAAGTGGATGTAGTCGCCCGGCATGCCTTGGAATCCGCCGGCCTTGGTCACGAGGTCATACCGCTCGGCGATCCCGACGTGAATCGAGTTCTTCCGGTTGGCGTCCCCGGCGTACCGTTCCGTCAGGAAGGTATGGCCCGCGATCGTCCACACGTGCGACTCGTTCATCAACTGGTGCAGCAGGCGGAACACCACCGTATCGCCCACATACGCGCGCAAGAGCGGCGTATCCGGATCGCCGTGGATCGCGCTGCTGAACAGCTTGGACGTATCGGGATCGTTCGCGAGACGTTGCGCGAAAGGTTCGGCTCTGAAGTTGAGACCGCTCCCCGTCGTATGCGTCCCGCCGTTGATGAACTGATTCGGCGCGTTCAGGATCTTTTCCGGCATCTGGAAGGACACGGTCTTTCCGGCTTCCAGCGCCACTTCGACCGGTTGTCCGGGAGGATTGCCGGCCTGGATCACGTTCACGGTATGCGGCACCGTGTCGTGGATGGACACCATCAGCTCGCGGAAGCTGCCGTTGACTCCATAGCCGATCGGCTCGCTGCTGTGAATGTCCGCGATCGGACCGCTCCAGACCAACTTGCCGTTCTTCGGATCATGATAGGTCGACCCGTACGGCTCCACGAGCGTCACGCCGAACCCGCCGTGCGGCCAGGTCGTCGCGCCGAACGCATGGTCATGCCAGAACACGGTCCCCAGATCGGTGTCCACCCACCAGCGATAGCGGACGAACTCCGGGGTCACGATGTCGCCGGCCGGATGGTGATGCTTCAACGGCTTGACGAACATGATCTCATCGCCCTTGATCTCCTTGATCCGGGCGACTTCCTGGCAGCTCTTGTCTCGATTGAGTGACGTCGTGGCGTCCTTGCCCGACTCCACACAGTCCGCGCCCACGAGCAATTCCGTGTTCACATGGTACTTCGTGGCGCCGGCTGCCATCTTGATCTTGATGGACTTGGCGCCGGCCTTCACGCCCTCTACCAGCTTGCTGTTCATCGGCACCGGCAATCCATGCTTGGTCTTCTTTTCATGCATGGTGTACGGCCGGACCGACATTTCATACTCGAACCCGGAGATCACGCCATCCGAATTCCCCGTGTCGAACTGGAAGAAGTGGGGATGGATGTTGATCTTGGACGACTGGAAGTTGGTAAAGTCGTCGTCGTCCCACTCGCTCGTCAGGATGGAATCCACGCAGTCATAGACATTGGCGCGGATCACGAGCGGATACTTGAGATCGTCATTGGCCCGAACCAGTTTCTCTTCTTCGGCCAAGACATAGATCAGGCCGTCCTTGTCCACAATGGCAGGCTCTTTGCCCTGCTTCTTGGCCAAGGTAATGGGCAGCCTGATGAACTTGATGTTGTAGAACTTCGTGTTGGCATTGTCCGGACACAGGCTCCACCGGCCGTTCTCGCCCGGCTTCGCCGGTTCGCTGGTCCGCTCGCCGTTTTCGTCCTGGTGGATCGGCTCCAGCCAGGGGGCCCCGCTGTGGTTGGCCGAGAACGGCACCCGCTTGCCGAAGTGCGGCTTGAACAGCGGCCAGGCCATCTTGCCGGTGGTCGGATCAAACAGAATCACTGGTCTGGTGCTGTCATCCCACTTGGCCGCAGCGGAATACTTCGGATACTTGGCTGTGCTCTCCCGCTCGCCATAGGCGACATCGCCCTTCCAAGTCCAGTCCCAGACCGTCGCGTCATAGGCCATGATCTGGCCCTTCTCGTCGTCCGTATGGCCCGGCTTGCCTTGGGCTGGCACGAACATCTCGACCCAATCCTTGACGTTCACGACGACCGGGTCGGCCTTCCAGTTGCTCTTCTGCTTCTTGTCCACGATCTGGAACTTCTTGCCGAACCAATCCACGGTGGTCCCGATCAATTTATCGGAGCCCACGCCCATCTTGATTCGGCCCTGACGGTCCGGCAACTCTCGGAGGTCCGGCATGGTGTCCGTATGGCCCGCGCCGACCTGGAGGGTGTTGTACACGCGGCCGTAGCCCCACATGCCCGCGACATAGTGATGCGCCACGTGACAGTGGAACAGAAACTCTCCCGCCAAATGCTGAGACTGACCCGCGCCGCCTTCGGCCTCAAGATCGAGCGCCTCAGACGGTCCGATGACTTCCACGTCCACGCGATCGGATTTGGTGCGAACGACCGGATACTTGATCGGCCCGTCCGCTGCTGCCGCCCAGAAGTCCTGCGGTTCCGCGCGCGGACTGCGGATCCAACGGATGGACCCGCTGTGGGGATGGTGGGAGTGGAACACTTCCGATCCACCGTGCACGATCCGCCACTTGGTCGGGTCGCCGAGATATCCGCGCGGGATTGTCGTCGGCACATCGCCGAAAGTATAGGCGCTGTAGGCCAGCGACTCGTCCTCGAACCCGAAATACTCGTGCTGCAAGTGCATCTGGTCGATGCCGAACGGCTCGCTGCGGTAGTTGAGCGCGCGGCCGCCCGGACGGTAGGCATCGGTCAACGGATCGCGCTGCGGCAGGAAGTCGCCCTTCTTATTGAGCGGGCGGAACGCCTCATCGCCGATCTCGTGATAGAAGATCACGTGCTCGCGGAAGTCCGGACCCGAGCCGTTGTCGATCATCACTTGCCAGCCGCTCTTGGTTTCCGGCGCCGGCCCCGTCCCGAGCGGATCGAGATACTTCGATCCCTTCGGCTCGACGACAAAGGCGCCAAAGAGGCCCAACACCGTCAACTCGCGGTCATGGCTGAATGAATGGAACTGCCGCACACCCTCCTGCATCTGCGGATGGATGTACCACTCGAACTCCTGCGACTTGCCGGGTTCCACAATCGAATCGGGATTCGTCGTCGTGGCCGGCTTGCCGGTGGCGCTCACGATCATGCTGGAAGCCTGGATGAACAGGCTCCCGTCCTCGCCTTCCATCTGGTTGCGCAGCATCAGCTTCACGCAATCGCCTTGGTTGGCACGGAGCACCAACGGCTGAATGATGTCACCCTGCAGCCCGGTGGTGACGGCGCCCGGATCAAATTCCTTTTCCCGAGCCGCCTTGTTCTTCGCTTCCTCCGCCCGGACTTTGTCGATGTCTTCCGTCAACACGTACATGTAGCCGGGATAGAAATCCAACCACCGGTTCAACGTGACCTCGACGTTGACCATCGAGACGTCATACTGCTTGATCGGCGTTCCGGCCGGGCATTTGCCGCCGGACAAGGAGACGGGCTCCCCTTTCGCCGGATCCGACATGAGGAGGAAGCTGCTCCCATCCTGCCCCATGTACTGGTGCATCATGGACATGCTGTTGAACACGCCGGACGTGGTTTGAGCCTGGGCATCCTTCTGCGCCTGCTCCTCGAGCTTCCGCATCAACCGGTGGTGTTGGAGCTCGACCTTTTCCGAGCGGCCGGCCCGCCCCTCAATGGCGTCCTCGACCACCGTCTGCCCCTTCAAGGCCTGGGTCCATCCCGGCATCGCCACCGGAGTGGCATGACCTTCATGGGACAGATCCCCTTCTCCGGCTGCGAAGAGTCCGGGACCTGCGGCCAGACTCCCAGCCAACAGCGCCGCTTGGAGGGGCAACAAGGTCCCTCGGCGGCGCCTTTGCTTATGTTGAGATAACAAGCTCGTCATACGACGGCCTCCTTATGTGAAAAAGACCGCTCCGTCGCGGTCGGTTGTATGGACCTGAATCGCAACCCTTCTCTCCCTGTATCCCCCGCTCTGTCTCCGCCGCTATCCGTGTCTCGCTCCCCGTCACTCCCACCTTCTTGTTGACGCCGCGCGCCTCACGAGATCACTGGTTAATGCCGGTGGAGGGTCCCATCGAATGATGGGCTGGGTCATTCGGAGGCCGGTCCTAATCACCCACGCCTCCACCGGCGGCTCCTCTTAGCGCAATCCTCGTGCCGATCTTGGGAACGGATTGGACGATCCACGACTTTGTTCCTACAAAACCAAGAGTTAGTCCTGTTCACTTCGCACGATTCCGATTGAGTCCGAGTGGCAAAATTTCCAGACGGTTAGACAGTCCGGGGAGGAAGCCCAAGCCGCTCAACCATATTTCAAGCAGTTAGACTGTCTATTTCCTTGGACACCTGGAGGCCGCAATTGAGGCGGGAAGGGACAGATCCGGTCATGCTACGATGGGCCAGGCGAGGATTTCTCACTTCCTTGAGCGCGCCTCATTTGTGATGGAAGGTCAGTCCTGCCATGCGGGACAGACTTATGCGAGCCGCTTCTTCCAAGCTCCCGCTCTTGCTTGTCGGCGGTAGCGCCGGCGCACTCCTGACAGGCCTGTCGCTGCACGCGCTATGGCCGGACTGGCGGTGGCATCAGGAACCGGTCCACTCAACGATGGAAGCCCTCGGCGGCCTGACTTCCATCGCCACGGCCGCCGTGCTGCTTCACAGCCAGCAGACCTTTACGGTCCTGAAATGGCGTACCGTGGCGGTCGGGTTGCTGGGGATGGGCCTGTTGCAGATCTTCCACGCCATGGCTGAGCCGGGCCATGCCTTCGTCTTTCTCCGCAACGTCGCGAGCCTGACCGGCAGCATCGGATTCGTGCTGACCTGGTTGGGGGATGAACCGGACCGTCCGTCTCGAACCACCCGGTGGCTCTGGATGATCCCGGCGGGGGCATTCGCGCTCGGAGCCTGGGGACTCCTGTTTCCCGAACAGCTCCCGGAGATGATGCGAAACGGCGAGTTGACGGCCCAGGCCGTGGCTCCGCAAGGTCTGGCCTGTCTCTGCTTTTTCGCCGGGACCGTCCGTTTTTTCCTTGATTACAAGCGGAGCGCACAAGCCGAAGACTTGCTCTTCACGTTCCTCCCGCTGCTGTTCGGCCTGGCGGAGGTCGTGTTCCTCTATTCGGTCCCCTGGGGAGCCAGTTGGTGGTTTTGGCATGGGTTGGGGCTCATCGCCTGTTCGTTGCTGCTGATCTATCTGAGCCGGGGCTACCTCCGCATGGTGGATGAGCTGACATCTGCCCTGAACCAAGCCACGCGCACCGAACAGACATTGCGGCGAAGCGAACAGCAACTCCGGCAGGCGATTGACGAGCGGGAGCGGATGGCGGAAGACCTCCATGACGGCGTGATCCAGTCGGTCTTCGCGATCGGTCTCAACCTCGAACGTTGCAGGCGACTCGTCACGACCGAACCGGAGGAGTCGATGACGCAATTGGGCGTGTCCATCGCCGATCTCAAGCGGGTCATCCGTGACCTTCGGGGCTATCTCGTGGGGCTGGAGCCATCGATCTCGAACGGGCAGGAATTCGAAGCAACCTTGACATCTCTGGTCAACGGCATGAATGGTTCCGGCCGGCTCAGGTACACTCTCCGGTTCGACCCCGAAGCCGCGAAGCTGATCACTGGGGACCAGACCGCGCACCTGGTCTCCATCGCGCGGGAGGCCATGAGCAACAGCCTCCGTCATTCGGGCGCCAGCGCGGGAACCCTGTCATTCGGCTTGTCGGAAGAGGGCGTGCGGCTTGTGGTGGAGGACAACGGTGTCGGGTTCGAGGTTTCGTGTTCTCCTCAGCAGGGGCATGGGCTCAAGAACATGCAGGCCCGAGCAAAGAGAGTCGGCGGACGTCTCGACGTACGGTCTGATCCCGGCCAGGGAACGACCGTCATTTGCACGATCCCGATCCTTTCTACGGAGCGGAAACATGCCTCTTCCTGACGAAAAGCCGATTCACTTGCTGTTGGTGGACGATCACGAGGTGGTCCGGCTCGGCCTCAAAACATTGTTCGAAGAGGCCGGCTGCTTCCAGGTCGTCGGCGAAGCCGGCACCCAGTCCGCCGCGATTGCCGAGGCCGGCCGCCTCGCACCCGATCTCGTCTTGATGGACGTGAAGCTGCCCGACGGGAGCGGCGTGGAGGCCTGTCGAGCGATCCGCGCGGCGCAGCCTGCGACCAGAGTGTTGTTTCTCACTTCCTATGCCGACGACGATGCCGTGCTGGCGACGATTCTCGCCGGGGCGGATGGGTTTCTTCTGAAGGACGTGAGCGGCGACGACCTGGTCCGCGCGCTGAGAAAGGTCGCGCGCGGCCAATCCATCCTGGACGGCGCCGTGACGCAACGGGTATTGGCTCGGGTCAAGACGCTCTCCACCCTCACAGCCGCAACGGCCGGCGAGGAGAAACAGCAGGCGCTCTCAGCCCAAGAACAGAAGGTCCTGGCGCTGGTCGCAGAGGGGAAGACCAACAAGGAGATCGCGAACGCCCTCGCGCTCAGCGAAAAAACCGTCGGCAACTACCTGAGCAACATCTT
>DATIBM010000338.1:0-19492 GCA_035457545.1 Nitrospiraceae bacterium
ACCAACGATTGCACCAGCCTCCCCGCATGCCGGTCCCCGACAATCTCGGTAAAGAGACAATGTCCGGGATTGGAGGTCTTGACCAGACAGGGGCGCTTCTCGCCGTCGAGTGCGAGCGCGTAACTGGAAAGGTGATCGGACCAGAACGCCTGATGAAACCGCTGCTTCAACACCTCGGCTTGGCGGAGCAAGGTGGCGCTGGTTTCCTTCTTCCCCAACGCGGCCGCACAGGCCGCGGCGCTTCGCTTGGCCGCATAGACATAGCCCTGCACCTCGCAGAGCGCGATCGGCGCCTCGGCCATCCTGCCGTCGTCGTGAAAGACGGCGTCGTACGAGTCCTTCCATCCCTGCTGAACGAGGCCGCGCGAGGAACGCCTGGCATACTCCACAAACCCGTCCCGGTCCGCATCGCCGAAGGTGTCGATCCACCGCATCGCCGCGTCAAGATTCGGCCAGAGCGCTTCGATGAAGCCCCGATCGCCGGTCCGTTCGTAATAGGCCCCGGCTAACATGATGAACAGCGGAGTCGAGTCCACGCTGCCGTAATAGGAACCGAACGGCACCTCCCCGAGGGCGGCCATCTCCCCCTTGCGGCTCTCATGCAGGATCTTGCCAGGCTCCGCATCCTGCTCCGGCACCGTCTCCTTGGCTTGGGTCGCGGCCAGATAGCCGAGCACTCCCTTGGCGATCAAGGGATTGACCCAGAGATACTCGAGCGCGGTGATGATGCCGTCCCGCCCGAAGGGCGCGCTGAACCACGGCACGCCCGCATAGGGGTAGGGCCCGTGCGGCGTCTCCGAGACCATCATATGGAGGTCACGTTGCGACCGGTCGAGCCACTCGTTGAAACGATCGTGAGACGTCACGATCTCGCAATCCTCGCCCATCCTGCTGGCCAGATCGTGCTTGGCCTGTTCCCACGCCTGGTGATAGCGCGCCGCCGCCACCTTCTGCTCGGCCTGTTCGCAGCGGACCGCCAGCGTCAGCGAAACCTCTTCTTTCGGTTTCAACGCAAGGTCAAAACGGGCCTCCGAGTCGGACAGGGCCTGCGGCGCGGGGTGCCAGTGCAAGCTGGTGCGGCGGACGACCCCATCGAGGCCCTGGTAGAGCAACTGCACGCTGTCGGATTTGACGATCGAGCGCAGCCGCTTGCCTCTGCGCCGCCGCCGTACGCCGCGCACTTCGAAGATATCGACAAAGTCCGCGTCGAATTTCACGGCGAGCGAGATCTGGGCCGAGTCGACGCCGTAGTTCACCAGGCGGAACTGCTCGTGGCACCCGCCGCCCCGCAGAAAGGCCGAGCGAAACAAATGGAAGGTGCCCCGGCGGGCCCTGACCTGTCCTTCCCCATCCAAATCGGTGTTCGTGAGGTCCACCGTGAGCACGATATTGTCCTCTCCCACCGCCGAGCTGAGCAGGATAGGCCGTGCGCCTCCCACGAAGACTTCGAGACGGGACAGGTGCCTGGTGCCGTCGTGGTACAGCCCGTGCGAGAACTTCCCGACCGGCTTGATGTCCCCGTACCGGTCGAACACCGCAAAGGAGTCCCCCTGCTTGAGCACATGCGTTCGGTTATCGACGAGCGACGAGTCGGCGTGAATGTAAAACTGATCCTTGACGCGGATGATCGAATCCACAGGACGTCCCCTCCGGGCATGAGACCGATGATGACGGCGAACCGGTTGAGCCGGTGCGTTTCTTGCCTTTCCCGAACCTTTGCGCCGGCCCCTGTCAGGTTCGCGCGACGACATCGCTCCTCACCCATCGCGAAAACGTGGCGGCGACGACGGCGGTGGCAAACAGCACGAGCCCGATCCCGGCCAGGCTGATCGGTTCGCCGAACTCGCCGGTCACCCATCCGAAAAATGTGAGTCCGCCGATGGCCGCGGTCATGGCGCCGGCCGAATACACAGCCAAGGCGCGGCCGACCATGGTGGGCGGGGAAAGTTCTTGCAAGACCCCCCAGGCGATTGGGGTCAAGGTGCCGAGCCCTCCACCGATCACGCACATCAACGCCCCGGCGACATAGCTGTTGGAGGCCCAGACCAGCGCCAGGAGGCAGCCTCCGCTGATGGCGCTCGCCGCGGTGATCACGCGAATCCTCCGTTCGAGGCCCCACTCGCTGATCCAGATCAAGGCGACCGACACGGCCAGCAGGCCGACTCCCAGCGCCGACCAGAGGTACCCGACCTCGACGGGACCCAGATCGAGCAGCTTGCGGCCGAACACCGGGAACAGGGTCGTGAAGGCGCTCGTGGCGAAGGTGTAGAGCGACGCCGTCAGGGTCAGAAACAAAATGGTCGGCTGCCGGAACAGGGCGAATCGAATCCCCTCCACCAAGTCGGACAGCGTCGAACGCACGACGCCCTGGCTCTGGTCGGTCGCCGCCGGAGGCGCGACATGGATCCGCAGGAAAAACAGGGCCGAGACCAGATAGGTGACGGCATTGAGACAGAGCACATCCTGCGAGCTGAGCGCCGCGATGCCGAGGCCGCTCAAGGCGGGCCCCATGATGACGCCGAGGCTCGTGGTGCTTTGGAGCAACGCGTTCGCGGCGGTATATTGCGCCGGCGCGACGATGGAGGGAATCGTGGCGGTCAGGGCCGGGCCGAACAGCGCCGTCGCCACGGCATGGAGGAACACGAGCAGATACAGCCGCTCGACCGTGAAGCTTTCCACCGACATCCAACAGGGGATCAGGCCGATCAGAATGGCGCGGCTGACATCGGAAGCGATCAGCAGCGGCTTCTTCGGGAGCCGGTCCACCGCCACGCCGATCAACGGTCCCAGGACGATCGGCGGGATCGTCTGCAACAGGCCGATCACGGTCGTCTTGAGCGGCGACCCGGTCACCGCGTAGACGAACCACAGGAGCGCGAGTTTGGAGATGCCGTCGCCGACCTGCGAGACCGTCTGCCCCCACCAGACGTAGGCGAAATCCCGAGAGAGCAGCCAGCGACGGCTGTTCACCGCCGGTTGGGGGACAACCCAGGGACTATCTGCTCTGGCCCATCCGTTCGGCATCAGAACCTGTCAGCTTCATGATCCATGACCGCATCCGCCAGCTTCTATTCCTTGTCCTGGTCTTTCTCTTTTGTCTTGGCCGGTTCTTTCTTGGGCTCTTTCACCGGTTCTTTTTGTTCTTTTGCCGGTTCCTTCGCCGATTCTTTCCCGGATTCTTTCGCCGGTTCCTTCGCCGGCTCTTTCGGGGGCTCCTTCTCCGGCTCCTTCTCTTTGATAATTGTTCCGGCCAGGTGCACCCCGGCCGTGTTGACAGCCTTGACCCCCGGCACCTGTCTGGCCGCCTGAGCCGCCTCAAGGGCAATCACCTGGAATCGGGTTTCCCCCTTGAGCGAGACGATGCCGTTTTGGCAGGTCACCTCGAACCCCGAGGTCTTCAAGGTTTCGCTGCGCGCGAACCGGTCCTTGACGTACTGCGTGATCAGGTCGTCGGCGTGCTTGGCCAGGGCGGCCTTGACATCGGGCGTCGCCACCAGCTTGTTCACCACTTCCTTAATGGAAGGGACTGTCTGGACGACCTCCGTCGCGGCAAGCTGTTCCTCCGCGCTCGCGACCTTACCCGAGAGCACCGCCCTCGCGCCGTCGATTTCCACTTCAATCTCGTACGGAAACAACCGCGGATCGGCCATCAAGGCCAGCTTGGCGGTGAGAATGACCGACCCCAGCGCCTTCTTCGCCGGCTCCTCTGGCTGCTCCGGCGGAGGCGGCGCGGCTGGCGCCGATCCCTCTCCCGACGCCGGGCGCTTGTCCGTCGAGCCGGAAGAAGAGGCCTTTCCCTCCCCTTCCTTCTGGCTGTCCTTTTCTTTGTGGCTGTCCTTCTCTTTCTGACTTTCCTTCTGATGCGAGGCAGCCGGCGGTTCCTTGGAAGCACCGGCCGGTCCTTGATCGGTCGCCAGAGATCCTGACGGACCTCCCGCGATCAACAGGGCCAGGAGCGCCGCCGCGATCCGGATAGAAAACCGCGCGCCGGTGACATAGCTCTGTTGCGTCGCATCATCGTCCAAACTTGGCTTGGGGCTCATCTTCTCTCTCCCTCGGCACGGAGTCCAGCAGAAGCGCACATGATGATGGGATCGTCTCGATGAAGATGTTTTCTCCTGAGCGCGATGACCCAACTGCGCGGGATGATCTCTCTTACCACAGATGACGTATTGAAACCTACCCTCACCTCGCCATGACGAGGAAGCGAATCGGGCGGATCAGCGGCACCGGGCGGACCAGTCCGCCGGTGCCGATTGGCCATATGCGTACCTTCAACTAATGTGACTGGAGGGGCTGGAGACGGCAGCCTTCGGCGTGCCCGGCAACAATAAGACCGCGCCGGACGGCCTGCCGAAAGACAGGCCGGCGGAGGAGCAGTTCCGTGATCCCCGTCGAGGCCTCATGCCTCGCGGCGGAAGATCCGATCCTGTTCCGCCGGAATGCCACAGGCGCGGCTTCGACAGGTTCCGCACGAGCGGGAGCAGGGGGCCGAGCCCCCTGCTCCCGACAGATTCAACGGACTGAGCAACACACTCTCTCTCATAAATGGCGGGCCGGCCGCGAGGACGCGCGCCGGCCGCCCGTCCTCGTCATACGACCATTGGCGGCTCGCCGCCCGCGACTCATGCCTCTCATGCCGCGATTCATCGAACCGGCATTTCGCGCGGTCTCCGCCTGCGGCCCCATGGAACCGAAGACCAGTTCCAATCCCCACTGCTTGAGCGTCCCTTCATCCCTGGCTTCGGCATCCTGAATCTTGAGCATCCAAGTCCCCTTGAGACTCTGGCCTTTCCACGGCGCGAGTCCGGGGGTATCCAGCATGTCGTAGGTCCGTTTGATGTTCTGCGCCGCGCCTCCCTTCCGATCATGCAGAACGGCTTTGGCCGGGGTCAGACCCGCCGGAGGCATGAGCGTGACAACCAGATCCCCGATATACGTATGGGCCAGATCGAGGTGCACGATCAGATTCTCGACCGGAGTGGCGTCATTCACGTCCAGCGAGACCGTGATGGTTTGGAGATCCGGCACCGGCTCGTTGAACGTCCGGCTGATGAGCACGCGGTTCTGCTCCGACGGCTTGGCGAGTTTCACGGCCGTTTCGGCGTTGAGACGACCATAGCCGTAGAAGCGGCTCCATCCTTCCGCCGTGTACTGGCCGCCCTGCGGATCGATCTTGTCGCAGGATTGCTTGAGAATCTCCCGCACCTCCTGCCATTTGAGATCGGGATTGACGGACAGCACCAGCGCGGCCACTCCCGCCGCGCCCGGACAGGAGCTGGACGTTCCGCCAAAACTGTTCGTGTAGTTGCCACGGAGGTCGCCGTCGGCGGGTTTGCCCGGATTATAGCCCGGAGATCCCGCACGGTCTGTCGTCCAAATGCCCGTGGTGAGCGGCGCCGGATGCTGAAACGGCGCGTGGCCCATGTCGCTGCTCGGGAACGAGCACCAGATGGCCTTCCCGAAATCGCTGTATACGCTGCGCTTGCCCCGGTCGTTGCAGGCCGCAACCGCGACGACGCGCTCGTAACTGGCATACCCGTCGTTGTCCACGCTCTCGTTTCCGTTCCCGGCTGCAAACAGGACAAGACAGCCCTTGCCGCTTCGCCCCTTGGTCGTCGCATAGTCAATCGCCAACTTGGTGCTGGCCGGGAGCGGAACTTTCTGATGGTGTCCGGGATCGTCCGGCTTCCACCACCGCCCGTCGGTCGGGCCCCAACTGCACGAAATCACATCGGCGCCGTGATTCGCCGCCCACTCGAACGCCTCGGCCTCCTGCTGGGAGCCCAGCGCCGAGTTCAGACGGATGGGAATCAGCTTGGCCTTCGGGGCCACCCCGGAGGCGCGCTCAACCCCTGCCGCGCAGGCCACTCCCGCGCAGGCGGTCCCGTGATTTTCTTCGAACGCCACATCCTTCGGCCTGGGATCTCCGTTGCCGACCGTGGCGTCGCGCGGGGCAAGGACCTTTCCCGACCCGGCGAACTCCGGATGATCGATGTCCACCCCATCGTCGATGATCGCGATGACGGCCCCCTCCCCCATGGTGTTCTGATGGGCCGCCTCGACGTTGGCGCTCGCCGAGACCTGGGTGCCGTTGACCGTGGTGGTCTTCAGGTGCCATTGCTCGGCGGCAATGGTCCGCCGGCCTTTTGGCCGGACGAGCTCCGGATGGCAATACTCCACGTCCTTGCGATTCAAGAGCGAGGCGGCCAGATCAAAGACCTGGGTCCCTGTGCCTTCCGCCGCGCCGACGAAAAAGGCGTTGGCGGCGTAAGTCAGCTCTTTCTTGATGGTGAGACCGGCTTCCCGGATCACGTCCCGACAGTCCTCCGGGTCCATGTCATCGACAAACTTGATGAAGAGGTTTTCCGTGTACAGCACCGGCTCCCCGGACTTCTCATCCACCATGACGCCTCCGGCAAACCGCACGTCGGAGGCCGCGCGGATCGCTTCTTTTCGACTCTCCAAGGACCTTCGCCCCGGTCCGGGGGGAACTCGATAGACTTCGACGCCGGCTTCCGGAATCGTAAAGATCAGATGTCCATCCGCCACCTCCCCTGATGCGGGAGTTGGAACGGCTCCCGATCGGATGGATCGGGTCGAGCGGGTCCGGACCGCGATCAGATCGTCGCTCTTGCGGAGCACGATCGGAGGTTCTGTTTTTCTGCCAAGTCGCACCTGTGTGAGTTCAGGCATGGTGGTCCTCCTCTGCTCATGTGTGGAAGATGATGAGTCGTTCGACGATCAAGCCGCGCGAGCAACTTCTCAGATTCGAATATCTTCCCAGGATCGGATCTCGGCCCTCATCGCCCGCCTGGTCCGCCCCTCCTCGGTGGTGAAGCCGTCATAGTGCTTCAGCGGTCCGAAGTCCAGGTTCGCCAATCGCTCGATCTGGCCGATGCTCACCTGATAGGTCTTGTAACGGCCGAAGCCGAAGGCCCGTAACTGTTCGAGCAATTCCGATTGGCTGATCATATAGGCCGTGGCCGACTTCCGTCCGTCGGAGATCACCGCGATCACCTTCCAATATTCCCGTGGCAGGCGCACGCCGCGATATTCCGGATCGTCGTCCCGCAAAATCGGCCCCGTGAACACGGTGACCTTCAACTTGTGCGCGCGGCTGTTCTGCAAAATATAGTCTTCAAGTCCCAGCCAGGTTTTCTGATTGAACTTTTCATGCTGCGGAGAACAGTTGGTAAAGTGAAAAGTGTCCTCGTTCGCGACGGCCGCCTCGTGCATCTGACCCCACACTGGATCTTCGCGCCGCACTAAATGGCCGCGATCCAATTCGTTCCCGGCGTAAAGATCTTCTCCGATCTGATAGGCCCGATCCACCCGCGGATCGAGGCTCCAGCGGTCCTGGCCGCGTTTGATTTTTTGAGAACGCCGGCCGTCGATGTTGCAGGCGACATAGAGGGCGAGCCGCCGAGACTTCGACATGACGACGGAAAAATGCTCGTACTTGAGTTCCGCTCCGGAACCGTTCAGCAGCGGGGCGATATCCTGTTCCCGGACGCCGGTCGGTTTCGGATGGGGCACCGTGAACCCATGGAGGAATTGCGCGGAGTATCCCTTTCGCCCGTCATAATCACGGACGATCCTCACGATGGGAGCCCGGTCGGCTGCTTCCATATCGCGAAGAATGGACCGGGCCTGCTCGGCCAGTTCGCCCAGGGTTTTCATCTGCTCAAGCTCGGTTGGATGGGCAACGATCATGGCTCCTTCCTTTCTCGACACACCCCTGCGCTGTGGCAGGCGCGAACAACGTTGAAGGCCGGCAGGGACGGATTCAGATATCCTCACGCGCAGGCGCCGCGCAGGGGACCGCCGATGAGGATAAACCTGCAAACTGCCCGCCACAATGGCGAATCCTGAAAACTCCGCAGAAACATGGAGAGAACATTCAGTTTCTTAAGAAAGCCGGCGTATCTCTTCCGATACCCTTACCGTATCCATCTCGATACAGACCCGTGTCTGTGCACGTTGCCACTGCCGCCGCCTCCGGCTATAGTCACCCGACAATCCGCCTCCTCGATGACGCAGACCGCCGCCTCGACCCCATCCCCTCTTCTGTCTCTGCTGCGCCGGCTGGTTTCCGTCGAGCCTCAGGAAGTCCGTGCGCTGCTCTTGTCGTTTCTCTATTTCTTAACCTTGCTCGCTTCCTATTACGTACTCCGGCCGATTCGGGATGAGATGGGGGTCCAGTCCGGCATGCGGACCTTGCCCTGGATGTTCTCGGCCGTGTTCGTGTCCATGCTCGTCCTGGTGCCCCTCTTCGGCTGGCTGGCCGGCCGGCTGCCGGTGCGCCGGCTCATTCCCACCGTGTATCTCTTTTTTTCGTCGAATCTGCTGTTGTTCTATCTCGCGCTCACGACCGGCGCCCCCCGCTCGGCCGTGGCGCCCGTGTTTTTTGTTTGGGTGAGCGTGTTCAACCTGTTCGTCGTCTCGGTCTTTTGGAGCGTCATGGCAGATCTCTATTCTACGGAAGCGGCCCGCCGCCTCTTCGGCTTTATCGCGGCCGGCGGCAGCGCCGGGGCCGTGTCCGGTCCGCTCTTCACGGCGCTGGCGGTGCCGATGATCGGAATTGCCCCCTTGCTCCTGGTGTCGATCTCGTTGCTGCTGGCGTCCCTGGCCTGTTTCTTCGCCTTGACGAGCGCCGTCCCGGCGCGGGCGGCCGTTCAGTCTGGGCTTCAGGACCGCCATCGCTTGGAGGTGACGTCCAAGTCCCCGCCCGGCCTCCTGGTCGGCGTGACGAAAATTCTCCAGTCCCGCTATCTGCTGCTGATCTGCCTCTACCTGGGCTGTTACTCGGTCCTCTCCACCCTGCTCTACAGCCAACAGATGGTCCTCGTGCCGCAAGTGCTGGGCAATCCGGAAGAACGGACGCGGCTCTTCGCGCTGGTGGATTTTGCCGTGAACAGCCTGACCGTCTGCGCCCAGTTGCTCTTGACCGGCCGGCTCCTGACGGGGCTGGGGGTCACGGCGCTGCTCGCCGCGGTGCCGGCTTTCAACCTGATCGGGTTTGGAGTCTTCAGCGTGGCGCCGATCCTGCCGGTGCTGGTGGTCTTCGGCATCCTGCGCCGATCCGGTGAGTTTGCCATTACCAAACCGACGCGCGAAACCCTCTTCACGGTCGTTTCGAAGGAAGAAAAGTACCAGGCCAAGAACGTGATCGACACGGTCGTGCACCGAGGCGGAGACATGGCCAGCAGTTGGGTGGCCTCGACGCTGCAAGCGGCGGGCTTTTCCATTTCCGAGATGGCGCTTGCAGCCGTGCCGATTGCAGGGCTGTGGCTCGTGAACGGCCTCTATCTCGGACGGAAGCACGAAGAGCTTCGACGGTCTTCCGGCCACGGGTGATCGTCGATTCCTTCCGTCGGAGCACTGGTTCTCTTCCATGAGAGACCGGCAGCTCCGCTTCATCGTGAGGGTCATGCCTTCGATGCGGCTTGCCGCGACAGCTCCAAGATTCGTATCCTTGCTTCTCACGCGTCGATAAGGAGCGCCCAATGCCGAGCCCCCGCACAAAACGAACGCCTCGCCGCTCACCTCGCACCAGCTCGGACGTAACCGATACCCAGGACACATTCACTTGTCACGACCATCGGTTGGTCGGCCCGGCGGTGACCTATCGAGAGACTCCCAACCGAGGCGGCCCCATTACGCCACGCTACCTCGTCTTTCATTACACCGCGGGCCGCAGCGCCAAAGACTCTTGCAATTGGCTGTGCAATCCTGACGCGCAGGCCTCGGCCCATCTGGTGGTGGGCCGGGACGGCACAATCACGCAACTGGCGCCGTTCAACATCAAGACCTGGCATGCGGGCACAAGCCATTGGGAAGGCCTCACCGGACTCAACGAATATGCCATCGGCATCGAACTGGATAACGCGGGCCGGCTGACGCGGATTGGAGACAAGCTCACGGCCTGGTTCGGCGCGATCTATCCAGCCAGCCAGGCCGTTCAAGCCAAGCACAAGCTCGAATCGGAACCGGCCTGGTGGCACACCTACACTCAGCAGCAGATTGAGACGGCGCTGAAGCTCGCTTGCCTGCTCGTCAAGGAGTACGGGCTGACGGACGTGATTGGCCACGAGGATATCGCGCCGGAGCGCAAGCGCGATCCGGGACCGGCGTTCCCGCTGGAATCGATCCGGTCGCGGGCCTTGGGCCGGAAGACCGAGGAAGACGAACGGTACCGCGTCACGGCCGATTCGCTGAACATTCGCAAGGGACCGGGAGCTGACTATGACCTGGCCGCGCCGGCCCTGCGCAAAGGCGCCCTGCTCCTCATCCTGGAAAAGGGCGCGCGTTGGACGAAAGTAGAGGTGGAGGGCCAGGGCGACCTTGAGGGTTGGGTCTCGAACAAGTACATTGAGCCGGTCGCACCTCACTCCTGACGTCACAAAGATAAGGCCGACGCCGTATGAATCTCCCCCGCCTGTTTCTCTCAGCGGTGAGCGAGGAACTGCGAACCGCTCGCAAGGACGTGGCCGCCACGGTCCGCACGCTCGGATTCGACCCCGTCTCCCAGGATGATTTTCGCACCGGCCCCGGCGAACTCGGCCAGTGGCTGCGCCAGCAGCTCGACTCCTGCGAGGGGGTGATCCAGCTTGTCGGCCGGGGGTATGGAGCCGAGCCGCCGACGGTCGATCCCGCCTACGGCCGCGTCTCTTACACCCAGTTCGAGTCGTTGTATGCGCACATAGACTCCTACCGATAACTCCGCGCCATGCCCGTAGCCTTTATCCGCTTTCTCCTTGAGGCCAGTTCCATCTGGCCGTGGGGGTAATGTGAATGAATGGCTCTACAAGATGTTGCTCGGCACCACCGGTAACATTTGAGACGACTCAATACGAGTCATTGCTACGCTCAGTGCACACACGCTATATTAACTTCGCACAGCAAGAGCCGCGCTGTCTCCATCACCATACTCCCATGACGATGCGTTCTGGGAGTTTGTCGACCATCGCAACCCCGGCTACTCCACAGCCGCCCACCAAGATCTGAGTGATGTATGACTGAAGATCCCATCGTCGCAATTGTAGGAAACGTGAAAACTTCCCTTGACGCACCTGCAGCCGCCGAGGCGCTCGGACGGGAACTTGCCAAAGCCGGGCTTCGCATCCTTGTTTACTCCAGTGGCGCCGACTTTCTGGAAGGCCGCATCGTAAAGGGGTATGTCGCAAGCCGCTTGGCCAAACCTCGCTCGATTCAGGTCCGTTATCCCTTGCACGGAGAAAAGCCCGAGTTCCCCGAGCAGGAAACCAATGGCGAGGTGTTCGACTGGCGGCCCGATCACAGCCAGAATTGGGAAATGTCGTTTTACCAGTCGTTGAATGAGGCAAACGGTATTCTGCTGATGGGGGGCGGCGATTCCACGATGATTGCCGGCGTGGTTGCTATGGGCCACGGAATCGCCATGCTTCCACTGGCGGCGTTCGGCGGCGCCGCGGCGAAGGTTTGGGAGTCCCTGCGGCCAGGGCGAGACCTGCCCAGCGCTGATGAGATTTCGTTGATGGCGCGTCCGGGGTGGTCGGATGATCATGCGGCTGAGTGCGTCAGAGTGATCAAAGACCAGCTCGCCCGCAAGGCCCAATTGGTCAGGCAGCGCCGTATCGAAGAACGCCGAAAGGAGGTTTCCGTCAGCTTGCATGCATTCTTTGCCCTGTTAGTCTTCGTCGTTGCCGTGGCTGCAGTCCCCGTCGCGTTGGCGTGGACCGACATCCCTCAATTTCTGTTGGTTTCTCTTTTATTCTTCTCGCCACTGTTGGCCGGAGTTGCAGGTTCCACCATCCGCCTCGTGTTTGACGCCAGTCAGGGTTCCGCGCCTGTGACCACGCAAACCACGCTTACGACCGTGGCCATGGGGCTGATCGCGGGCGGAGTCGCGGGGCTGCTGTTCATAACGGCCCAGATCACCACCGCGCCTGCGACAGGTGGGCCAAGTATCGTCTCGCCGGAGCAAGCCAGAAAGCTCGTGCTCTTCGGAGTGCTCATTGGATTCGTCGCTGGATTGACCCTTGATGCTGTGTTCCGTAAGCTCATCTCCACTGATGTCGTCAATGTGAGCGCCATAGAAGCGAGGAAAGGCCCCTGATTCCGTGGCAGGCCCGAGCAGATTCGCGGTTTACTTCAGCCACAGTTGGCGTCCGCGCGATGTGGAGCTGAACCTCCAGGTTTGGGAAGAGCTGGCCGCCGACTGTACGCTGCTGGTGGACGTTCCAGAGGAACCCGGAGCCGACCCACCCTACTACATCAATCGAATCGAGGAACTCCTCCGGCGAACCGATCTGTTTGTAAGCATTCTGACCTACCGCGAGCCCCGTGAGGCCGCACCGGTCTCCGGCGGCGCGGACTTACGCTGCTCGCCCTACAGCCTGTTTGAGATTCGGCTCGCCGAACGAGCGGATATCCCGCGGCTCGTCCTGTATGAACGAGGCACGCGCTTCTGGCCTCCGGAGACGATTCGACCCTGGGAAGCGTACATCGAATTCGTTTGCGGAACCAAGGAACGCCGCATCGAATTGCAGCGGTGGACGACCGTCATCCAGGCGAAGATCCAGCAGTGGAAAGCCTGGGCAGCGAACCACCGCCGGCCGGTGAGTTACGAGCGGTCCAGAAGCGCTGCCATCCTGGTGGGCGCCTCGCTCTATGAGGGAGTCGGCGAGGCGCTCCAACGCAGCTTGCGGGCTGGCGGGTACAGGCCCGTCCGTTGCAACCCCGAACGGCAAAGTAGCGGTGAGGTCTTTCGGCTGCTTCACGAAGCCGGGCTGGTCCTGGCCGAATTTGGGACGCGCGATTCCCGATTAGAGCAGGTGTATGCCGCCGCGCACGGTTTGGGATTGCCCGCGATTCGCATGCTGTCCGCGGCATCCGAGCCAGACGGACTGCCGTGGATCCTGAAAGGAGATCCGGGCGGGTTTGAGAACGATATTGTGAGGTGGAGCAAACCAGAGGATGTTCTAGAGTTGGTCGCTCCTCGTATCGCTGCCATGGATCGCCTTAGCGAGGCACTCAGTGACGTCGACGGGCTTGACTACCTTCAGTCGAAGCGCTACGCGCGGTTTTTCGTGTTTATCAGTCACACGCTGAAAGGCTCCGACCGTGTACTCGTGGAGCAGATCTACACGCTTCTCAGGGCAAAGCACGTGATTCCCTTTGAGTACCATCAGGTCAACGCCGCCGGTATCGATTGGAAAGTAGCCTTGGATGAGTCACTCAAGAAGACCACGCACTTCGTAGCCCTGCTCGACCCCACCTACGAGCAGTCACCAACGTGCGAGTATGAACTCCGCGAGATTCTGAAGCGGAGAAACGAGGTGACGATCCTGCCCTTCATGATTGCCGGCAGGGACAAGCCGAACCCGGACCTGACGGATATGCACAATGAACTGCTCTCAAGTCAGGATCCCTCCGCAAACGCTGGAATTGTGGTTCGGCAGGTAATGGGCGCGCTTGACGCCACTCTCAGCCGTTCCAAACAGATGTGAGCAGTAGAGCCCAGACCCCGCGTAGCGTCGGCGGTCCCGGCGGCGCTGCCGATATGATCGAACAGGCCAAGGCACGAGGCGCCAAGACCATCATCATCGATACAAAGGAAGCATTCGTCTCGGACATCAGGGAGTCGGCCAGGCTGTCGCCGACTAGAAGCTTCGCGCGGAACATTTTCAGGGATTTGCGCAGAAGGACAGCGGCCATGATCATGAGCAGGCCGCCTGCCACACCTTCCCTGACCCGAATTCACCGCAACAGACTTTCGCGCAGTGATGCGCGGCAGACAGCAAGGCAGCCTCATTTGGAGGATGGTTGACACATGGATGCGTTCATGAGCCATGCCTCGAAAGATGTTGCGGTGGTCGCCCAGATCGACGAGCTTCTGGAGGCGGACGGCCTCAAGGTCTGGGTGGACCGTTCAGAGATCCGTCTGGGAGTCTTGTTGCGGAAGGAACTGCAACATGCGATCAGAAACAGCCGCATGCTGATCCTTCTCTGGTCGAAGGCGGCGGCAAGGTCTCGATGGGTTGCGGCCGACGGGCTATTGCCTTAGGCAAAAAAGATCGGATCGACTATGCCGCGGCCAAACATGATCTGGCGATGATTCTTGCGTTCAAACGAGGCTGACGCCGACAAAGCCCGTTTCATCAGTTCAGTCGTCGCCGCTTGAATTCTGCCAACCAGACAGCTTTGTTCCGGAGACACACGACCGATTAATGTTCCCTGGCTACCAGGCCCCGTTCCCTGGCGTATCGGGCGGCTTCCCGTCGGTCCTGCAATTGAAGCTTGTCGAGGATATTGTGGACGTGGTTCTTGACCGTCTGCACTTCGATACACAAGTGAACGGCGATCTCTTTGTTGCAGAGCCCCCGTTCGATCAATCCGATAATCTCCCGCTCCCGCCTCGTGAGCCCCGCGTCGTCGTCGAGAGCGGCTCCGCCCTCTCGCTGCGCCAGGGCCGAGACCCGTGAACACAGCAAATGGGCGATCCTGGGGGAACAGAGTGTTTCTCCCCTTGCCAGTGCGTCCACCGCCCTGAGCACGTCATCAGCCGACGCGTCCCGAAGGAGATAGCCCGAGGCGCCCGCGTCCTCGATGCAGGAGAGGATATCGGCCTCCCTGTCCGGCACGTCCAACATCAAAATCTTGGACTCGGGGGCATAGGCATGGAGTTGTTTCGCCGCCTGCATCGGGTCTCGCGAGGCCGTGTCGCATTCCAGCAGGAACACCTGAGCATGAAGCTCGGACAATTCCCGGCCGTCCAACTCCCACTCCGACGCCGCATACACCACCGAGATCGTCTCACGCTGACTCAGGTAACAGGCCAGACTTTCGCGCAGGAGGCGATGACGATGCAGGATACCGACACGAATCACATGCTCGCTCATGGTTTCCCATGCCCGCCTATGCAATCCCCACAGCCATGCGGGACAAACCAGGTGGAAGTGTACTCTCTTCGATTGAGCGACGCGAGACCTAATTAGGCCTCCTCGACCATCCGGTCCACTGCGATGCGAAGAGACAGGAACCACCTAGCTAGCAAATCTTATTCCACGACAGCCACACCTCCACTGTCAGTTTCGCGCAGTGTGCTTGTGCCCGTTTTGAGTCACGACTGTACGTGCCAGCCTACACCATCGCGACATCTCGCAATCGCGTCAAGGGCTTCTGTCCAGAGCCTTTCGATCCGTATCCAAAGTGATACGCCTGTATCTCATCGGATACGTGGTTGCGTGCGCACGATCCAACATCCATTCCGGCAGGTGAACCTGCGATGAAATCGGATGGAGGCTGTCAGGCGTTCGGCGACAGAATTCCGAACGAGCGGGAGTCGATGCTTTCCGGTTTGCTCAGCAGTGGGTGGCGGACAGGCGGGGCGCATCGATCAAGAGTCGCGCGATCGCGTGATCGATCGGATGCTGCGTCCCCTCTTGATAGTAGGTAAACCCCGGCGACGGGTTGACTTCAAAGCAGTACCAGCATTCATCCGGCGTGCGTCGCAAATCGATGCCCGCCACAAGGAGCCCCGTAGCAACCGCCAGTTTCACGCAGCGCTCGGCACAGTCGTCCGGCAGCGTATAAGGCCGGAGCTTCGTCTCGGCACCTTCGCGGGCGGCATACCGGTAGTCGTCGGCATCGGAGAGAATTTCGCACGCAAAGACGTCGTTCCCCACCACGTGGACCCGCACATCCGTGCCCGGCACGTAGGCTTGAAACTGCGTCGGACACCATTGAATGTCGGCCAGACGGTCTCGATGTTCCGGCATCAACCGCGAGACGATGCTCCGCACGCTGCTGACGGACTTGTAGACCACGGTGCCGTGCTGTTCCCAAAACTCCTCGGCCGCAGCGGGATCCGTTGTGATGAGCGTGTCCGGCACCTCGAACCCGCTCGACCGAATCTGCAAGGCTTGATACGGCTTGGAACTGTTGCCCGCCATGGCCTCGAATCGATTGACGACCAACGCCGGGGTCAGTTCGCTCCAAAGGGACAGCCCGTCGTCGAGCGCCTCGGCATGGCGCCAGGCGGCGCTGCCCTCTTGCGCGTCTGTTCCTCTCAACAGTCGGCGTGAATCATAGGGCCGGATGTAGGCGGCCGTGACCCGGCTGAGATCGCAGGTTCGTGACCCGACCTGGAGGACGCCCCGGACATCCGCACCAACCGTGAAGTCAAGGATTGTCTCACGGACCGCCGATTGATCCGCCACGAAGGTCTGTGCCCCCTGCCGTTGAAGCGCGGCTTGCACGAGCGCCAGCGGACTGTCCTCCAGGAGCCCCCAGAGCAAAATCATGCGGCCTCTTGGCTCTCTTGCCTGCCCGTACGCGCCGTCACCAGACACTCCATCACGGCCTCGCCGATCACGTCATCGGCAATATCGGGCCAGGGCGTCGCGTCGACGAAGGCGGAACCGGGCGAGGGACCGGCAAACCGAACGGCCAGGAAATCGGTTCCGGCCGCCTGCGCCAGATGCCGCGCCTGCGTGATCAACAGCGGATCGGCATCCCCGAGATTCCGCCTCCGGATCAGCGTCACGGTCGTGCCTCCCGGCTGAGAAGCAGCCCTCGGTCTTCGACCATGGGTGAGCCGGACGCGCCGATGGACCGGAAGAATCGGGATGCCCAGGTGACCGGCCGCGCGGACCCACTCCTCCTGGCGCCACCAGCGGCCGGACAGGCAGCGCGGAGTCGGACGATTCAGAACCGGACAGGGCAGGGTCGTCAGCCAGGCCAGCAAGAACGCATTCATCTCGGCGGCGACATAGGTTCGGTCGCCCGCTGCGATATGGGGCAATTCGTGCTCGTTCACGCCGGATAGCCGCGTCAGCACTCCATGGATCTCGCGGTCCCCCAACAAACGGCCTGCCACGACGGCCTGCGAACTGGCTCCCATCTTGCCGAACGAGCAGTTCCATCCGACCCGTGAGAGATCACGAGGCGTCAGGAGTCGCACGCCGCGTTCCAGATGCCGCTCGGCAAAACTCCGGGAGACCGCATCCCACGAGCTTGCGACGACGAGAAACGTTGCCCGGGAGGTCATAAAACGTGGTCCCATCCCGCACTATTCATGAACGCTTTTGCTGCCTTAGCCCATTGCAACAGCGCAGCAACGGGTGCAACGCCACGAACCGTCATGAATAATGCGGGCTATGATTCCTTCTTTCTGCGTCTGGCCCGTTTCCTCGCGGGCTCCTTCGCCGGCCCCTTCGGTTCTCCGACCGGAGGGCGCTCATCCGGCCGAATAAACGCCTGCCCTTTGCCGTGATCGTCTTCCGCGGCCGACAGTCCCCGCTCGGCTGGGGCTCTGGTTGCTTCCCGTATGTCTCCCGGCCTGACGCCGGCCCCGCTCAGCGGATGGACATCTCTGATCTTATCGGTCACGTCCTTGATCTTGTCCCTGACCTTCTCGACTTCCTTCTCTTTGATATCCTTGCCCTCTTTGGAATCCTTCCGTTTTTCCGTCACGGTGACCCTGGCGATCGCCGACTTCGCCGGATCCGCGACGCTCGTTGCGACCACCTGGAACACACCTGCCTCGCTCGGCGCGGTATAGGTCGCCCTGGCCGGCGCTGTCCGAGCGATGCTGCCTCCACGGGCCCCTTCCCGGATCGTGAAGGTCACCGTCGTGTCTTCCGCCCCCTCGACATTCGCGTTGAATTGGACGGTCGCTCCCGCAAACAGGGAGACGGCCGGCGGCGTGATCGTCACGGAGACGATCCGTGTCGTCAGCGAGGCCGTTTTCTCCACTCCCCTCAACGTGGCTTTGATGGACAAAGAGCCGGCGGCATCCGCTCTGGTCCCCGTCGAGAGCGAGACCGTCGTCTGTCCTTCAGGGACCGTGACCGCCTGCGGCAAGGTTGGGACGGGATCGCTGCCGGACAGCAGGGTTTTGGCCAGCGCGACGGCCGTGCCGCCGCTCGGAGAGGGGCGGTTCAACGCGAGCACGACCGTGACCGGCTGGCCCGCCCGAACGACGCCCGGCGTTACGTTGAATGAATCCAGATCGGGCAGCGGCGGCCTGATTTGAGCCGGAACGAACAGCCAGCTTTCGAAATCGCTGGCGCGCACGCCGGCGCCGGACGGAAACAGCAAATCGGTCCGCGCAGCCGCATCACTGCCCGGCCGGAGGCCCGGCCGGCCAAATGCCTGGCCGTCGAGATAGAACACCTCCTCTCCTTGGATGCTCCAAATCGCCGCCCCCTTCAGCGTGACGCGGATCAACCGCAACGAGGGCGGCCCTTCCACCAGTTTCAGGAGCTCGGCCAATTCCGGTTTCCACTGAATGCTGTTTTTCTCCACCGTGATCTTGCCGTTCAGGATCATGTTCACGCGAGGCAGCACGGCGTTCGGGTCGGTGGAGGGAGCCAGCGGCGCTTCCAGCGTGACGATGAAGCTCCCGGGATTCACCGATTGCGGCGCCGCCGGCGTCTCTGGGGTCGGCTGTGAGGGGACGCCGTCCAGGGTGACTTGCAATCCATCCTGTTGCAATTGTGCCAACGGCATCACGTCGTCGTTGAGCCAGTTGGTTCCGACGACATGGAGCGCCCCGACGCCGGTGAGAGGCGGAAAGAGTTTCCGGCAGTCCTGCACCGTGAGCGTGTTGTCCGTCTGGTTTCGGCGGAGCAGCGCGACCCGGCAATACTGATGTTGGATGCCGAACGGACGTGGCGGCGAGGCAAACGGCCACTCGATCGTGCCGGTCTCGCCGTTGATGGCGGTCCGGGCGGGAATCAGCCAGTAATCGCCGGTCCCGTAGATTCCCGGTTCGAATTTGACCTCGACGCCATTCTCAAGCGGGATGAATCCCTCGTTCGTCGAAGGCACTTGCACGGGCAGGTCCTTGACACTATCCCACCGTCGCAACTTGGGATGGCGCTTCGGCTCCACGCCGGCGGCGCCGGAGGCCAACGGACTCGGCGCGGACGCCAGCTTGATGACCCGGGTGGACCGATTGACGCTGTCGATTTGCAGCAACTGCCCGGGAGCGCCGCCAAGCTCCGCCGCATCGTCGAAAATCTCCACCCACTGCCCGCCGGCGAATCCCAGCAGCTCGTCTGGGCCGAGGTCCCGGACGGTGACCTCCTGCCCGCTGATCTTCTCGATCGCGGTCACCACGGTCCCATTGTCACGCGACCACTTGAACGTCGGAACATTGTTCGGATCCCCCAAGACGCCGCCCCGGTGGATCTCCACGCGGTAGAGTTGATTCTCCAACCCGCGATAGCCGGCGCTGGCCGGAAGGATGCAGGGGTTCGATACGTTCGCCGCCGGCCGGGAGCGCGCGTTCAATGCGCCCTTTCCGCCCGCCAGCAGCCTGTCCCATTCCTCGAAGAAGCTCGAGCAGCCGACGAAGCCGCCCTGCGGTTCCTTCACCGGCAGCACCTTCACCTGCCAGACGGTCTTGACCCTGGTCGTCGTGTCGGGGCCGCCCAGGGCCGACTCGCGCATGGACTGGTCGTCCAGCGCCGTGAGGTGCCGCCTCCAGACATCCAGGTAG
>DATIBM010000339.1:0-26723 GCA_035457545.1 Nitrospiraceae bacterium
CAAGACCGGGCAGCGCGCGATCGAGGAGCTGAAGACCTTCTCCGCGACCAGACAGAAGATCGTCAGCTCGGACGAGGAGGAGCTCAAGGAATTGGAGAAAGTCCTGCAGGACGGAACCTTAAAGGACGAGCAGAAACAGGAGAAACAAAACCTCTTTCGCGCGAAGCTGGATGCGTACCAACGCCGCGTGCAGGATTTCAACCGGGAGATCCAGCAGAAGCAGAAAGAGCTGTTCGAGCAGTATTCGAAAAAGATCTCCGAGGCGGCGCTGGCCGTGGCGCAGCGCCGCGGGTTTGCCGCCGTCCTGGATACGGGCACGGAAGCCAGCGTGAAAATCGTCATTTACGCCAATCGGTCGGTCGATATCACGGATGAGGTCATTAAGGAGTTTGACCGTCAATTCAAGCCGTAGCCACGAGCGGCGGGCGCCGGGCCGCTCTACGGCGCAGGCGTCGCGACGGAGGAGGGGCGAGATCCATGCCGGAGCTGGACATCGGTGACATCCTGCAGTTGTTGCCACATCGCTATCCATTCCTGTTGGTCGATCGGATCAGGGAATGGGAGTCGGGGCAGCGCATCGTCGGCATCAAAAACGTGACCGCCAACGAGCCCTTCTTTCAGGGCCATTTCCCGGGCCGTCCCATCATGCCGGGCGTCCTGATCTTGGAAGCCATGGCCCAGGTCGGCGGCGTGCTGGCCTTCAAGTCGGCGCCTGGGACGGGCAAGCCGGTCGTCTACTTGACGGGGGTCGATCAGGCCAAGTTTCGGAGGCCGGTGATTCCCGGGGACCAGTTGCGGTTCGAGATCGACGTGATCAAGCGCCGCTCGCCGTTTTGGAAGATGCAGGGACGGGCGTTCGTGGCAACCAGCCTCGTCTGTGAAGCGGAAATTACGGCGATGGTGACGGACGAAAAGGCGGAGGACGCGAATCGTCAATCGTGACACTCGGGACGCGCGGTCGGAACAGGCAGGGCGGTGAACGAACGACGGTGAACGATTAACGGGAGGAACGCGAGTGGAGATTCATCCAACGGCGGTTGTGCACCCGAAGGCCGAACTGGCGGACGATGTCGTGATCGGCCCCTATTGCGTCGTCGGCGAACATGTCAGCATCGGACGAGGCACGAAGCTCGTGTCGCACGTGTCCGTGGACGGATGGACGGAGATCGGCGAGCGATGCCACCTGTATCCATTCGCCTCGGTCGGAGGCCCGCCCCAGCACCTCCACTACAAGGGGGAACCCACCAAGGTGGTCATCGGCAACGACAATATCCTGCGGGAGTACGTGACCGTGAACCGCGCGACGGAGCAGGGCGGCGGGGTGACCAGGCTGGGACACCACAACTTTCTGATGGCCTACGTGCACGTGGCCCACGATTGCCATCTCGGCAACCACCTGATCATGGCCAACTGCGCCAATCTGGCCGGACACATCACGATCGGCGATCATGCGATCATCGGCGGCTTGACCGGCATCCATCAATTCGTCCGCGTGGGAGCCTATGCGATGGTCGGAGGCTGTTGCGGCCTCACGCAGGATGTCGCCCCCTTCACGAGGGCGGCGGGCGGATACCGGGCCCGCATGTACGGCATCAATTATATCGGGCTCAAGCGGCAGGGGTTTCCCAACGACCAACTGGCCGTGCTCAAGCGGGCCTATGATCTGCTGTTCCGGTCCGGCCACCGGTTGGCGGAATCCGTCAAGCTCGCGCGCAAGGAATTCGCGAACCACAAACACGTGATGGAGATGGCGGATTTCGTGGACGGCACCAAGCGCGGGCTCTGCGCGTCCGTCGGGCGCGACGAAGAAACGGATGAGTGACATGAGCCCCGAGGCTGGGTCCGCGACCGGGGCGCCGCGCATCGGGTTGATCGCCGGCAACGGGCGCTTTCCGGTGATCTTCGCCGACAACGCCCGTCGGTTGGGCTATCAGGTGTGCGCGGTCGCGCACGTCGGCGAGACGGAGCCGGAGCTGGCCGAGCACGTCGATCGCATCCACTGGATCAAAATCGGCCAACTCAACAGGCTGGTTCAGGCGTTGAAGAGCGAGGGCGTGACGGAAGCGGTCATGCTCGGGGGCGTGAAGAAGACCCACGTCTTCACGACCGTGCGGCCGGACTTCCGCACGTTGGCCATGGCCGCCCGCCTGGCGATCTGGCGGGACGACGACATCCTGCGCGAGTTCGCCGCCGAGCTGGAGCGCGAAGGGATCATGATCCGTGAATCCACCTTCGGCCTGGAAGGCGTGCTGGTGGAGGAAGGCGTCCTCTCCAGCCGGAAGCCGACCGACAAGGAATGGGAGGACATTCGATACGGATGGGAGGTGGCGCGCGACATCGGCCGCCTTGACATCGGCCAATGCGTGGTGGTCAAGGACCGCGTCGTGGTGGCGGTGGAGGCCGTCGAGGGAACGGACGGGGCCATTCGGCGGGGCGGCGAGCTGGCCGCGGGCGGAGCGGTGGTCGTCAAGCGAAGCAAGCCGCAGCAGGACCTGCGCTTCGACCTTCCGGCGGTGGGGCCGCGCACCATCGACGTGATGCAGTCGGTCAAGGCGAACGTGCTGGCGCTCGAAGCGGGGCGCAGCGTGCTGTTGGACCGGGCCGAGATGCTCCAGGCGGCCAACCGCGCAGGAATTGCGATCGTGGGACTGCGCGGAGACGGTCATCGTTAAACGTTATTCGTAAACCGAGCGGATGCGCCGTCAGACATGCTTCGCCTTCACGGTTCACGGTTGACGATTCACGATTGACGGGGTCCATGCCAAAGATACGCACCGGAGTCATCGGGGTCGGGCATCTGGGACAGCACCATGCGCGGCTCTACGCCGCTCTTCCGGAATCGGAACTGATCGGGGTGTTCGATGCCGATCCGGAACGGGCGCGACTGATGGCGGAGCGTCACGGCGGCCTGGCCTTCTCCCGGCTGGATGAGCTGATCGACTCCGTCCAGGCGGTCAGCGTCGCGGTGCCCACCACCGCCCATTATGAGGTGACCAAACGCTGCCTCGATCGCGGCCGGCATGTCTTGGTCGAAAAGCCGATCGCGGCCCGGCTCGCCGAGGCCCAGGAGTTGGTGCGGCTCGCGGCGGAGCGCGGCTGTATCCTGCAGGTCGGTCACAGCGAACGGTTCAATCCTGTCATGCTTGCCGCGCGGCCCCACATCGACGCCCCGTCGTTTATCGAGTGTCACCGGCTCAGCTCTTTCGGAGAACGGGGAACCGATGTGGACGTCATCCTCGATCTCATGATTCACGACCTCGACATGGTCCTGTCCTTCAATCCCGGCCCGGTGGAAGAGGTGCGCGCGGCCGGCGTGCCGGTGCTGTCGTCCCATGTCGATATTGCGAATGCGCGCATTCAATTCGGCGGCGGGTGCGTGGCCAACCTCACGTCAAGCCGGGTCTCGATGAACCGCATGCGGCGCCTGCGCGTGTTTCAACGGGACCGGTATGTCTCGGTGGATTATCAGACCAGGCATGCGGTGGTATACCGGCGGCGGACGGATCAGGGGGCGAAGCCCCAACTCGACATGGAACAGCTCGTCGGCTCCGATGAGGAACCGCTCAAGCTCCAATTGCAGTCGTTTCTCGCCTCTGTCATGACCGGCGCGCCGGCCGTCGTGTCCGGAGAGGCGGGCGCCGCCGCGCTGGCCCTCGCCTATCAGGTCCGGGAGGCGATCGACTCGTTCTTGCGCCGTCAGCAGCAGGCATCTCCGTCCGGCAGCGCATCCCCCGGACGGGGCGCGTAGGCCGCGGGAGGCGGTGCGTAGGCCTGCCGGGACATCGTCAGGAACGGGTTCGCATACTCGGATGGCTCCGGCGGATGGCACCGATCGCATGCCTCGACTCTTCATCGTGACAGGAGAAGCGTCCGGCGATGCGCACGGCGCGAATCTGGCCAAGGCCCTGCGCGCGCTGCGGCCCGATTGCGAATTGGTCGGGGTGGGCGGGCATCGCATGGCCGAGGCCGGCGTCGAGCTGGTCACGGGACTCAGGCGGCTGGACCATATGGGCCTGCCAGGACCCTCCGTGCTCCTCGGCGCCTACCACAACTATCGCCGGCTTGCCGGCATCTTGAACACAACCCGGTTCGACGCGGTCGTCTTCATCGACCATCCGGGACTGAATCTCCGGCTCGCCCGCGTCGCCAAGGCGGCTGGCCAGCGGGTGGTCTACTACATCGCGCCGCAGATCTGGGCCTGGGCGCCGGGCCGGATCACGGTGATTCGGCAGGTGGTCGATCAGATGCTCGTGATCCTGCCGTTCGAGCAGGCGCTGTATCAGCAGGCCGGCGTCCCCTGCGAATTCGTGGGCCATCCCTTGCTCGATCAGGTGGCGCCTTCATACAATCCACCGGAGCTGCGGCGCCGGTTCGGCCTGGAGGCAGGCGGCCCGGTCATCGGCCTCTTGCCGGGAAGCCGTGAATCGGAAATTCGCTCGCTCCTGCCGATCATGCGCGAGGCTGCGACCCGCCTCCTCGCGCAGGAACCGTCGGCCCGGTTCTTGTTGGCCCAAGCCGGGTCGATTTCCGACGAGCTGCTGGCATCGCAGCTTCAGGGATGGACGGCGCCGGTGACGGTGGTGAAGGATCAGGCGAGTGAAGTCATGGCCTGCGGGGACGTCCTCTGGGTGGCGTCCGGGACTGCGACGCTCCAGGCCGCGATCGTCGGGACGCCGATGGTGCTGCTCTATACGACCGCTTGGCTGACCTATTGGGTCGTCCGGTTTAAGATTCTTGTACAATGGATCGGCCTGGTCAATATCGTGGCGGGCCGGAGCGTCGTGCCCGAGTTGATCCAACAGGAAGCGACCCCCGATCGCTTGACCAAGGAGGCGATCAAGCTCTTGCGAGATCCGGAGGCGGCCCGGGCGATGAAGGAGGCACTGCGAGAAGTTCGTGAATCCCTCGGCAAGCCGGGAGCTTCGCGTCGCGCCGCCGAGGCGATTCTGAAGGTGTGTCGGGCATGACCCTGTACCTCCGGTTGCTCAAATATCTGGGCTCGTATCGGATCAGGCTGGCGGGGGCGATCGTCTGCGCTGCCATGGTGGCGGCGCTCTCTGGCGTCTACGCCTGGCTGGTTCGTCCCGTCCTGGACGGAATTTTCATCAATAAGGACTCGACGCTTCTCATGGTGTTGCCGCTCGCCATTCTGGCGGTGGCCGTGCTGAAGGGCCTGTTCAACTACGGGCAGAACTATCTGATGAACTATGTCGGCTTCCGGGTCGTGACCGATATCCGCCAGCAGCTCTTCGAGCAGATGGTCCGATTGCCGGTCTCGTTTCACGACGCCAACAATTCCGGCCGGCTGGTGTCCCGCGTCGTCAACGATGTGATCCTGATGTCGAACGCGGTGTCCGGCGTCCTCAAGGACATCTTCCAGCAGGGCCTCACGCTCGTCGTGATGCTCGGCGTCGTGTTCTATCAAAACTGGAAATTGGCCACGATCTCGCTGCTCGTGATTCCGTTCTCGATCTATACGATGACCAGCATGGGGCGGCGGCTGCGCAAGCTCGCGAGCTTCGGCCAGGAACGGATCGGGGACATGGCCTCGACGATTCAGGAGACCTTGGGAGCCATCCGCGTCGTCAAGGCCTTCAACCGGGAACAGGTGGAGCGCGAGCGTTTTCGAACGCATAACCGGGCGGTGCTGGAAAACCTGATGAAATCCATCCAAGTGTCGTCCCTGGGCTCCTCGCACATGGAGGTGATCGGCGTGATCGGCATTGCCGGGATCATCTGGTACGGCGGGTTTCTGGTCATCCAGGGAGACATGACGCCGGGATCATTTTTTTCGTTCCTGACCGCCATGTTCATGGCCTATACGCCGATCCGCCGGCTGTCCGGAGCCAACAACACGATTCAACAGGCGGTCGCGGCGGCGGAGCGGGTGTTCATGGTGTTGGATCTGGACGACGAGCACAAGGTGGATCGGGGCACGTTGACGCTGGAACCGGGTCCCCAGTCCATCGAATTCCGACGGGTCACCTTCCGATATCCGGGCCATGCTATCGCCGCGCTGGAAGAGATCGACCTGCAGGTCGCGGCCGGGGAGGTCGTGGCCCTGGTCGGAAGCAGCGGCAGCGGAAAAACCACCTTGATCAGCCTGGTGCCTCGTTTTTACGCCCCGACCTCCGGGACGGTCCTGATCAACGGACAGGACATCGCCTCCTATACGTTGCGATCGCTGAGGAGCCAGATCGGCATCGTCTCGCAGGAAGTGGTGCTGTTTGACGACACGATCCGCAACAACATCGCCTACAGCCGGGACGGCGCCTCCGACGAAGAGGTGATGCGCGCGGCCCATGCGGCCCATGCCCATGAGTTCATCTCGAAGCTTCCGCAGGGGTATCAGACTATCGTCGGGGAACGGGGCCTCAAGCTGTCGGGAGGGGAGCGCCAGCGTCTGGCCATCGCCCGCGCGATCCTGAAGGACCCGCCCATTTTGATCCTGGATGAAGCCACCTCGGCCCTGGATTCAGAATCTGAACGTGTCGTTCAACTTGCACTCTCGAACCTCATGAAAAACAGGACGACGTTGGTCATCGCCCACCGGCTCTCGACGATCCAGAAGGCCGACCGGATCGTGGTCATGAGCCGGGGCCGGATCGTGGAGTCGGGCACGCACGAGCAGCTCCTGGCCCATAACGGCACCTATCGCCGGCTGCACAACATGCAATTCCAAGACAGCTCCATCGGGGCCGAATAACGAACGTCGGCGCAGGGACCGCGTCATGATGAACTGGATCAAACTCTCGCTCGTGCCGCCTGTCGGCGCCTTCATCATCCGGCTGCTCGGGGCGCTTATTCGCTGGGACCGAATCGGCGATGACGTCATGCGCGAATGTTACGCCGGCGGGCGGGGGATGATCCTCGCCTTTTGGCACAGCCGGCAGTTGATGATGCCGCTGGCCTATCGGGGGCGCCGGATCCATGTGTTGATCAGCCGGCATCGGGACGGGGAGATCATCGCCCGGTTGATCGGCCGGTTCGGGTTTCACAGCGTGCGCGGTTCGACCACCCGCGGGGGGATGACGGCGCTCCGCAGCCTGATTCGAGCCGGCGAAGAGGGCGGCGATCTCTGCGTCACGCCCGACGGCCCGAAGGGACCGGCCCAGGTCGCCAAACCCGGCGTCGTGCATCTGGCCAAGGCCACCGGCCTCCCGATCGTGCCGGTGACCTTCGGCTGCTCAAAAAAAAACTCTGCGCGAGCTGGGATCGCTTTCTGATTCCTCTCCCCTTTTCCCGAGGGCTCTTTCTCTGGGGACAGCCGATCCTGGTTTCACCCGATGCCTCAGATTCTGAGGTGGAGGCCAAGCGGCGGGAACTCGAAGCGGCGCTGAACGAGTTGACGGCCCGCGCCGATGCCCTGGTCTCCGGCCGTCCTCGCGCCTGAGCGGAAGGGCTGCGGGGCAAGGGAATTCAACGGACCGGTTTGAAAGGCATCATGCTGTTGGCGTTGTACAACCTCCTCTTCGTGCTGGCCTCGCCGGCCATCCTGCTGATCCTCCTGGCCAAACGGCGCTGCCGCCGCGGGTTGCCGTTCCGCCTCGGGTTGAAGTTGCCGGCCCTGCCGGCGGGGGGCACGCCGGCGGCCGGCACCGTGATCTGGGTCCATGCCGTCTCGTTAGGGGAGGTGGTGGCAGTGACGCCGCTCGTCAAATCGCTGCATGCCCGGTATCCAGGCCGGCCGCTGGTCGTCTCGACCGTCACCGAAACCGGGCGTGAAGCGGTCGAGCAGCGGCTGGCCGGCATGGCTTCCCATTGTTACGCGCCGTTGGACTATCCCTGGGCCGTGGCCAGGCTGATCGACCATCTGCGGCCGGGCCTGTACCTGTTCGTCGAGACCGAGCTGTGGCCGAATCTCCTGACTTCGCTCGCCGCGCGCGGGGTGCCGACCGTCATGTTGAACGGGCGCATTTCGACCCGTTCCTTCATCAGGCAGCAATGGCCTGTCGTGCGGCAGATCTATCGGTTCATCCTGCGCCGGCTGTCACTGTGCCTGATGCAGTCCGACCGGGACGCGCAACGGATCATCGCCCTGGGCGCGGATCCGGAGAAGGTCCTGCATACGGGCAACCTCAAGTTCGATCAGCCGCCGGTTTCCCTGCAAGAAGACCGGCTCGCGCCGGTGACCGGCTGGATCTCACGGCAATCTCATCCGCCGGTGTTGGTGGCGGGCAGCACGCATCCCGGCGAAGAAGAACTTTTGATCTCGGCCTGTGAACAGATCCGCAAGGAACGGCCGCTCGCCTTGATCCTGGCGCCGCGGCACATTGAGCGGACGGAGGAGATCGAACGGATGCTCGTGCAACGGGGCTTGCCGTCAACGCGGCGTTCCCGGCTTGCCATGCACACCGGAAGCCTCCAGGCGGTCCCCGAGTCCTGGGTGCTGCTGCTGGATACAAGGGGCGAGTTGGGAGCGGTATACCACTACGCCGCGATCACCTTCGTAGGCGGGACCCTGGCTCCCGTCGGAGGCCATAATCTGCTGGAGCCGGCCGCCTGGGGAAAACCGGTGCTCTTCGGGCCCCACACGGACCATTGTGAGGAGATTGCCGAGCTGTTGGAGTCGGCCGGCGGCGGGATCAGGGTGCGGACGGTCGATCAGATAGTCCAAGTCTGCAGGCAGTTACTGGACAGTCCCGTTGACCTGGACCAGGTCGGGCAGCGGGCCCGGTCCGCCCTTCAGGAGAACCAGGGGGCATTGGAGCGGAGCCTCGACGCGATGGCGGGCTTTCTTGACCGCCGCCCTTCGCGGAACGATGCGATGCCGTCGCCAACCTGCCCGGACCAGGCCGGAAACGGTTTGAGGTAAAGAGCGGTGGGAGCACCGCAGTCACTGATGCGGTTGTTGTCGCTACCCTATGAACTGGCCGCCCGAAGCCGGGCCGCCTGTTATCGTTGGGGACTGCTGGCCACCAATCGGTTGCCCGTGCGGGTGGTCAGCATCGGCAACCTCACGGTCGGCGGGACGGGCAAAACGCCGATGGTGATCTGGACCGTGCAACAGTTGGTGGAGCAGGGCCGGCGGGTGGCCGTGCTCAGCCGCGGCTATCGACGCAGGAGCCAAGAGGCTCATCTGTTGGTCTCCGACGGACATCACCTTCTGGCGAATCCGCTCGAGGCCGGCGACGAGCCGTTTCTGATCGCCCGACGCTGCCCAAGGGCCGTCGTGGCCGTCGGCCGGGACCGGTATGAGCTCGGCCGCTGGCTGTTGGATCGCGTTCCGGTCGATGACATGGTCCTGGACGACGGATTCCAGCACCTGTCGCTGTGGCGGGACGTCAACCTGCTGTTGATGGACGCGACCGACGTGGAGGGGCTGAAGGGCCACTTTCCGTTCGGACGATTGCGGGAGCCCTTGACCGCTGCGGCGCGGGGTTCGACCCTGATCATCACTCGCGCCAGCGAGGGGAACGGAGGACAGAGGGTGGTTAAGCTCGTGGAGGAGGCGCTTGGCCATCGGATTGTTCCCGTTGAAGTCGATTTCGTGCCGGAGCGCCTCGTCAATATCGTGCAGGGAGCCGAGATGGAGGGGGCAGCCGCGAAGGGCAAGACCGCCGTCGCGGTCAGCGCCATCGGCAATCCAGCCTCGTTCGAGCTGGTGCTTCGAGAGCTGGGCCTGGAGATCGTCCATCACCTGAAGTTTCGAGACCATCACGCCTACCGCGCCGCAGAGGTCGAGGCTGCCCTGAAGCGGGCGGAGGCTTGCCGCGCCGACCTCATTGTCACGACGGAGAAGGACGCCTGCAAGCTTGTGGATCTGGTCGGTCCCGGCCATCATGCCTGGTGGGCTGTGCGGCTCCAGCCCCGGTTCAAATCCGGCGAAGCCACCCTCTTGGCCATGTTGAACGAGCGGTATTTCTGAGGCCTGATCGGACCATGACGTATCGCGATGCCCTGCAGATCCTGCTTCGCGTTCCCAATTGGCTTGGGGATGCGGTGATGTGTGAACCGGCGATCAGAGCCCTTCGTCGCACCTACCCGGAGGCTCGCCTGACGGTGCTCGGCCGGCCTTCCGTCGTCGATCTGCTGGACGGCCATCCGGATGTGGCGGAGACCATGGTCTACGACCACCGGGGCCGGCATCAGGGGCTCTGGGGAAAATGGCAGCTTGCCCAAGAATTACGCGGCCGGAAGTTCGACCTGGCGGTCCTGTTTCAAAATGCGTTTGAAGCGGCCTTCATCACAGCCCTGGCCGGGATTCCCCGACGTTACGGCTACGCGACCGACGGACGGGGATTCTTGTTGACCACGGCGGTGCCAAAACCTCGCCCTGTATCTCATCAGGTGTCCTACTATCTGGAATTGCTGCGGCAACTCGGCTGCGAGGCCGACCCCGTCGCGCCGAGACTCTATCTCAAGCCTGAAGAAGAGGCGGCGGCTGCCGCACGGCTGGCAGGATTCGGGGTGCAGGCCGGAGCAGCCTTGATCGGGCTCAATCCCGGTTCTACTTACGGCACGGCCAAACGGTGGTTGCCGGATCGTTTTGCGAACGCGGCGTCCAAGGTCGCGGCGATCTGTCGGGATCTCACCGGCCGGCCGATCCACGTCGTGATAGTCGGCGCTCCTGGGGAAGAGGCTCTGGGTGACGCCATCGCGCGGCAGATCGAAGCCCCGGCGATTGTCCTGTCCGGCCGGACCTCGATCCGGGAGTTGATGGCGATCACAAAGCGATGCCGGCTCTACCTGACCAACGATACGGGGCCGATGCATATCGCGGCGGCCTTCGGCGTCCCGGTGGTGGCGGTGTTCGGCCCGACGGATTGGCGCACGACCGCCCCGTTCGGCGACGGGCGCGCGGTGGTGCGGACGCCGGTGGAGTGCGCGCCCTGTCTGTTGCGGGAATGCCCGATCGACCACCGTTGCATGACCGGCGTGACGGTGGAGCAGGTCGTCGAGGCTGCCAGACAGGCGATGACCTTCCGCGTCCAGTCGCCTCTCAGTCCTCACCACTCGGCACTGAGCACCCAGCACTCTGGACTTGGTCCTGAGCCCTCAGCGCCCAGCACTCAGCACTTAGCACCCAGCACTAATCCGCTAATGGGCGTGACCGTGTTCCTCGACCGAGACGGCACGTTGAACCGGGACAGCGGGTACCTGAATGATCCGGAGGCGGTTGAGCTATTGCCCGGGGTCGGGGAAGCGCTCGCGCGCCTGTCTGCGGCTGGCGCCACATTGATCGTGGTCACCAACCAGTCGGGAGTGGCCAGGGGCCTCATCACGGGGCAACAGCTCACGGCGATCCACGAGCGGCTCGGCGACCTGTTGGCGCAGCAGGGGGTGGTATTGACGGGCCTCTATGTCTGTCCGCATCATCCGGAGGACGGCTGTCGTTGCCGCAAGCCTGAGACGGGACTGATCGAGCAGGCCTGTCGCGAGCACGGTCTCGATCGAACGAAACTGTACGTCGTCGGCGATCGGGCGCGCGATGTTCTGTCGGGACAGAAGGTCGGAGCCAGAACGGTGCTGCTGTTGTCCGGCGAGCAGAGCCGGCATGATCTGGCTCAGATGCGCGCAGAGGGCCGGCCTCCCGACCACGTGGCGGATGGAATGGCCGGCGCCGCGGACTGGATTCTGCGCGATCGGCTCAGCCGCCGCGACCTGGCGCTTCAGCTTGAAGGAGGAGGGGATCGCTCCGGTGCCTGAGTCCATGAGAGAAGTCTCCCTCCCCGATGTCCGGCGCCTGCTGTTGGTCAAGCCCAGCTCACTCGGCGATATCGTCCATACCTTGCCGACGCTTCCGTTGCTGCGCGCGCGGTTTCCCCAGGCGGAGATTTCCTGGCTGGTCAAGGAGCAGTGGGCCGGCATTCTTGAGCGGGTGGAAGGAATCGATCGCATCTGGAGGGTCAAGGATCGGTGGGCCGGCTGGATTGACATGATGCAACGGCTCCGATCACACCGGTTCGACCTGGTGATCGATGTGCAGGGGCTGTTACGTAGCGGAGTCTTGGCTTGGAGGACCGGCAGCCCGGTCCGGATCGGCTTCGAGAATGCGAGAGAAGGGAGTCCCTGGTTTTATACCCATCGTGTGCCGGTTCCCGATCCCGACGTTCATGCGGTGGATCGATATCTGTCCGTGGCCAGGTATGTCGGCTGTACCGTCCCGGACCGGGTTCGCTTTCCCTTTGTGTTTCCGCCGGAGGACGAAGTCACTGTGAGGACCAGACTCTCCCAAGCCGGCTTTGGGCCGCGGAGCCGCTGGGCGGCCATGAACGTCTCGGCCCGCTGGCCGACCAAACGGTGGCCGCGGGAGTCGTTTGTCGAGGTCGCGAACCGGTTGATACGGGACGGGTGGGACGGGATCATCGTGATCGGTGGAGCGGAGGATCGAGCCGAAGCCGACTGGGTGATCCAGGCGGTGCGGGGGCGCGCCGCCAACCTTGCCGGCGAAATCCCGCTGCGTCTGTTGCCGGCCCTGTTGCGGGATACCGCTTGTCTCGTCACGAACGATTCCGGTCCCATGCACGTGGCTGCGGCGGTGGGGACGCCGGTCGTGGCCCTGTTCGGTCCGACGAGCGAGGCCCGCACCGGCCCCTACGGCCTGGGCCATCACGTCTGTTCGGTCAGCCTGCCATGCCGCCCTTGTTTCAGCCGGACCTGCCGCCATACGGTCCATCTCGAATGTCTGACCCGCATCACGCCGGCGGAGGTCGCGCGACAGGTGGATCGCGTGACGAGCGGTTCGGCGGTCTCGCTCACCTCATGAAACTGTTTGTCCTCGAATCGAGCACGACGGTCGGCGGGCAGGAGCTGGCCGTGATCCTCCATGCCGAAGGCTTGCGGAAGCGCGGGCATCAGGTCACGATGATCCTGGAGCCAGGCAGCCCGATCATGGACATGGCCAAACGGGAGGGCATTCCCGTCGTGGCACTCTGCATGAGGCGGTGGTGCTATCCCTCCGCGATCCTGACGCTCCGCCGCTTGTTGAGACAGGAACGGCCGGCCATCGTGCATGTCAACAGCTCGCGGGACAGTTGGATTGGCTCGTTGGCCGCCCGATTGGTGACGCCGCGTCCGCCGGTCATCAGAACCAGGCATATTTCAACCCCGCTCAACCGGAACCTGACCACCGGGCTTCTCTATCAGCGGCTGCTCGACCTGGTCATCGTCACCGGCGGAGATCTGACCCGCCGCGCGCTGATCGAGCGGGATGGGCTGGCGTCCGACCGGGTCGTGGCGTTCCCGATCGGCATCGACGTGGAGGTCTTCAAGCCGGGAACTCCCACCAAGGACCTTCGGGAAGAACTGGGGCTTCCACGGACGCACCTCCTGGTCGGATTGATTTCTTATCTGCGCTCCTATAAAGGACATGAGTACTTCATCGATGCGGCGGCCAAAATCGCGGCCCGCGACCGGGATGTCACCTTCGTGGTGGTCGGGCAGGGGCCGGAGGAGGCGAAACTGCGGGCGCGCATCCAGGAACAGGGGGTCGGGCATTCGGTGCGGATGCTGGGTTATCGGGACGATCTGTTGAACGTGTTCCACTCGCTCGATGTCTTTGTCATCCCATCCGTAGAGGGCGACACGATTCCGCAGGTGCTCATGCAGGCCATGGCGGTAGGGCTGCCGGTCGTGTCGACGACGGTGGGCTCCATCCCGGACGTCGTGAGAAACGGAGAGACCGGGTTCGTCGTGCCGCCCCGCGACGCCGCCGCGCTAGCCGACCGGATCCGGGTGTTGTTGAACGACGGCGAGCTGCGGGCGCGGCTGGGCGCGGCGGGACGGGCCCTCGTCGAGCGGCATTATTCCCTGGATCGGATGTTGGACGAGCTGGAGCGGGTGTATCGCCGCACCGCCGACCGCGCCGCGGGCAGGTCATGATGGAAGCGACATCGCCGAAGGTCTCGGCCGTCATCATGGCGTACAACGACGAGCCGAACATGCGGGCCTGCCTGGAGTCGGTGACGTGGGCGGACGAAATTGTCGTGGTGGATTCCTTCAGCACGGACCGGACGGCGGTGATCGCGAAGGAGTTCACCGACAAGATCTTCCAGCACGAGTTTCGAGGGTTCGGCCGGCTGCGAAACGAGGCCACGGCCCGAGCCTCGCACGATTGGATCTTCAGCCTGGATACGGACGAACGCGCCACGCCGGAGGTGCGCGATGAAGTGCGCCGCACGGTGGTTTCCGGTCAGGCCGATGCCTACTTCATTCCGCGCAAGAATTTTTTTCTGGGCCGGTGGATCCGCCACTGCGGCTTCTATCCCGACTACCGGCAGCCGCAACTGTTCCGCAAGGGGAGCGTCCGGTACCGGGAAGGGGATGTCGTGCACGAAGGGTTCGACATCACGGGCAAGGCGGGGTATTTCACCCATGCGATCCTCCAATACCCGTTCCGCAATATCGATCACTACCTGGCCAAGATGGACCGGTATTCGGACCTGATGGCCCGGCGCATGGCCGCGCAGGGACGACGGTTCCGTCGGCACCAATTGGTCAGCCACCCGCTCTTCACGTTTTTGAAGATGTACGTCGGCAGGAGCGGCTGGCGCGACGGGATGCCGGGGCTGATCCTCTCCGGCTTGTACGGCTACTACACTTTCCTGAAGTACGCGAAGTTCTGGGAACTGACGATGAAAGGTCAAGGCTTAGGTTGAAGCAAAGACTTAAGGCAAACAGAGGGCATAAAGAGTTCGGGTTATGACCTCCGAGCTCAACCTGAGCCTCAACCTGAACCTGTAGGAACTCATGAAGGTCAGCGGGTTCACATTCTGCCGGAACGCGGTCAAGTACGACTATCCGGTGACGGAGTCCATCCGGTCCATCCTGCCGATCGTCGATGAATTCATCGTCAACGTCGGGCGGTGCGAGGACGGCACCCGCGAGTTGATCGAGTCCATCAACGATCCCAAGATCCGGATCATCGACTCGGTGTGGGACGAGACCTTGCGGCAAGGCGGGCTGATCTATTCGCAGCAGACGAACATCGCCTTGTCCCATTGCCGCGGAGATTGGGCGTTTTACCTCCAAGCCGACGAAGTGATTCATGAAGACCATCTGCCGGGCATCGTCCGTTCCATGGCCCGGCACGTGGACAATCCCGCGGTGAAGGGGCTCCTCTTTCGCTACCTGCATTTTGTCGGCGATTACTGGTCCCTGAACCCCTGGTACTACCATAAGGCGGTGCGGATCATCCGCAACAACGGTGATGTTGAATCCTGCGGCGACGCGGTCGGCTTTCACGAGAAGGCGACGCAGCGCTATCTGCAAAACGGGCCGAAGGAGTGGCTCGCCTCATCTGGCGCCCTGGTGTTCCATTACGGCTGGGTCAAGGCTCCGGTGACGATGACGGCCAAAAAGCGGGAACAGACCGCCGTCTACCACGGGGACGCGCCGCCACCGTCGGAGACGCGTTGGTTTGCGTCCGAGGCGGCCGAGTTCGAGAACTATGACATCCTCAAGGAGTTTCGCGGCCGCCATCCGGCTGTGATGCGCGGCCGGGTCGCGGCGGCCCGGCGCGTGAAGCCGAGGGTCAATCGGTGGCTCAACTGGCGTTTTTACCGGGAGATTGCGCAACGTGGGTTCCGAGGGTAACCCGGTGCCGGCGGTCACGGCGCTGGTCATCGCCAAGAACGAGGCGCACAATATCCTGGCCTGTCTGGAATCCGTTCAATGGGCGGACGAGAAGATCGTGGTGGACGCCCAGAGCACGGACCGGACGGTGGAGCTGGCCGAGCAGACCGGCGCCCGCGTCTTCGTCCGTCCCTGGCCAGGGTACGGGCCGCAGAAAAATTTCGGGCTCGAACAGGCAAGAAGCGAGTGGGTCCTGATCGTGGACGCTGACGAACGGGTGCCGGACGCGCTTGCGCGCGAAATCCAGGCGGTGCTCGCCGCGGAGGTTCCGGCGGACGTGGCGGCCTTCGAGGTCCCCAGGCGCAACTACTTTTACGGCCGCTGGATCCAAGGGGGAGGGATGTATCCGGACTATCAAATCCGGCTGATCCGGCGAGCCGCCTGCCGGTACGACGATACCAAGTTGCATGAGCGGCTGCTGTTCCAAGGACGCGTCCTCCGGCTGTCGAATCCGATGGATCACCACACGATGCCCACGGTGGGCCACCACGCGCGGAAGATCGTCGCCTATTCCACGCTCGGCGCCGCGGAGAAGCTCAAACGCCGGTCCCGCGTGACGGCGGTGCAGATCGCCGGCCATCACCTCGGCACGATCGCTAAGACCTATGTCCTGCGGGGCGGATGGCGCGACGGGGTGCACGGCCTGGTGGTCGCGCTGTTTGCCGGCATGTTCACGTTCCTGAAATACGCCAAGGCCTGGGAGTCGATCGCGGCCGGAGACGGAGGGGATCAGTGAGGGTCGGAATCTATGCGACGCCGGCGGTGCGGGACCGGGGAGGGATCGGGTGGTACGTCTATTACCTCCTGCGTGGGCTTCTGCGGTTGAACGAAGATTTTGAGTTGGTCTGTTATGTCGATCGCGGCTCGCTCGATCTGAACAAGCTCGATGCCTGGGCCGCAGATCCGCGGGTGCGTTGGTGCGAGACCCCGCGTTGGGCCATCAAATTCCGGGCGCAACGGGACGGGCTGGACCTCTACCACGGGACCAACTTTCGCCTGCAAACGGTCGGGCGGTGCGGAGGGGTCGTCACGATCTACGACGGATGGCTGGACCGCCATCCGGAATTTTCCACGCGATTGTTCGGCCAGCGCAGCGCGGCCTCCCGGACCAGAAGTGCGGTCTGGCGGGCGCGCAAGGTCGTGACGATCTCGCAATTCTCGGCGCGGGAAATCACGGAGCTGTACGGCCTGCCTGCGGAGCGGATCGAGGTGGTCTATTGCGGCGTCTCGGAGGAGTTCCGTCCGCTGCGCGATCCCGCGGCGATGGCGATGTTGCGCGAAAAACTGGCGCTCTCCCCTGACGAGGGATTCGTGCTCTTCGTCGGAGGCGCGGACCCGCGCAAGAATCACCGGGTGTTTCTGCAGGCGGCGGCGCAGCAAGCTGCGCGGCTGGGGCGGCGCAAGCTGATCCTGGTTGGAGATCCCGTCCACCGGTTCGGGAATTATCTGGAGACCGCGAAGGCCGTGGGGCTGGAGGGTCGCGTCATCTGTCCGGGACGGGTGACGGGAACCGAACTTCGGCTGCTCTATTCTCATACGGATCTGTTTGTCTTTCCGTCCCTTTATGAGGGGTTCGGCATGCCGGTGTTGGAGGCCATGGCCTGCGGGGCGCCGGTCGTCACGTCCGACCGTTCGTCCCTGCCCGAAGTTGCCGGGGATGCGGCCCTGTTGGCGAACCCGGACGATCCCGCGGAGTTGGGGCAGGCCATGACGCGGGTGCTCGAGGATCGCGCCTTGCGGGACTCTCTGGTCGCAAGAGGCTTTGAGCGGGCCAAGCTGTTCAGGTGGGAGGAATCGGCCCGGCAGGTCATGCGCGTCTATCGGGAACTCTGCCCTCCGGCCTGCTCCTCCGGTTCCTGTTCATCCGGAAACGCCGCGTCCGGCGACCCCCATCAGCACCGGCCGCGCATCGTGCGCCAGTCTCTCGCACCGGATCGTTCCGTTGGGCCTGCTCTGGTGCTGCGCCCGATGTCGATGCGGAATATTCTGCTCCTGAAGCTGCGATACATCGGGGATGTCCTGCTCGCCACCCCGATCCTGCGGGCTCTGCGTCAGGCGCTTCCGGACAGCCGTGTGACGGTTGCGGTGTACCCCGGGACTGAAGACGTGCTGCGGCACAACCCGGACGTGGCGGAGGTGCTGCTCGTCGATCGAAGCCGGTTCGGCACGCAAGCGCAGTTCTATCACGAAGTCCGGAAGCGAGGGTTCGATTGCGTGATCGACATGACCGGCAACGACCGGGCCGAATTCACCTGCCTGTTGAGCCACGTTCCCGTCCGCATCGGGTTTCGTGAATCGCGCCGATGGCGAGGCTGGTTGGCCTACACGCACGAAGTCGATGCGCCTCCGGAGGGCACCCATCGAATCGGTCGGGACATGGCGTTGCTGGCCCCGCTCGGGATCACGGCCAAGCCGGAACCTCCGACGGTGTGGTTAACAAAAGAGGAAGAGGAGCAGGGCGGGCGGTGGCTCCGGGAATCCGGGATTCCCCTGGATGGCCGGCCGCTCGCCATGTTCCATCCTGGCGCCCGATACTGGTTCAAGGCCTGGCCGGCCGAGCGGTTTGCCCAGTTGGCCGACCGGCTCTCTTCGGAGGCCGGTTGTCGAGCCTTGATCGGCGGCGGCGCGCGGGAGCAGGCCGTGGCGGCTCAGATCCAGGATCTGGCCCGCTGCCGCCCGATCAATATCGCCGGACGAGTCGATCTCAGGCAGTTCGCCGCCATCGTGAAACGCTGCGCCCTGTACATCGGCAACGACAACGGCTCGATGCACCTGGCCGCAGCCGTCGGGACGCCGGTCATCGGACTCTTTGGGCCGTCCTCCCCCTTGGAATGGACGCCGTACGGGACGGCGGAGGTGACGACCATCTACAAGGGGCTGGATTGCCGGGACTGTTACCATCCCACTTGCACGCGCGGCGAGCAAAGCTGCATGAGGCAGATCACGGTCGACGAAGTGTTTGAGACGGCTCGACGACTGTTGTCCATGCCGTCGGGAAGCCGCACGCAATCCGTCGGCCGCGGCTCACAGGAACGATTCGCCTAACGGTCCGGCGCTTCATTGACGTGTTCGGGCAACGGCGAGCCAACCGGCCAAGGCGTGATTGGTAAAGATGATCAGGGAGAGCGGCAGGCCGGTGGTTCTCGATCTTGGGTGTGGAAAGAACAAAGTCGAGGGAGCCTGGGGAGTCGATGTACGAAGGGAACCCGGCATTCATGTCGTGGCCGATATCGAGCACCGGCTTCCGATCAAGACCAGCTCGGTCGACGTGGTCTGGATGAGGCATGTGATTGAACATGTGCGCGATCTGATCGGCTTGATGGAGGAGGTCTCCCGCATTTGCCGGCCCGGCGGGAAGGTGGAAATCGTCGTGCCCTACTACACGTCCCGCGGCGCGTTTCGGGATCCGACTCACGTGCGGTATATCACCGAGGATACCTTTCAATACTTCGAGCCTCCAACCGACTATGGAATCAGGACCGATTTCCGGGTTGAGCGGATTGCCTATGATGTGCGCAAGCCGTTCCGGTGGTTGCCGGCCTACATTCAGAAACGGTGCCGCCGCTATCTGTGGAATGTGGTCGATAACATGCATGTCACGCTTCGCGTGGACAAAGTCGGCACGCCCTGAACAACAGGGCCACCGGAGACAGGGGGCGGCGGAGGGGACGAAGCGATCCGGAGCGAGGCGATGGGAAGGGTGAGGGACTTTCTGGTGAAGATCGGATTGAGCGCGCCACGGCCGTCCCGGACGATCATGGGCAATAATCCCGACTACCAGGGGTTCTCCATCGGCGAATGGAGCTACGGCCATCCCCGAGTCCCGCGGGGCGAGGACGGCACGACCCTGACAGTCGGACGGTTCTGCTCCTTTGCCTCCGGGGTGACGATTCTGACCGGGTTCAATCATCGGACGGATTGGGTTTCGACCTATCCGTTCCAAGTGATGGTGGGCGACAAGATGCGCTTGCCTTACCCATCGGTCTCGAAGGGAGATGTGGTCATCGGGAACGATGTGTGGGTCGGAACCGACGCGCTGATCCTGTCCGGCGTGACCATCGGGAACGGAGCCGTGATCGGGGCGAGAAGCGTGGTTACGAAGAATGTGCCCCCTTACGCAATCGTGGCCGGTTCGCCGGCCCGGGTCGTGAAATATCGATTCGATCAGCAGACGATCGATGCGTTGTTGGCGATCGCCTGGTGGGATTGGCCACAGGCGAAGATTGAGGAGGCGCTGCCGCTCCTGATGTCCTCCGACCTGAAGGCCTTTATCCGGCGCTACGGGGTGCCGCAACCGTGAAATCTCCGGCCTTGTTGTCCCGGCCCCGCGAGGGGCGACACACGAAGATCCTCTTCGTCCACGGCATCGGCGAGATCGGCGGGGCCGAGCGGGAGCTGCTGGCCTATGTCGAGCACTTGGGATCGTTCGGGTATGCGCCGGCCGTGATTTGTCCGGAACGCGGCCCCCTGGCGATCGAGCTGAAGCAGCGCGGCATCCCGGTCCATGGCGCCGATTTCCCGGCCTGGAGAAAGATGTGGAGTTTCCCTCGCCGAAAACCGGCGGTTCGCCTGTTGCGGCATCTCATTGAGGAACTCAAGCCTTCCCTGATCCATGTCAACGATCTCTGGTGGGTGCCGCAGACCCTGCGTGCGCTCCATACCGCTCTCGTCCCGGTGGCGGCGCATCTGAGACAGGATTTGGACGTGTCGAAGGTCGCCCAATATGAACTGGCCCGGTTGGACTGTGTGTTGGCGGTGTCCACCCAGGTGGCGGGCACGTTGGAGGCGGGCGGCGTGAAACGGGACCGCATCCGTGTGTTGCACAGCGGGCTCGACGGCCGTTGGGTGGGCGCGGAGCTGGACGGAGCCGGGTCCGCTGTTCGGCGCCGGCTGGGGATTGCCGACCACGCCGTCGTGATCGGCACCGTGGGCAACATTTTCCCGCGGAAGGGCTACGACATCATGCTTCGCGCGCTGCCCGAAATCCTGGCCGCAGTGCCGGACGTCCATTATCTGGTCCTCGGACAGGGCGATGAGGAGCATGAGCGGAGCCTCCGGCTCTTGTGCCGCGATCTGGGGCTGACCGGCCGCGTCCATTTCCTCGGGTTCGAGCGACAGGTCCGGGCCCTGCTTGACGCCATGAACCTGTACGTGCAGCCCTCCCTCATGGAGGGATTCGGCATTGCGGTGCTGGAAGCGATGGCGAGGGAAAAGGCGGTGGTGGCCTCCCGGACCGGGGGCTTGCCCGACATCGTCGTGAACGGGGAGACGGGGTTGTTGGTGCCGCCCGGGGATGCCGGCGAACTGGCCCGGGCCGTCACGGCCCTGCTGAAGGACCCTGACGGTCGCAAGGAAATGGGACGGAAAGGCCGGCAGCGGGTGATGAAGCAATTCACCGTGGAGGCTATGATGAACGGCCTGTCCTCCGTCTATGCCGGGCTCATCCAGGGGCTGGTGGAACCGTCTTCCGTCGGAGCGCCGCTGTGAACCCCGGCCTGCGGGTTGCCGGGGAGCCGTCCGCGACGGCGGGCTCCGGCCTGATGACCAGTCTGGTGATCCCGGTCTACAATCAGCTCGACTATACGCGCCGGTGTCTGGATTCGATTCTCCGGTGGACCGATGTCCCCTTCGAGGTGATCGTCGTGGATAATGCCTCGGCGGACGGCACGCGCGACTATCTGAAGACGGTGCCGGCGCAGGTGATCGCCAACGACAGCAACTTGGGCTGCGCCAAGGCCTGGAACCAAGGGGTCCGGGCTTCCACCGGCCAGGTCATCGGCATCCTCAATAACGATATCGTGGTGACGCCGGGCTGGTTGAGAGGCTTGCTGGCGTTCATGCAGAGCGGCCGCTATGGCATCGTGTCTCCATCGGCCCGTGAGGGGCCGCTCGATTATGATCTGGAACGGTATGCCGCGGCGTTTACCCGCCGGTGCGCCGGGGCCGTTCGAAAGGAGATCTACGGGGCCTGCATGGTGATCGACCGCCGTGTCTTTGATCGCATCGGGCTGTTCGACGAAGGTTTTACCTACGGCGGGTGCGAAGACGTGGATTTTCTCTGGCGCGCCCGCGCGGTCGGATGGCAGGCGGCGATGACCGGCTCGGTGCTGATCCACCACTTCAGCATGGTGACGCAGGACGCGATCAAGAACAAACAGAGCCGGACCTATCCGACCGCCAACCTTGCGCATTTCACCGCCAAGTGGAACCGGACTGTCCGCGGCAATTGGCTGGAGCGCCGCTGGACCGGCTTGCGGAGCGTCGTGACCGCCCGCTATGAACGGCTGAGATACGGCCATACCTTGATCGAAAAACCGACGCCCGCGGGCGCGTCGGCCTCAGGGATCAAGCCGACGCCGTAGCCGGTCGCGACGCGGATTTTCTCCATCATGAAGATCGTCATCGCCGCATGGCACGTGAGGGACTTCAACGTCGGGTTGGGCCGCTATGCGCGGGAGCTGATCGAAGCCATCGGCCGCGTCGATCGGGAGCACGACTATCTGGTGTTGATGCCGCCTTCGGCCTGCGCCTTCACGGCCCGTCCCAATATGGTCTATCGCACCATCCGCATTCCGTTCTTCCGGCGGCGCGTGTGGGAACAGGTGGCGCCCCTGGCGGCGGGAACCTACGACGTGTTGCATTTTCCCTACGATTCCTGTATCGCATGGAAGCGTGGAAAGTTCGTCGCGACGATCCACGACTTGAAACCCCTGGTGCTTGCCCATCACCGTCCTCGGCCAAGCTTCAACGAGCGGCTGTTTTCTCTGGTGATCGGAGATCGTTGGGCCCGTCTCGACCACGTGGTGACCGATTCCCTCTGCTCGCAGGGCGACATTCTCCGCCTCCTCCCGCTTGAGGAGGACCGCGTGACGGTCGTCTATCCCGGCGTGGACACGCAACGGTTTGCGCCGGCGGCGCGCGGTGAGGAGGGGGAAGGGGCGAAGCCCTATGTGCTGTGCGTGGCGGGAAAGGATCCGGCCAAGAATGTGGAGACGCTCATCGACGCCTTTGCGCGTCTGCCGCAGCCGATCCGCCAGCGCTACGATCTCGTGCTCGCGGGAGATGTGGGAAAGCGCGCCGGCGTGGTTGACCTCGTGACCCAATTGGGTCTCACGGACTGCGTGCAGATTCCCGGACCCGTGTCGGACGACCGGCTGTTGCGTCTCTATCGGCAGGCGCGGCTCTTCGTCTTCCCCTCCCGCTACGAAGGGTTCGGCTTGCCGGTGTTGGAAGCCATGGCCTGCGGCTGTCCGGTGATCGCTTCCAACGCCTCTTCCTTGCCGGAGGTGGTGGGCGATGCGGGAGCGCAGGTGGAACCGGACGACGTGGAGGGACTGGCCCGAGAGATGCGCAGCCTGCTGAGCGATGAGAGCCGCTGGCAAGAGCTCCGGAAGCGCGGTCTCGTCAGAGCGAGGCAGTTCTCGTGGGACGAGACGGCCCGCCGGATGGTCGAGGTCTATCGCAAGGTGGCGGCTCAGGCGTAAGCCGCCGGCGGAGATGGCCGACTGCATCGTGGCCAGGTTGTTTCGTCCATGACTTTGATGAGACGTCGAAGAGGAAACTCATGAAAGGCGTCGTCTTGGCCGGGGGGCTCGGAACCAGGCTGCTCCCATTAACCAAGGTCACCAACAAGCATCTGCTCCCGGTCTATGACCGGCCGATGATTTATTATCCGATTCAAACCCTCGTGAACGCCGGCATCAACGAAATCATGCTGGTGACGGGCGGGAACAACGCGGGAGACTTCCTGCGGTTGTTGGGAAACGGCAAGCAGTTCGGCCTCCGGCATCTGAACTATACCTATCAGGAGGGAGAGGGCGGGATCGCCGATGCCTTGCGGCTGGCCGAGCACTTTGCCGACCGGAGCCCGATCTGCGTCGTCCTCGGAGACAATATCATCGAGCGCAATATTCTGAAGGCGGCGGAGGCCTTCCGCGCGCAGCGGACCGGCGCCAAGATCCTCCTCAAGGAGGTCAAGGACCCCCAGCGGTTCGGCGTCCCGGCGTTGGAGGGCGACAAGGTGATCCGGATCGATGAGAAGCCGAAACAGCCGGCCTCTCCCTACGCCGTGACCGGCATCTATTTTTACGATGCGCAGGTGTTCGAGATCATCAAGACGCTCAAACCATCGGGGCGGGGAGAGCTTGAGATCACGGACGTGAACAACGCCTATATCCGAAAGGATCAACTCACCTGGGACAAACTGGAGGGCTGGTGGACCGACGCCGGGACGATCGAATCGCTGTTCCTGGCGAACCAGTTTGTCGCCCAGACGGGAGCCAACAGGATGGGATAGCCGCGCGTCCGCGGACAGGGGAAGGGGCGGGATGGTGGAACAGGCTCAGGCTGACATACGCCGGATCAGCGCGCCGGGTATCTTCGAGAAGGTCATCGAAATCCTGTCCGCCCGGGGACCGTTGGACGGCAAGCGAATTCTGGACGCGCCGGCCGGTGAAGGGGCATTTGCCCAAACCCTGATCCGGCGGCAGCTCGGGCTGGAGATTTCCTGCGGCGATCTCGATCCGCAACAGTTCAAGCTTCGGGAGGTCGCCTGTGCGAAGGTGGATCTCAACCGGACCTTGCCCTTTGCGGATCGCAGTTTTGATCTGTACACCTGTATCGAGGGGATTGAGCACCTCGAAAATCCCTTTCATCTGGTGCGGGAAGCTAATCGGGTCCTGCGGCCAGGAGGCAGCCTCGTGGTGACGACGCCGAATGTGGCCTCGATCCGGTCTCGGCTCCAGTATCTTCTCTATGGAGCGCCCAACACGTTCGATTACATGGCCGGGCCGGCGTGGCACATCAACCCGGTCAGTTACATCGAGCTCCGGCATATCCTGGAGAACAACGGCTTTGTGGTCCAGGCGGTTGAAACCAATGAATTGTCGAAGACCGGATCTTTGCTCCACCAATGTCTCAAGCCCCTGATCCGATCGCGGGGCAGGAGCTGGGTGAAGAATAATCCCAAGGCGGCCCAGGTCCGCGCCGTGCTGTTGGACGACAAGCTGCTGTTCGGGGACATCCTCATCGTGCAGGCCGTCAAGACCGAGGCCGCGGTGGACTCGTTTCCGGAAGAAGCGTTGGTCGCGCGCGAGGCTCATGTTTAATCGAGAAGGAAGGCTCGAACCATGCGTATCCTGCTGACCGGCGGGGCCGGGTTCATCGGTTCGCATCTGGTGCGGCGGTTGCTGAACGGCTCGGACGACCAGGTCGTCAACCTCGACGCGCTCCGGTATTCGGGGAACCTCGAGAATCTGGCCGATGTGGCCTCCCATCCGCGCTATACCTTCGTCCACGGCGATATGGCGGACGCCCCTCTCGTCCGGCGCCTGTTGCGCGAGCATCGCATCGAGGGCGTCATCAACTGCGCCGCGGAGACCCATGTGGACCGGTCCATCACGGACCCGCTGGCCTTCATCAGGACCGATGTGATCGGGACCGCCGTGCTGCTGGAGGAGGCGAGGCAAGCGGGGGTCCGCCGGTTTCTGCAGGTGAGCACCGACGAGGTCTATGGCAGCGTGGAGCAGGGGCATTCCACGGAGGCGGACCCGCTGGCCCCGCGCAGCCCCTATTCCGCGAGCAAGGCCGGCGCCGACCTGCTGGTGCAGAGCTACTGGACCACCTATCAATTTCCGGTGGTGATCACGCGAGGCAGCAACACCTACGGGCCCAATCAATACCCGGAGAAGTTCATTCCGCTGTTCATCACCAACGCGCTCGACGATCAGCCGCTCCCGCTCTATGGGGACGGCCGTTACCGGCGAGATTGGCTCTCGGTGCTCGACCATTGCGCGGGCATCCACCATGTGTTCCTTCATGGCAAGCCGGGCGAGGTCTATAACCTCGGCGGAGGCAACGAACGGGAGAATCTCGACGTGGCCCGCGCAATTCTTCACCACCTCGGCAAGCCCTCTTCGTTGATCCGGTTCGTGCAGGACCGGCCCGGCCACGACCGGCGCTATGCCGTGTCTTGCCGCCGTTTGGAGGCCTTGGGCTGGAAGCCGTCGGTCCCCTTCGAGGAGGGCTTGCGGGATACGGTACGCTGGTATCAATCGAACGAAGCCTGGTGGCGGAAGATCAAGTCGGGGGAGTTCGCCGCCTATTACCGGCGGATGTATGAGCGGCGCATTCAAGAAGGGGCCGGCTTGCAAACCGAGGAGGGGACATCGCGATGAAAGTCAGCGGGTTCACGTTGATCCGCAACGCCATTCAATTCGACTTTCCCGTGCTGGAGTCGATTGCTTCGATCCTTCCGATGGTTGATGAATACGTCGTCAATGTCGGACGATCGGAGGACGATACGCTGAACCTCATTCGTTCGATCAACTCGCCGAAAATCAAGATCGTCGAAACCGTCTGGGACGACAGTTTGCGCACGGACGGCAAGCTCTTCGGCATTCAGCAGGACATCGCTCTCTCGCATTGCACGGGAGATTGGGCCTTTCTGCTTCAAGGGGACGAGGTCGTGCACGAGGACGATCTGCCGGTGATCCGGCAGGCCATGGAACAGTACCTCCCCCAACAGGAGGTCCTGGCGCTGGTCTTTCGCGTGCTGCACTTCAAGGGCGATTATTGGTCGCTCGATCCCTGGATGTACCACCGCGCCACCAGGATCGTCCGGGCCGACGGCCGGGTGCGGTCGGCGATCGACGGGTTCGATTTCGAAGTGCCGGGCGTGCCCGGCGTCATCAAGAACGGCAACCTCGGGAAACTGATCAAGGCTCGCATCTTTCACTACGGCTACGCCAGAAATCCTGGCGCGTTGCGCGAAAAACGCCGTTACCAGATCCGCCGCCACGAGGGCGACCGGCTGACCGAGGAGCGGATCGACGCCTGGGCCGCCATGGATGCGGAGTTTCCGGACTACGGCATGTTGAAGAACTATTCGGGCTCCCACCCGAAGGTGATGGAGCAACGCATTCAGGCTGCCAGGCGGCTGCGCCCCTTTCGCAATCGCTGGCTCAGCCCGCAGTTCTACCGGACGGTGATGCAAAAGGGGTTCAGGGGATGACAAGAGATTTCGCGAGGACACCATGACCAAACGCGCGCTGATCACCGGCATCACCGGGCAGGACGGGTCGTATCTGGCGGAGTTCCTGCTCGAACAAGGCTACGAGGTCCACGGCATCGTCCGGCGGATTGCGATC
>DATIBM010000340.1:0-3782 GCA_035457545.1 Nitrospiraceae bacterium
GTAAGAAGGTCAGACGTGAGAAACGTCAGGCGTGAGACATCAGGAAGAAGCTGGCGTGCCGGACAATACCCGGACCTCCCGTTGCGGGAATGGGATCTCGATCTCGGCGGCGCGGAACCGTTCGATGATCGCCCGGTTGAGTTCGGCTTGCGCGGCGGCGAACTGCGGAACCGGCACCCAGGGTTTGATCGCGATCGTGACGGAAGAGTCCCCGAACCCGGCAATCCCGACGATCGGCGCCGGATCTTTCAACACATGAGGATGTCGGGCCAACAGTTCACGCACGACATCGAGCGCCTTGGCCATGTCCGTCTTGTAGGAGACGCCGACCGAGAGCTCCAGTTGGCGGATCGTCCCGAAGTTATGGAGGATCTCCCCCACGATCTTGCGATTGGGAATGACGACGCGGGAGCGGTCCGGATGGACGAGGATGGTCGAGAAGATGCTGATGGTCACGACGTCCCCGTGGACGCCGAGCAGCGAGATGTGTTCGCCGACCCGGTAGGGTTTGGTGAAGATGATCGAAAGGCCGGCGACGATGTTGCTGAGCACACCCTGAAGCGCAATGCCGATCCCCAAGCCGGCCACACCCAAGCCGGCGAGCAGCGGCGCGATCTGGACGCCGATCTGGTCCAGGACGGCCAGAATGGCCAGCATGAACACCAGCCCCTGCACGACCTGGGAGAGCAGCCGGCGGACCGGCGGTTCCATCTCCTGCCGCTCGAGAGCCTTGAGCGTGAAGTTGCCGACCCGCCTCGCCACCATGGCCCCGACGACGAGAATCGCCAACGCGCCCAAGAGGCGGAACCCGTACCGAACCAAGTAATCTTGGATCAGTTCCATCGTGTGCATGCGGCCTCCTCCCCTACCGCCCAAACAGATCCTTGAGCAGCTCCTTCCCCTGTTTCTTCAGATCCTCCGGCTTGGTGGTGCCCTGCATCAACCCTTCGACCGCCTCCTCCACCTTCTTCTCGACCTTCTCCTTCACCTGTTCCTGCACCCTGCCGCCCAGCGCCTTCATGTCCACCTGATAACCCGGGGCCTGGACCGTGCCGGTGATCTTCAGCGGCAGCGCGAGACGTCCGTCCTTGAGGGCGAGCTTGACGACCGGGGTGGAACGGGCGATCTTCTGGCTGATCGCCTCCGACAGGTTCAGGTTGAGGGCGAGGTTGAGCGACTGGTCGAAGCCGACCGTGCCGCTGCCGGTCGCCCGAAAATCATGGCTGTCCATCAGGAGCCGCTGGACGGCCACGATGCCGCTCTTGACCGCCAAGTCCGTCTCGATCGTCGAGAACAGGGTCGCATTCACCCGGTCCGGAGACAGCCCGGCCACCTTGAGCACCGTCCCGATCTCTTGCATGAGATTGATGCCCTCGATCTTCCCGTCCCGCACGGCCAGGTGGGCCGTCCCGACCAACGCCTTGGTCAGGTCCGGCGTCGAAAACCCCTGGCCACCCAGATCGAGCTCGGCGGCGGCTGTCCCGCTCATGGACACCTTGTCGGTCCCCAGGGCTTCAAGCGCGGGACCGAGTTGCAATCCTTGGATCGCCGCCTTGCCGGTGAACGGCGGGGCGGCAGATCCGAGCGTCATACCGGCCTGGGCCTTGGCTTGACCGTTGAACAGGTGAAACGACAGGTTGGACAGGCGCGCGTCCTCTCCCCTCAGGTCGGCCTCCAGCAGCAGGTCCTTGATCTCCACCGGTTTCTTGAGCGAGAGGGCCACCGGCACGTCGGCCGTGCTGATTCGTGGGGAAGAGGCGGTCGTAGTCGCGCGGCCTCCCAGGACCGAGCCTTTCACATCGACCACCGAGTCACCCATCACGACAGCCAGGCTGAGGTTCGGGACTTCGGCCAACTCGAGCGGAGGCGTACCTTCTTTCGGCGGGTACTTGGCCTTTACCGTTGCCCGGAGATCCTTCACCTGCACGGGTTTGGCCAAGGGCAGAGCCATTGGCAGGTCCGCGGACGAAATCAAGGGAGAGGCCAGTCTGGCGTCGAGCAGCCCGCCGACGGCTCGGCCAGCGAGGTTCAGCACGATCTTCCCGACTCCCAGGTCGAAGCGGAACTGCTGCAAGTCCATGGTCTCCACGAGGGGACCGAAGGACCCGTCCAGCGTCACCGGCAGCTTGAAGGGTTGCAGGGTGGCGGCGAGGTGGAGGGTCGGGGACTCGCCCACATGGACCGATTGCAGCAGGAACTCCAGATGGTCGATCACATAGTCCGTCGGCTTGGGCGTGGACTGGTCTTGATAGGTCAGCTTCCCGCCGACAATCGCCACTCGGTCCACGGCCAGCAGGGCCAGCGCTTGCAGCGGCCCGCCGGCCGGCGGGGCAGGAACCTCCGGCTTCGGCGCTTCCGGTTTGGCCGGCCCCTTCGGTCCGATGGTCGAGACGTTCAGCAGCCCCTGCTTGTTCTTCAGCACCGTGATGACCGGGTCACGGAGCGTGATCTCCTCTACCACGACTTTGCCGGAGAGCAGGGGCATCAGCTTGATCCCGACCTCCAACGCGGCAAGCGAGGCGAAGGGATCGGAGGAAAAGGCGGGATCGTCCATCACCATGAAGCCGGCCACGCGGGCGCCGAGACGAGGCCAGATGGTCAGCCGGATATCCTTGAGCGCGATGGTGCGGCCGAGCGATGCTTCGATCAACGGCCGATAGTGGTCCTGATATTTGTTGAGATCGACAAGAAACGGAAGGGCCAGCACCAGCACGATCAACAGGACCAGCACCAGCACGATGCCCAACAGGATTTTCATCATCGCCACCTCGTGTCCGGGGGAGAGTATAGAAATGGAAAGGATGGGTCAATGTGAAGGGTTTCCACCACCTTCTGCCGCTGGCCTTCCCCCGGAAAACCGTGTATCGTTCGGCGCCATGAGGAACCGACCGCTTGAAGCTCAGCAGGACGCTCACTGTGACTGAACCAGAACCCATCAAGGTGTTCGACTCGCAAGGCGAGGACTACAAGCGTGCCTTCCAGGTCTTTCTCGACCACACCGATCAAAAGCGGAACGCCAAGCGGTTCCTGCAGACGTTGGTCAACGGCTTGTCCGAGCGCCGGGTGTTCATCGATGCCGGCGCCGGCAACGGCGAAGTCACCAAGGCCTTCGCCGGAGCTTTCGTCCGCACCATTGCCATTGAACCGAACGCCTATCTCTTGAACCAGTTGCGACGGGCCGTACCCGGGGCCGAGGCGATCGGCCAGCCCATCATGACGGCGCAGCCCGTCGCGCAGGGCGATTTAGTCCTCTGCTCCCACACCCTATATTACATTCCCGCCGAGGAATGGCTCGCGCACCTCGAACGGCTTGTGTCCTGGATGTCGCCGGCCGGCGTCACAGTCATCGTCATTCAGAATCGCGGCACAGCTTGCATGGCCATGCTGGAACATTTTTTCGGCTACCGGTTCGACCTCGACAGCCTCGTCACCACTTTTCGCGCCAAACAGGGCGACCGCTACGAAGTCGCCACCACTCTGGATCCGGCCCATGTGGAAACCTCGGACCTTGCCTCCGCCTACGCCGTCGCCGAATTCATGCTGAATCTTTTGCCGATCAGTCGGCCGCCCGCCCGGCGCGACGTGGAAGACTATCTGACGAAGCATTGTGCTGCAGGCGATGGAGCCTATCGCCTCTCTGTCCACCAGGACTTTCTCCAGATCCGCCCTCGGCGCTGAACCTCACACCTCGGTCTCGCTTATCCCCTTCTGTTACCCGTCATCCGCCCGTGCTATGATTCCCTTCGCCGATCACGCCCGCGGAGGAGGCCCGTATGGCAGCC
>DATIBM010000341.1:0-2757 GCA_035457545.1 Nitrospiraceae bacterium
GCTCACGAACCGGATGAAAGACGGACGGGCTTCTTTCTCGGCTCTCGGGTTGGCGTTCGATCCGAAAGATTCGTTGGGGGCGAACGTCGGGCACAATCCCGGCGATCAGACGGTCGCCCCGGGAGAGAGCCGGACCTATACCTATTATGCGGATCCGGGCCTGGGCGAGACGGCGTCATTGGTGTGGGATTGGGGCAATGTGATGACCAATCCGCGCAGCGGCCTCTACGGGGCGGTCGTCATCGGGCCCAAGGGCGCGAAATACCGGGATCCCAAGACCGGCGCGGACATTTCCAACAAAAACAGTTGGGTGGCCGACGTGATTGTGGATCGCACGATTCAAGGATACGAACACCGCGTGAACTACCGCGACGTGGCCTTGTTCTTCCAGGATGAAGACAACATCATCGGGACGAGCTTCATGCCCTACGTGCAGAATACCGCCGGTCTCACGGCGGTAAACTACCGAGCGGAACCCTATAAGTTCCGGGAGGGTAACGGCTGTACCCTGGGCAAGGTCTTCCAACCGTGCGTGGTCGACAAGCCGGAAGATCCGGCGACGCCGATCATCGAGGCCCATGTCGGGGATCCCGTGCGGATCCATGTCTTCGGTGCGAGCAACGAGCAGAACGGCATGTTCAGCGTCGAACGCCATGAATGGCCGATCGAACCGTTTATGCCCGGAGCCGACATGATCAGCGTGGTGGAATTCGCCGGGTCCGAGACGCTCGATGCGTTTATTCCGAGCGCCGGCGGCCCATTCCGCATGCAGGGGGATTACGTCTGGAGCAATCAACGGCTCCCGTATTCCCAATCGGGACAGTGGGGCTATCTGCGAGTGCTGCCGGCAGGCGATCAACGGATCAAGCCGCTGACCGGTGGGAAAATAGGGACCCAACAGGCTGGTGCGGGCGATTTCGGGCAAGCCAAGCCGGTTGCTGTGTCCGGCAAGTAGCTTCAACGAAGCCGAGGGGAGCCTGCACGATCAGGCTCCCCTCGGTACCCCTCTCGGGAAAGTGCTTCGTTCAGCCTAACGGGGGGAACGGAGCTCGCTCCGCAAGCTCCTTGATCAACACCCCCATTTTCGGATGTGACGGTTCGAAGGTGACAGGCCAGCCATGGCGGCGGAGGCATTCACTGGCTGTGGGCCCGATCGAGGCGATCACCATCCCGCTTAGGGCCGCTCGAAACGGCTCGACTTTTCCATCCTGCTCCAGAATCTGCATCACATGGTCGGCTTGCGCGGCGTTGGTAATCAGCAACACCTGCGCGTTGCCGGCCATCACCTCATCCAACGTGCGTCGCAGCGGTGCGAGATCTTCGGGGAGCGCCCATTTATAGATCGGTACTGGAAAGACCTCGGCGCCCCGCTGGTGCAGGGCCTCCAACAAATCCGGGTTCGGCGCGCCGTACTCCTGCACCGCCACGCGCAAGCCCTTCACCGGCCGGTATTCATCCAATGTAGAGATCAGATCGACCCAGGTATTCGGTTCAGGCACGGTCAAGGTCGGTTGGAGGTGCAAGGCTTTCAAGGCTGCCACCGGTTTCGGCCCGCGGGCCACAATCGCCGTCTGTTTGAGAGCGGCCACAATGGACGACCAGGGATAGCGGGATTTCAGGAGGTCGAAGAGCGCCGTGGTGCCGACACCGGTGAGCAGAATGAGAATGTCGATGCGCTCGGCCGTCAGGCGGACGCCAAACTTCAACGCCGCTGAATTGTCCTGAAGGGGCAGTTCCCGCAAGGCCGGGGTCACCAGCGGGCGTCCGCCGTAGCGCTCGATGAGCCGGGTGAGTTCCGCCGCCATGCGACTTTCAAAGGCGGCCACCGTCAGGCCGGATAACCCCTTGTCGTTCATAGGCCGCCCTACTTGGCCGGTGCATCCATGGCGCACCGAAAACCGGTGGATTCGTTGCGAATCGTCGGATCGCTATCTACACGGGTAAAAATGCGCACGGTCGGCGTCTCGTTCTGCCAGCCTGACCCGCGGAGGACCCGCTTGGTGCCGGTCTCAGGACCTTTTGGATTCTTGGCTGGGCTTTTTTCATAATATTTTGCATCGTACCAGTCCTGGACCCATTCCCAGACGTTGCCCGCCATGTCGTAGACACCGAAGGGGCTCTTCCCGGCTTCATAACTGCCGACGGGCATCAAAGTCTTCTCGCCGATCCACTGTTGATTAAAATTCAAATGCTTGTTGGTCGGTTCCACATTGCCCCAGGGGAAACGGCGGTCCGACGTGCCCTTGGCGGCCTTTTCCCATTCGGCTTCCGTCGGCAGCCGTTTGCCGGCCCATCTACAGTATGCCTCCGCATCCGACCAATCGACGTTGATCACCGGGCGGTCGGTCAGCGACTCAGTAATGGTATCGCCCTGCCACAGGTTGCGTGTGGCGTTCTTGGGGTTCTGCGGAATGCGGTGGCCGGTGGCTTTCACGAAGGCGAGATACTGGCCGTTCGTCACCTCGAATTTATCAATATAGAAAGCATCCACATAGACGTCATGTCTGGGGTATTCGTCACGACCGCCGTCGCGATCGCCCTGCGGTACGCCCATCGGAAAGGAGCCGGCCGGGATCAGCACCAGGGGCGCTCCATCCTGTCCCGCCGCCTCTGTGCCCGGGCCCGCAGCGGCCGGATCAACGGCAAGGACAATGGTGGAACTCAACATGGCCAGCATGCCCGACATCACGTACGCCAACATGGTTCTGTGCTCCTTTGCTGAAATCAGTTCGTGGATGCGCCTATCGTAACATAGCG
>DATIBM010000342.1:0-10555 GCA_035457545.1 Nitrospiraceae bacterium
CGGGAAGCGTGACGTACACCATGCTCTATATTCTCTACCCGGGGAAAATCGGGTAGCGCTCGGATCCGGTCGGCGGCGGCCGGCAGAAGCCATTGACCGAGGAAGCCATGTTGGTCTGTGGATGCGGACGATGGATGCATACGCAGGGGGTTGAGGAGCGGCTCGGCCCGGCAGGCGAGCCGATGTGGTTCGTCCGGTCTGAATGTTTGGGTTGCGGGTTGCGCGTCGGGGTAGACGTTGCAGCCGGGGATGCGAGCCGCGAGACGTTCGGATTGGTCGATCGGCTGATCTGGAGCGACGACGCGAAGCATCGCTTGGAGCGGCTTCCGCCCTACGTGCAGGAGCTGTTGAAGCCGGAGGTGGAGCGCTACGCGCGTGCGGCCCGGCATCGTGTCATCACCTATGATCTGTTTGCCGAGGCCCAGCAGGGAATGGCCCTGGCCTGGGACCCTGCGGCTTGGCAACGGCTTGACCGGGTTCCGGCCCCGATTCGAGCGATGGCGCGGCTTGAACTGGAGCGGACGGCCGCCGATCGTGGGCTTTCCAGCGTGTCGGTGGCCTTGATGGAAGAAGTGAAGGCCAAATATTTCGGAATGGCGCAGAAAACGTAATGTTCAATGTGGAATGAGGAATGAAAGATGGGTAATGGAGATGTTTTGCAGGGATTGCCCGCTCATGGAGTTCTCCGGGGAGATCCATTCATCATTCAACATTCAACATTCCAAATTCGGTTGTAGTCATGTTGCATCGCCTTGCGCTTCGTGTCCTGCCTCAACTCAGCCTGACCGTGACCGAACCGGCCGTTCGCTCCAGGAAGCGGATCGTGATGTTCGTTGCGGGGCTGGCCATCTTTGCGGCCTATCGGGCCTTGAAGCTGGTCGTGCCGCTCTCCGAGGCGGTGCCGTTGCTGGTCACAAGCGGGAGCCTGGCGGTCGTGACCGCCGGAGTCTGTTATGCCGCAGGGCGACAGGCGCCGTGGCGCGACCTGCCTCGTGCCGAGCGTCCAAGCCGGTGGGCCTGGCTGCTCGGGTGGGTCGGATTTGTGTACGCGGTTCAACTGTCTTTGCTGGTGCTGGCTCTCTTGCAGGTGGCGGTGAACTATGATTTCCTGACTCACCCTGAGGGGCCTGCCATGATGGCGATCATCATTCCCAATACGGCCGTGGCCCGTGATGCGTTTGAGATCGGCCACCTGCGACGGATGGAATCGAAGGGCCGTTCCTTTCTCACGTTTCCCAACGGCGCAAGTCTTCGCGGGATGGTGTGGCAGCGGCCGCGGGTGCTCTTGGGCTGGACGGCTGCCGGCGTGGGGGCGACAGCCTTGCTGGCGCTGGCCGTGGCCTCGGCGACTTCGGAGGGGCCGGCGCCGCTTCTCCACCTGTTGATAGCCACCTTGGCCGCCGGCTCGATTTCCCTGACCGCCTACCTTGCCGGACTGAATGAGTCCTCCGATTGGCTCGCGCAGTGGCGGCGCACCGGCTGGCTGGAGCTGGCCAAGTTTTGGTGGTGGCCCGGATTGGCCTTTTCCGCAACCTATTTTCTGGCGGTCTACGGCCTGTTGGTGTTCGCCTTGCAATGGCCCCTTTATGCCGGCTGGCAATTCGCGGCCGTTGCGGGATGCGTCGGCGGCCTCATGGGGCTCTACTCGCATTATCTGGGCGCGCGCCGGTCGTTCGAGACCAGGCTACAGGGGACGATTCCCGCCGCCGTGCTGCGCTGTCCGTTCGTCACGGGGTTGCTGTCGAAACAGATGGCGATGGGCGATGGCGCTGGCTCGCCGCAGCAGGTTTTGGCGGTTCCGGAGACCCATCAAATCACGCAAACCGTGCCAGCCGTCACCATGGAGCAGATCCGATGAGCGCCGCGATGCTCATCCGGTGCGGGCTGTTGTTGTGGATCGTCGTCCTTGCCGTCGGCGTCGTGCCGGCCGGCGCCGAACCTCAAGCCCGGGCCGCTGCGGCAACGGATTCCGTCGATGTGTTTTTCAGAACACCGGGCGTGCCCAGCGGACCGCCGGCCCCTGCCGCTGAGGAGATCGCCTATCCGACGATCGGGTCGTTCGATAGCCGCCTGCTCGTCTGGTTCGTCACGCAACAGCACACCTACTTCGGCGGGTTCGTCCTTGCCCTTCCGATCTTTTGCGTCTTGATCGAATTTCTGGGGCTGATCGCGCGGGACCCGGCGCTCGCCGCCAGATATGACCGTCTGGCCAAGGATTTTGCGCGCGTGGCGCTGCTGGCGATGTCCATCACGGCGCTGGTCGGGAGCGCCATGCTGGCCCTGTTCATCCTGCTGTATCCGCACTTCATGCAGTATATGGGCGGCACCTTCAAATCCATGATGCCGGCCTATGCCATCGTGTTCCCCGGAGAAGCGCTGCTCTTGATTGTCTACTACTACAGTTGGGATCGCCTCGCCGGGGCGGGGTGGAAGTGGATCCATGCCGCCGTCGGGGTTGTCACCAACGTGTTCGGCGGCGCCCTGCTGTTGCTGGCCAACGCCTGGGCGGCGTTCATGATGTCGCCAGCGGGCGTGGACGCCCAGGGTCGGTTTCTCGGGAAAGCCTGGCATCTGTTGCATTCCGCCTTGTGGAACCCGTTGAACGTCCATCGTTTTCTGGCCGACATCATGTCGGGAGGCGCGGTGGTGCTGGCCTATGCGTCGTACCGCTTCCTGACGAGCAAGGAACCGGAAGAGCGGGCCTACTACGATTGGGTCGGTTATATCTTCCTCTTCGTGACGGTCTGTGCGTTGCTGCCGATGCCGTTCGCCGGCTATTGGCTCATGCGGTCCGTCTACGCCTGGCGTCAGAGCATGGGCGTGACGATGATGGGCGGACTGCTGACCTGGCTGTTCGTCGTGCAGGCGCTTCTGATCGGCGCGCTGTTCCTCGGCATCAACTACTATCTGTGGCAAAGTCTCGCGAGATTGAAGGGCGGGGAGCGATATCAGCAGTATACGCAGTTTCTCGTGTGGGGATTGATGATCGTCGTGATGGTGTGGCTGACGCCGCACACGGTCATGATGTCGCCGGGCGAGCTGAAGGCGATGGGCGGGGCCCAACATCCGGTCATCGGCAACTATGGCGTCATGTCGGCGAAAAACGGCGCCGTGAATCTGATGATCTGTCTGACCGGGCTGAGTTATATCTTTTACCGCCGCGCCAATCGAACGATGACCGTGCCGTGGGTGCGGAAGGGAAATATGGCGATCGGTGTGCTCTATCTGCTGGGAATGGGACACATCACCTGGTTGTCGATCTATGGGTTTTATCTTCCCGCCAGCCTTCGGGTGGCCTTGTCCGGTCCCCAGGCGCTGACGACGTTGACAGTGGTGATGGGAGGCGCCTTGATCAACCGCGCCATGTTGCGGGGGGCGGTGGTGCATGGGCCAGTCCAATGGGGCCGCATGACGGATCGCGGCATGGTCGGACTGTTCGCCATCGCGGCGGCGTTCACGTGGGTCATGGGGTTGATGGGCTACATTCGTTCGTCCGGGCGGCTGGCCTGGCACGTCAGCGAGCTGATGCCGGATGTGTCGCCCTGGGCATTCACTCCCTCGCTTGGGTTTGCCGCCAAAATGGTGACGTTGAACATGGTGGTGTTCTGGGTCGGGGTGCTGTTCGTCTTCTGGTTGAGCGAGAAGGGGTTGGCCTCGGCCGCGGACCGACGCGCCGCTTCGGCTAAGTCGCCCGCCTGGGTTCCGACTCCAACGCAGGAAACCTAGCTTGTCCCGCAATACGAGGTGCCATGCTACGCAAGAGGGAACGATTCGTTCGGCTGAAACGGCTCTCTGTGCTGGGAGGGGCGCTGCTGGGAGGACTTGCCGGCACGTTGGTCTGCGTCAGCGAAAGCCGCGCGGCCGATCAACTTGTGCTGGAAGCGTTTCAGGCCAAGGAGGCGGACGGATTCCCCAGCCTCTGGGAGAACGAGAGCCAGCGCAGCGAAGCCCGGGCGAGAAGCGCGTATAAGGTCCATGATGAACAGGGCAACGGATTTCTGGCCGCCCGGGATGCCGATCAGCGCATCAAGAAGAAAAAAATCGACTGGGATCCCAAGGCCTACCCGGTGTTGACCTGGCGCTGGCGTTTGGTGAAGGCTCCTGCGACGGCCGACCCCATCGCCACGCTCTATGTGTCGCTGGATACCGATTTCTTTTTCATTCCTGTCTTCACGAAATACATCTGGAGCGCCACCAAGGCGGAGGGGCTTCTGAGCGAAGGGAGCATGTTCAGCGGCGCGGAGATCGTGGTCCAATCGGGAGCAAAGCCCATCGGCGAATGGGTCGAAGAAACCGTGAACGTGTATGAAGACTTCAAGCGGATTCATGAACACGAACCGGCCCCGAAGGCCTGGGGCATTTCGATTTTGAGCGGCCCCGGCGTGGAAATCGATTTCGGCTCGATTGTGGCCAAGGCCCGATAGGGGGCTTCGCCGCGGTCCCGTGAATAAAGCGAGTCGCCTGTGAGTGGAAAGATTATCGACGTGGTCCTCGGCATCGCCGTGATGGGAACGGTGGGCGTCCTGATCGGCGTGAATATGGGAGACGTGTCCCTCCCGGTGGCCGCGGGCCTCGGAGTGGCGCTCGGCACGGTTGTGGGATTGCTGGGCGGGCGGCGTTTTCTTTTCAGTATTTTGATCGGCAGTCTGTTGGGCGGGTTGCTCGCCTGGCTGGTGGCCGGCGCGGACCGCATGTCTGTCGGAGCCGGTGCGGGAGCCGCCATGGGCGGGTTTCTGGGTGTGCAGATTTCAATGTTGTTGGATGCCTGGGCGGAACGAAAGCGGGCGGCGGCCTCCACGGAGCCGCCGGCGCCGAACGCCTGATCGTGCTCCGGGGTGGGCGGATGTAAAGGCGTCGCCGGCAAAGGTCAATTGACATGGATAACAACAAGGTCTTGATCGGGTCGGTCATCTTCGTCTTCGGGTCGTTTTTCCTGATGATCATCGGGCTGATGAGTCAGTCGTACGACAATAAGAAAGCGCGCGAGGAAGCGCTGGCCCAACTCAAGAAGGAAGAGGCGCAGGCCGTGCCAGCGGTGCCCCAGCAGGACTATTCGATGTACAAGACATTCGTGGGCGAGGACGGGCACGAGATGGTGCAGATCCCAGAAGGGCCATTCCGCATGGGCAGTACGGAAGGCGATCCGGACGAGGCGCCGGAACACCAAGTGTACCTGAGCACCTATTACATCGATAAGAAAGAGATCACCCAACAGGAATATGAGCAATACGTCAAAATGACAAAGCGCGGCAAACCCTTCATTCCGGTGTTTGAGGACGATATTACCAAGATCACCAAACCGGAATTGCCGGCCGTTGGGATGTCCTGGGCGGACGCGGTTGCCTATTGTAAATGGGCGGGGAAGCGCCTTCCGACGGAAGCCGAATGGGAGAAGGCCGCTCGCGGCGAAGGGCGTCGCCGGTACCCGTGGGGAGATGATTTCGGGCCGCACCGCGCCAATCTGGACGGCGCCGAAGATGGATTCAAGTATCTCGCGCCGCCCGGTTTATTCGAGGCGGGCCGAAGTCCGTACGGCCTTTACGACATGACCGGCAATGTGGCCGAGTGGGTGGCCGATACATACGATGAGCACTATTACGCGAAGTCGCCATTTCGAGATCCCCAAGGGCCCTCCGAAGGCGAACATAAGGTGATTCGCGGCGGATCCTGGAGAGAGACTGCGCATGGCGCGAGGATCGCGAAGCGGTTTCAGGCCAAGATGTGGCGAACGGACAGTTCCATCGGATTCCGATGCGCGCGGGACGGAGAAAAGTCTGCGGCCGGTTCGCAGAAGTCGTAAGGCTGAGGCGATTTCGCTTCGGGTGACGCTATGCTCGAAACGAGATTCAAGGTCGCGATTCTTATTGCGGTCGCCCTATTCGCCCTTCTCCCGATCATGGGGATTCTCCGCGGCACATCCTTGACGCCGTTTGAAAAGGTGGAAAATCCTTCGGGCCATTCACTTACCCAGTCATTGCCATCTCAGGATCTTGGTCGGGAAGAGGCACCCATTAACGAGGAGATGGTGTACATTCCCCCCGGACCGTTCATTCGTGGCTATGATAAGGGCGGTTTTGACGAGGCGCCGCAGCGGGAGATCTTTTTGGACGGCTTTTCAATCGATCGTTACGAAGTCACCAACCATCACTATGAGGCGTTTGTCGCAGCCAGCGGTCATCGAAAGGCAGGGCCGCCTTCCCGATATGCGAAAAACATGGCACGGATGCGCTCCGCCAACCAGCCGGTGGTCTACGTGTCTCATGACGACGCGCAAGCCTATTGTGCCTGGAAAAACAAGCGACTACCGAGCGAAGCAGAATGGGAAAAGGCCATGCGCGGCCCGGATGGGCGGTTGTGGCCTTGGGGCAACGATGAACGGCCTGGAAGCGCCAATTGGGCCCGGGTTCAGGATGGAGCCGAAGTGACGGCTCCGGCAGGGTCATTTCAAGACGATCGCAGCCCCTACGGAGTGATGGATGGTGCGGGCAATGTGATGGAATGGGTCGCGGACTGGTATCTGGAAACCGCATATAGGGACTCGCCAGAGAAGAACCCGCCCAGCCCAGAATACGGCATGTTTCGTGTTCTCAGAGGGGGAAGCTATACGACGACAGGGGGAGACATAAGGCTGACGAGCCGGAGCAAAATGGTTCCTGATTTTCGGGACGAAACCATCGGATTTCGCTGCGCCGTGAGCGGAAAATGGGGTGGGGATCAGAGCAGGAAAGACGGTGAAAAATCATAGAATATCAAAGTAATAGAGGATGAGAAACACGGCCAAAATGATATTGACAACCATGCCGGCCAAAACTATAATGTCAAACAATTTTGAACTTTTTTCACCCATTTGATTCCCCTTGCCGAATGAATATCGCGTGATTCCCTTAGCACTTGCCTCGTGGTGTGTCAAGGCAAAACCTTAGGATGTAAAGCTGTCAGCCATCACCTGAAGAGGAGATTTGAACCATGGCGGAAGTTGTTCAGGATCCAGAATGGAAAATCAAGCTCGGAAAAATGATTTTTTACATCACGACGGCCGTGGGTCTGTGGTTTTTCTACTGGTTCGCCGGGATTCAGTGCCCCTGTTGACCCCGGTTTGAATGCGGGTTTGAAGGAGCGGGGGGCCGCGTGACCATTTTAAGCTTCTACTATTCAGAGTTTAGGAGGATCGGGCGATGACAAGTCCATACTTTTGGCTTGCGACGTTGATCGCAGGGTTTGTGCTTCTATTTGTAGGGGCCAAGTCCAAAACGCTGTTGAACAATACGGTCTTCGCCGTTGTAGTGTCGATTCTCATCGCGCTTTCCTATTTCACCTTGGTGGATCACTACCTGATGGACATGCAGGGGTTGGATTACTGGTACCTCTTCCGCAATTAGTGAGTGTCATGAGGAGCGATCCGAGATTCGGGCATATGTGGAATTTTTCAAGGAGGTTAGCCATGGGCAGTGTAGGGCGGAAAAAAATTCTGTCGATCATGGCGCTGGGCGCCATGGTTGGCCTCCTTCTTCTGCCAATCATCTCTTCGATTCCTGCTCTTGCCGGAGGCGGTGGGCCTGCGGCTGGTGGCCCTCCACCAGAGGTGGCAGCGAAGAAGGATGGAGATAAGAAGGAGGAGGCAAAGGTCGAAAAGGGTCGGGATGTTTATTACAAAGTCGAAGGCATCGTGTCCGGCGCTCCGGCGCCCAAGACGACCGATGGAGAGAGGGACTACCCCCGGTATAACTTTGAGAGCCGCGTGCTGATCTGGTTTGCCAACCAGCAGCATCTATACTACGGAAGCTTCGTGCTGGCGGTGCCGATCTTCTGCATGATCATCGAGTTCGTGGGGGTGGTGTCGAAGGATAAGGCGATGGGCAAAAAGTACGATCAGTTGGCCTACGACTTTATCAAGATCAGTCTGACCGCCTATTCATTGACCGCCATCTTAGGCGGGATCCTGATCTTCACCTTTCTTACGCTCTATCCTTCCTTCTTCGGTTACCTGTCGAGCATTTTCCGCCCTGTCATGCATATCTATGCCTTGATGTTTGTGGCGGAAAGCGGAACCCTCTACATCTACTACTACGGCTGGGACAAGATGAAGACGGGCTTTCTGAAGTGGATTCACCTCAGCATGTCCGTGATCTTGAACGTCATCGGAACCGTGCTCATGTTCCTGGCCAATTCCTGGATCGGATTCATGATGTCGCCGGCCGGAGTTGACGAACAGGGTCGCTTCTTGGGCAACATCTGGCACGTTATCCATACGGCGCTTTGGAATCCGTTGAACCTGCATCGCATCCTCGGCAATATGGCGTTCGGCGGAGGCGTCGTGGCGGCCTATGCGGCCTACCGATTCCTCTCTTCCAAGACCGATGAGGACCGTGCGCATTATGACTGGATGGGCTATGTGGCCATGGCAATCGGGGTGGCGTTCCTCATCCCCTTGCCGTTCGCCGGTTATTGGTTGATGCGCGAGGTCTATGCCTATCGGCAGCAGATGGGGATCACGCTCATGGGAGGTCTCCTGGCTTGGTTGTTCATCATCCAAGCAACCATGATCGGCATCCTCTTCTTGAGTACCAATTATTATCTCTGGCAGGCGCTTGGCCGTATGAGAGGCGCCGAGAAGTACTTCCGCTACATTAAGTACTTAGTGTTTCTCCTGATCGTTGGATTTACCGTTTTCATCACGCCCCATACCATGGTGATGACCCCTGCAGAGCTGAAGGCCATGGGAGGCCAGCAGCATCCAGTGTTGGGCAACTATGGGGTCATGTCGGCTAAGAACGGCGGTATTAACGTCATTATCACGACCACCGTTCTGAGTTTCATCTGGTATCAGCGAGGGAACAAAGTCTCCACAGTGTCATGGTCGAAGTTTGGGAACATCTTCATGGGGGTGTTCTTCTTCTTCGCGTATTTCAACATCGTCTGGCTGGCCGTGTACGGTTATTACATTCCGGCCAACGTCCGAGTCGGACTGTCAGTTCCCCAGGTCGCAACAACGCTTTCCTGCCTGTTCATGATGGGGGGGCTCAACCTCGTCATGCTCAAAGGAGCCAAGCAGATGGGGGAGGTGGAGTGGGGCAAGATCTCGGCCCGCTCCCAATACGCCCTCATCATGTTGGCGACAGCGTTCACCTGGATGATGGGACTGATGGGGTATATCCGCTCATCTGTCCGGTTGTTCTGGCACGTGAATGAAATCATGCGCGATAACTCACCATGGGCTTATACCCATACGGTCGGGTTCGGCGCCAACATGATCTCATTTAACGTGTTGTTCTTCTGGATCAGTATCCTTTTTGTCTTCTGGGTCGGGTCGCTTACGAAGAAGGCGGCGCCGGTTGAAGCGAAAGCCCCGGCTCCAGGGGGGGCCCCACAGCCAGTGGGTGGCCACTAAGACGAGCTGTCCATTCTTGGGGACCCTGGTCCTAAAGGGTCGGGGTCCCCTAAAGCTATCCTGAGGAGGATCGAGCTGTGGGGAATCTACTGTCGACGGCATTGGATATGGGATGGCCAGTCCTGGCTTTGCTCGCAGGCTTACTGGTGTATTTCCAGGTTTCCATCTCAGATCCTGAGGTAAAGAAACGGGCAACATTCAAGACTTTCATCGGTATGATCGCGACCGTGATGCTCTTTGTCGCAATCGCGAATTACAAGATCAATTTCTTCGCAGAAAGCCGGCTGCTCCCCGTGTCATTGGCGATAATTACCGCCATGACGCTGATGATGGGCCTGTATTTCGCCAATCTCAGCGCCTTGTTCAAGATCGGCGGCATGATGTTCTTCGTCGCGGCGTTCCTGTCCGGCTATGGGAATTGGCTGCCTCAGGTTGAGGGTGGATTTCCTCCTCCTGAGGTCAAGTTGGACTTCAACTCGATGAGTCCTCAACAGTTGGCCGATGAGGGGGAGAAGATCATTTTCGGCGGCGTGGGGCAAAGCAAAGTGCAAGGCGCCATCGGGAAGGGGCAGTGCCCTCTCTGTCACGGGTTTAACCAGGGGTTTCTTAGCGAGCGCGCCCCGAACTTGTGGGGCTTGCCTGGAAGACTCGAGGAGCGACTGAACGATCCCCGCTATCACAAGGGTAAGCCACAAGAGCGGGACACGGTCGAGAAGGAAGCATTCCCGGGTGCCGGTACCGCTGAGACGGGTCAAGAGTACATTGCTGAGTCCCATGCCTGTCCGAACTGCTATGTAGTGGCGGGCTTCGGAGTCAAGGGTACCAACGATAAGGAAAGCCCGATGCCCAAGATCCATAAGCCTCCGATCTCGCTGTCCATCGGAGAGTTGGCGGCCGTTGATACCTGGATCTATGTGCGGGAGGGCAAAGATGCTCCCTCGTACGATGAGATCGCGAAGTCGTATGAGAAGTTCATCCCGGAGTCGGATCGTCCGGCTCAGCAGGAAGAAAAGAAGGATGCGGGTGGAGGCGGGTTGCTTGCCGATGGGTCGGAGCCTGTCGATCAAATTTTCGCGAAAGCGCAATGTATTGTCTGCCATACGATTCCCGGCATTCCTGGCGCCACCGGCGCGGTAGGTCCGAAACTCGAGGAGGGGACCAACGCCC
>DATIBM010000343.1:0-3689 GCA_035457545.1 Nitrospiraceae bacterium
AGACCATGCGGCGCATTGTGGCCAAACGGGGACAGGCGCAGGACCTTGAAACCTTGACGGATCTATGCAAAAACATCGCCGGCCGCACCGTCTGCGCCTTTGGCGATGCGGAAGTCGCCCCGATCATGAGCACCCTGAAACATTGGCGGCACGAGTACGTGACATTAATTCATGAAGCGGACGCGGCCAATCTGATCCGGCCTGAGCCCGTCCGCCCTGGAACTTAGGATGTGGATTTGCACACGGCAATCAGGCGGCCTCACAACGAGCGTGATTGATGCCTAATACGACGACAGACACCGTTCGGCTCACCATCGACGGCCAACAGGTCACCGTCCCCAAGGGGACACTGGTGATCGAAGCGGCACGTCGGGTGGGCGTCATGATTCCGCACTTTTGTTATCACCCGAAGCTCAAACCGGATGCGAACTGCCGTATGTGCCTCGTGGAAGTGGAAAAAATGCCGAAGCTGCAAACGGCCTGCAGCACGCCCGTCGCCGAAGGCATGAGCGTGCGCACCGCGACGACCGTCGTCAATGACGCCCATAAGTCCGTCCTGGAGTTCATCCTGGCCAACCATCCCCTGGATTGTCCGGTTTGCGATCAGGGCGGCCGCTGCGACTTGCAGGACTTTTCCCATCAGTATACGGCCACGACGAGCCGCTTCGTCGAAACCAAGCGCATTTTCCCGAAGGACTATTTCAGCCCGCTCATCGAAACCCAGATGAATCGCTGCGTGCAGTGTCTCCGCTGCGTCCGTTATTGCGACGAAGTGATGGACGTCAAAGCCCTGGCCCCCGTCGGCCGCGGCACCATGACGGAGATCAAGCACTTCGGGCCCCACCCGCTCGACTGTGAGTTCTGCGGCGGCTGCGTGCAGATCTGTCCGGTCGGCGCCATTACGAGCCGCCTCTCGATGTACGAATACCGGCCGTGGATGCTCAAGCGGGCCGACACGATATGCGGCTATTGCGGAGACGGCTGCCAGATCACGGTGCAAACCAAGAACCAGGAACTGGTCGAAGTCAATTCGGCCCAGGGGGCCGGACGGAACAATGGCGATCTCTGCGCCCGGGGCTTCTTCGGGTTTCATGCCGGCAGCCATCCGGAACGGTTAACCCATCCATTGGTGCGCCGCAACGGTGTCCTGGCTCAGGCGACGTGGGAAGAAGCGTTGGAATTCATCGCGGAACGAACGGGCGCGATCAAGGCCGCCCACGGCGGGCAGAGTTTCGGCGGACTCATCTCGGGGCGCTGTACCAACGAAGAGCTGTATCTGTTCCAGAAATTCATGCGCATGACCATCGGCACGAACAGCATCGACAGCAGCGCGCGCTACGGCCACCTCAACGGGATCCAGGCGATGCGCCGGGTGCAAGGCACCCACCGTTGGACCGTGAGCTTCGACGACATCCTGTCCGCCGACGTGCTGCTGCTGGTCGGGACCAACATAACGGAGACGAATCCGATCACAGGGCTCAAGGTCAAAGAAGCCGTCAAGAAGCGGAGCGCCACGCTCATCACGATTGAAGCGCTCGAGCCGGCGATCGATACGATCAGCAACATCGCGAACCTCTCCTCCCACCATTTTTCCGTACCGACCGCGTACCTGTGCAATCCGGTTCTGGGCCTCCTCAAAGCGGTGGTCGAACAGCAGCTGGTCCAGCCGGATCTGGAGCAGCGGCAACCGGCTTACGTGCAGGCGATCCGGGGGGCGCTGGAGCGCATGTCCTGGGCGGATCTGCACACGGCGACCGGCATCGACCGCGCGGCGTGGTGCGATGCCGCCAAGGTCCTCGCGGGCGGACGACGCGTCGTGGTCCTGGCCGGGCAAGGCCTCCTGCGCAGCCAGGCCGGCTACACCGGTTCGATGGATCTGTTGGACCTGTTGCTGCTCCTGGGGAAGATGGATCAGCCCGGATGCGGCTTCGCGCCTCTCGCCGAAGAAAACAACGATCAGGGCGCCATCGAGATGGGCGCTGCCGCCGAATTCCTCCCGGGCCCCTGCGATATCGGGGATCGGACGGTCCGGGACCGCCTGGTGCAACTGTGGGGCGGCGAGCCGGCGGCGAGCAGCGGAGCGTCCCTTGTCGACATGCTGGACCGGGCGGGAGCCGGCCTCCTCAAGGCCATGTTCATCGTCGGGGAAAATCCCGTGGCGAGCCTCCCGGCCCAGGTGCGGGCCGACGCCTCGTTGCGCAAACTCGATCTCCTGGTCTGTCAGGAGTTGTTTCTGACCGAAACGGCCGCGCTGGCCCATGTGGTCTTGCCCGTGGCCTCCGCGATGGAAAAGAGCGGCACCTTCACCAACACGGAAGGGCACGTGCAGGCGGTCCGGCCCGCGATTGAGCCGGTCGGAGAGAGCCGGCCGGACTGGGAAGTGTTCGCAGCGCTGGCGATCCTCATGGACTCGCCCTTCGATTATGCGGACAGCAAGGATATTTTGAAAGAGATCCGCAGCCTTATTCCAGGCTATGGGGTCCTTGGACCGTCGCCCATCCTGCCCAAAGCCGATCGGGCCGTCATGGACCGGTATATGGCCACCGGCTATCAACAGGATCTCGCGGCCCGGTATTCCTTGGAACCGGCGGCTCCTCGGCCGGAGGGCACCGTGCAGCTGGAATTGGTGCAGAGCCTGTTCCACTCCGGCAAGCTCTCCACCCGGTCCAAAGGTCTTGTGCAAATCGAAGGCACGGGTGCCCTGCGCATTAATGAGCGCGACGCGGCCCGATTCGCGCTGGCGGACGGCGATCGCGTGCGCCTCTCGAATGCCCGCGGAGAGTTGATCACTCCGGTCAAGGTCGTCGGACGCGTGCCGGAAGGCCTGGCCTGGTTCCCCGATCACTTCGGCCAGGGTGCGATCCATTTGTTTGATTGCCGCATCGACCCGGTCACCCGCGTACCCGCCTTCAGGACGACGGCGGTGTCGATGGTGAAAGTCGCATGAACAAAGCACCGTTGATCTGCCCGTTAACTGAGGAGAGTCATCGTGACTGAAATCGGTCTACGCCTTGCTGTGTCCCTTGCCCAGATCGCCGCCGTCATGGGCATTGTGATGTTGACCGTCATGATCCTGACCCTGGCAGAGCGGAAGGTGCTGGGATGGATGCAAGACCGCATGGGTCCCATGGAAGTCGGTCCTTACGGCATCCTGCAACCCATCGCCGACGGGTTGAAGCTTTTTTTCAAGGAAGACATCGTGCCGGCCGGCGCCAACAAGTTTCTGTTCAGCCTGGCGCCGATCCTGGCGATGGTGCCGGCGCTGATCGGCTTCGCCGTCATTCCGTTCGGCCCGGACCAGACGCTCGAAGTCTTCGGCCTCACCATCAAACCCTTCGTGATCAGCGATATCAACATCGGCATTCTCTATATCCTCGCCTTCACCTCCATCGGCGCCTACGGCATCATTTTGGGCGGCTGGGCCTCGAACAGTAAATACTCGCTGCTCGGCGGCTTACGCTCCGCCGCGCAGATCATCAGCTATGAATTGAATGTGGGCTTGGCCATCGTCGGCGTGCTGTTGATGGCCGGCTCCTTGAGCCTGGTGAAGATCACCGAGGCTCAGGCGGGAGGCTTCTGGCATTGGTATGTGTTCGCCTTTCCCGCGCCCCAAATCTTTGCGTTCGTCGTGTACGTCATTTCGGCCGTCGCCGAAACCAACCGCGTGCCCTTCGACTTGCCGGAAGCCG
>DATIBM010000344.1:0-11760 GCA_035457545.1 Nitrospiraceae bacterium
ACTTGTTTTGCACTTTAGTGTCCGGGGCAAGCGTGCCGTATCCCCACCCTGGCTGCGGTTCGCAATTCCAGCAGGGGGCCGCGCCGGTGAACTCGCCGACGTTGGTTGTGATGATTGCGTCCTTCACCTCGCCAGGAAGAATGGCGCCGACCGCGCCGCCGGTGACTCCGCCGCTGTTGGTGACGATGCCGCGCTCCGTGGTCGGGTTCGGACGCTGGCCGAGGCCGCCGAATCCGGCGAGCTTTTCGTTGCCGCGGAGCACGGTCACTTCGCGCACCAACTTTCTACCGGTTCCGAAGGGCTGGGACGCCGAGGTTTCTTCGAACACCTGGACGGCGAGGTCGTCGCCGGCATTGATGACGCGGATCTGGTCCATGTTGGTCTTGTCATCGAAATAGACGGTCAATGAATTCATGGCGCCTGTGCCAGCCCGGCCCTCGTCATGAGAGCTTCCGCCTGTTTCGAGGTGCATCTTACGAGCCGGAAGATCGATGGCGAGCACACGACCAAAGACGGTCTCGGCCTGCGACAGCCGGTCCAGGAATGCGTTTCGATCAAACGAGTTGACGCGGTTCGCCGAACCGGAAATGTCGCCGACGCCACTCCCCACGCCGAGCCCCGTGGAGACCTGAGGGAGTCGCTCTTGGGCGTTTGCAACGCTGAAGGAGCCGACGAAAAGCACCGCCGCTCCTAGTGCAACCACGTTACGCATGTGCTGCCTCCTTGTAAGTTAGAAGGTGAGTGAAATGATGAAGTTGAGATGAACGACAAGTGCCGAAAAGGAACATCAATGTCGATTGCGTACAACCCTCGAATGTGGCGGAACTATAGGCCAGGAGGCTCATCATGTCAAGGGGGAATTCGGGCCCAGCCGGACCAAGGCCTACCGGGTCCGAGGGGCCGAGATTCGGGGCAGAGAGGGGGCGGCCACCAACGAGTGCTTTAAAGAGTGCTTTCTGGGGGGCGCCTGTGCGGGACGTGTGGATACGCTGAGGCGCAACCTGTGAGTTGGTGCCCGGAGGGAGGGTCGAACTCCCACTCTCTTGCGAGAACCGGATTTTGAGTCCGGCGCGTCTGCCAGTTCCGCCATCCGGGCCACTTGGAAATCGGTGAAGCCAGCCAGGCCGTCGCGAAGCCGCACTTACTAGCATGATGGACCGGGGGCGTCAACCGGCTGCTCTTCCTTTTGCAAACGGAACGGTGCTAGTATCTCACGAATACAGATCGGAACCGCTGACGAGCCAAGAGGAGTGAGTGAGGAGTGAGTAGAGATGCGGAGGAGACTATGACGCAGGTGCAGTGTGTGTGCTGTGGGCAGCCCGGCGACCCCATCACCGAGCCTATCTTTCTCGGCCGGTTGGAGGCCGAAGTCAAATCGAAGGTCTGTCTGGCCTGTTGGAAGAAGTGGGAAGGCATGAGGGTGATGGTGATCAATGAGTACCACATCAATCTCGGCGAAGAGAGCGGACGGGACCTGTTGAAGAAGCATATGAAGGCGTTTCTCAAGCTGGGTGAAAGCACCGATACGGCCAAGCTCGCGGAGAACTACCGTCCGGCAAGCTCATGAACGCCGGTGGGCTCCCATGTTTCCATTCCCCTTCCCGAGTTCCATTTCCTGACTCCTGACGGTGTCGGCGAATGTCATGTAATGTCATGTAATGTCGTGAGTCGCCTCGTTCGGGCGGCCAAGGCCGATTGATTCAGTTGGAGGGCGTGTTCGACTTCGAGCGGAACTCCCACTCCGATTGTGCCGGTGGACATCACGTGGACAGCGTTGTCCGCCGGAGACGGATGCGGCATCGGAAGCCTCCACTCTCGGCGCTTCGTTGACAGAACCGCCAACCGTTTGATATCGTTCTGCGTTCTGCCCTCTCGCGATTCGTTCAGATGATCGGGAGGTGTCGTCTGATGATCACACAGATGAAAGTTCGGGGGTTGATGTTCGACCCCTATAACAACGCCTATATCATTATCTTGCGCGGCGAAGAGCACGGGGATGTGTTGCCGATTTGGGTCGGCAAGGCGGAGGCGAGCGCCATCAGTTTTGCGTTGGAAAATATCGTCGCGCCCCGTCCGATGACCCATGATCTCCTCAAGTCGTTCATGGATCTGTTTGACGCCAAGGTCATCAGCGTGGTGATCACGGACCTGTCGGAAAACACCTATTATGCCAAGATTCACCTGCTGTATCAGGATTCCGAGTTTTCGATCGATTCGAGGCCGAGCGACGCCATCGCCATCGCGTTGCGCGCCGATGCGCCCGTGTTTGCGAATGAAGCGGTGATGAAAAAGCAAACGTCCGAAGAACTCGAACAGTGGCTGGAGAACCTCAAACCCGAGGATTTCGGCAAGTTGGACACGTGACCGTCGAGCCGGAGATGACGACGCCGGGCCAAGAAACGGGCGAATGGGTGGAACTCAAGGTGCACGGGGTCGTGCGCGACGAGAACACCGACACGCAGATCGTGATCCTGCGGGACGATCAGGGCGGCGAGGTCTTGCCGCTGTGGGTCGGTCTGGCGGAAGGCAACGCCATCCGCCTGGCGCAGGAAGCCGTCGTCACTCCACGGCCCATGACGCACGATCTGATCAAGAGCCTGGCGGACCACCTCAACATCCAATTGCAGCGGGTGGCGATCACCGATGTGAAGAACACGACGTACTACGCCACGCTCTACTTGACGTCCAAGGGAGTGACGCGAACATTGGACGCCCGTCCGAGCGATGCGATTGCCTTGGCCTTGCGGGCCAAGTGCCCCATTTACGTGACCCAGGACGTGCTCAACCGCCGCGGCGGGGGCAATGCCGACGTATGGCTGGAGAAGCTCCAATCAAAAAAGGTGGACCCGGCCGAGGCCTGACCGCCCTGCGGCGTGACTCGCGGACGTATCAGCCTCTCGATGCGAAAGTAGAAACAGGAAACCGGAGACTGGAGAAGACAGACGATGCGAACGTATTTGGCAAAGCCGGCGGAAATTCAGGAAACGTGGCACCTTGTAGACGCGGACGGCAAGACGTTGGGACGGCTCGCCGCCCGGGTCGCGTCCTATCTCAGGGGCAAGCACCGCCCGACGTTCACGCCGAACGTGGACATGGGCGATCATGTGGTCGTGATCAACGCGGAGAAGGTCAAATTGACCGGCGACAAGATGCGGACCAAGACCTACGCCTATCACACCGGCTATCCCGGCGGGTTGAAGTCGGCGACGGCCGAACAGGTGTTCGCCAAGGATCCGACCAGGTTGCTGCGCACCGCAATTGAAGGCATGCTGCCGAAGACGCCGCTCGGCAAAAAGTTGGCGAAGAAGCTCAGGGTCTATGCCGGCGCGGCCCATCCGCACCAGGCGCAACAACCGCAACCGCTGTCGCTCTAGCCGTCCGCGGAACACAACATTTCGCTTAGGAGGACGAATTCGAAATGGCTGCCGCAGTTCAATACGCCACTGGCAAACGGAAAACCGCCGTCGCGCGAGTCTGGTTGACTCCCGGCAACGGCGAGATCGTCGTCAACAATCGCTCGCTCGACCAGTACTTCGGACGCGAGATCCTCCGGAATTTGGTGCAACTGCCCTTTGTGGTCAGCAACACGGCCGGCAAGTTTTCGGTCCGCGCCACGGTGGCGGGAGGCGGGCATGCCGGGCAGGCGGGAGCCTTGCGACACGGCATTGCCAAGGCCCTGGTCACCTTGAACACCGGGCTCCGCGAGCCGGTGAAGAAGGAAGGGTTCCTGACGAGGGATTCGCGCGTCAAGGAGCGGAAGAAGTACGGACAGAAGGGCGCGCGGCGTCGCTTCCAATACTCCAAGCGCTAACGACCGGACCAGATACGGTGACGAAAAGGGAAGGTCCGGCGGCCTTCCCTTTTTTGTGTGTGCGGCGACGAAGACGCCGGAAGGGTTGTGCATGTCCTCACCAACTCCACAGCCGGTGCGTGTCGCGGTGGCAGGGGCCAGCGGTTATGCAGGCGGGGAACTCCTGCGGCTGATCGCGGCGCATCCGTATCTTGAGCTGACCGTGGCGACCTCCGAGAAATCGGCCGGGTCCCGCGTGGCGTCGGTCTTTCCCCATTTGGCCGGCCTCGTGGACCTGGCATTTGAAGCCCTCGCCCCCGAGGCGCTGCCGGATCGCGCCGACGTCATGCTGCTGGCGCTGCCCCATACCAAGTCCTTTGACGCTGTGGCGGCCTGCCTCAAGGCCGGCAAGCAAGTCGTGGACCTCAGCGCCGACTACAGATTGAGGGAGGCGGCGAGCTATCCGGCTTGGTATCAAGCGACGCATCCCTATCCCGATCTGCTTCGCCAGGCGGTCTATGGTCTGCCAGAGCTGCACCGTGCCGCCATTCAACGAACGAAGCTGGTGGCGTCGCCCGGTTGCTATCCGACCGCCGGCATTCTCCAGTTCGCGCCGCTGGCCGCGGAAGGGCTGATCGACCTCCGCTCCATCGTCATCGACGCAAAATCCGGCGTGTCCGGAGCGGGCCGAAGCCCGGCCCTGCCCTATCATTTCCCGGAGGCGCATGAGTCTCTGGAACCCTATAAAATCGGCCAACACCGACACATTCCGGAAATCGAGCAAGAACTCGGTTTGCTGGCGCAGCGCGGCACCGCGTCTTCCGGGCCGGTTACCGTGACGTTTACGCCCCATCTGGTGCCGATGAACCGGGGCATTCTCAGCACGGGCTACGCCAAGCTCACGCGTGATCTGGATCAGGCTGCGCTCAGGGACCTGTATGCGACCTTTTATAAGGGCGAGCGGTTCGTCCGGCTTCAAGAGGGCGACAAGGCGGCCAATCCGCGGCACGTCCGCGGCTCCAACTTCTGCGACCTTTCGGTCCATCTCGATCGCCGGACCGGGTCGGTCGTCACTGTGGCCGCGCTGGACAATCTGGTGAAGGGGGCCGCAGGCCAGGCGATCCAGGCGCTGAATATTATGTTGGGCTATCCCGAAGAGACCGGACTGTTGTCCGCCGGCCTGTTTCCGTGACCGGTTCCGCCAGCTCTTCCCGCCCGTTCATTCCTTTTCGCACGTGGGAGCAACATGAAGCCTAGTCGTGGGGGCATTACCGCGCCGATCGGATTTGTCGCCGCCGGGATTCATTGCGGCATCAAGAAGCCGCCGAGTCTGGATCTCGCGCTGGTGCTGTCCGAGCGCCCCGGTCCCATCGCCGGGGTCTTTACGACGAATCAAGTGGTGGCGGCGCCGGTGACCGTCGATCGGGCGCACCTGGCCGGCAAGATCGGCCGGGTCCTGCTCGTCAACAGCGGCTGCGCGAACGTCTGCACGGGTCCTCACGGGATGCGTGCGGCACAGGAGATGGTGCGTCTCGCCGCGGATCGGTTCGATGTCCCGTCGCACCAGGTCTTCATCGGCTCGACCGGCGTCATCGGCAAACCGCTGGCGATCGAGCGGATCCTGGCCGACTTTCCCCGCTTGGTCGCGCGGCTCCGTCGCGGCGGTGGCGAGGAAGCGGCCAGGGCGATCATGACGACCGACATCCAGGTGAAGCAGGCGGCGTTCAGGCAGAAGATCGGCGGCGCCGTGATCACGATCGGCGGTATGGCCAAGGGGTCCGGCATGATCCACCCGAACATGGCCACGATGCTGGCGTATCTTTCGACCGATGCGGCAATCGCTCAGCCGGCTCTGCAACGAGCCCTGCGGAGGGCCGTGGATGAGTCGTTCAACTGCATCTCGGTCGACGGCGATACCAGCACCAACGACACGGTGTTGTGCCTGGCGAACGGCATGGCGGGCAATCGGACGATTCAAGCCGGCTCGCCGGCCTTCAGGGCCTTTGAGCGGCTGCTGCGGGCCGCGTGCGAGAGCTTGGCCCTCCAGGTCTGCCGGGACGGCGAAGGGGTGACCAAGTTCGTCGAAATTGTGGTGACAGGGGCGCGGCATGACCCGGATGCCCGCCGGATTGCCCAGACCATTGCCACGTCCTGTCTGGTCAAGACCGCCCTCTTTGGAGAGGACGCCAACTGGGGACGGGTGATGGCGGCTGTCGGACGGGCCGGCGCGGCGCTCAAGCCGGAGCGGATCAGTCTCTCCTTCAGCGGCGTGCCGATCTACCGCCGCGGGATGGGACTGGGCGCGGCCGCCGAGCGGCGCGTGGCCCGGATATTCCGGCGGAAGGAATTTCGCATCGAAGTCGATGTGGGGCTGGGAACAGGATCGAGCCGGATGTGGACGACCGATCTGTCCTATGAATACGTCCGGATCAACGCGAGCTACCGCTCCTGAATGCGCGGGGCGTCTCCAGCGTCTCCATCGGCTTGAAAAGCCCTGCCCGCCGTGCTAGGCTCTCACGTTCCAGCAAATTGTGCCGGGAAATCGAGATGATGCGACGGGAATGGGCCTGTCGTGTCCACCGTACAAATTGAAATCGGCGTCTGACACGCCGCTCGCTTGGGAGCAAGGGGCTCACGCCTCTCGCCGGCCGGTTTGACCGGCGTTCCGCAGGCGGGGAAGGAGGTGAAGGTATGGGAGAAGTCACGTTGAAGGATCTACTGGAAGCGGGTGTGCATTTCGGACACCAGACCAACCGGTGGAACCCGAAAATGAAGCGGTTCATCTTCGGCGAGCGCAACGGGATCTACATCATCGATTTGCAGCAGTCGTTGGAGCGGCTGGGGCAGGCCTATGCCTTCGTCCGCGACACGGTGGCCAACGGCGATTCCGTCCTGTTCATCGGGACCAAGCGGCAGGCCGCCGACGTGCTTGAAGAGGAAGCCAAGCGGGCCAACATGTTTTTCGTCAACCAGCGTTGGCTGGGCGGCATGCTCACCAACTTCCAGACCATTCGACGGAGCATCGAGAAGCTGAAGAAGATGGAAGCGACGCTGGCGGACGGCGGCGTGCGGCAGGGCCTCACCAAAAAAGAACTCAATCAGATGGAAAAGGACCGCGTCAAGCTCGAGAAGTACCTCAGCGGCATCAAGAACATGCGGTCGCTGCCGGGGTGCGTGTTCGTGCTCGACACCCGGGTTGAGCGCATCGCGGTGCTCGAGGCGAACCGGTTGGGCATCCCGATCGTGGCGATCGTCGATACGAATTGCGAGCCGGACCTCATCACTTACCCGATTCCGGGCAACGATGACGCCATCCGGTCCATCAAGTTGATTACCACCCACATTGCGGACGCCTGTATCGAAGGCGCCCATCTCCGCGCGCAGCGCGAAGAAGCGGAAACTCCCGTCCTGGCAGCGGGCGCGGAGAAGCGCGGACCGGCCCCGCTCGACGTGGTCGGATTGGCGGCCCGGTGACCGCCAAGGCGGCGCTCACCGGGGTTGGAAATCACTATTCACTTTTTGACATGCGAGGGTGACGATTCATGGCGGCTTCTGCAACGTTGGTGAAGGAATTGCGCGAAAAAACCGGAGCGGGCATTCTGGATTGCCAGAAGGCGCTCACTGAAAACGGCAACGACATCGAGAAGGCGATCGACTACCTTCGGCAGAAGGGCCTGGCCGCCGCGCAAAAGCGGGCGGGGCGCGAGGCCAACGAAGGACTGATCTCGGCCTACATCCATCCGGGCAGCCGGATCGGGGTGTTGGTGGAGGTCAATTGCGAGACCGACTTCGTCGCGCGAAACGACGAATTTCAGGCGTTCGTCAAGGATATCGCGTTGCAGATCGCGGCGGCGCGTCCCGCCTACGTCTCGCGCGAGGATATCCCCGCCGAGGTGATCGAGCGCGAGAAGACGGTATATCAAGGCCAATGCAGGGAAATGGGCAAGCCCGAGGCGGCTTGGCCGAAGATCATCGAGGGGAAGCTGGAGAAGTTCTATCAGGAAATGTGTCTGCTGGAGCAAGCGTTCATCAAGGACCCGAGCGTCACGGTCAAGGACCTGTTGACCCAGCGGATCGCCAAGATCGGAGAAAACATCGTCATTCGGCGGTTCACCCGTTATGAACTTGGTCAGGCATGACGGCAGCGAAGTACCGGCGCATTCTCCTGAAAGTCAGCGGCGAAATGCTGGCGGGCGATCAGGGGTATGGGATCCAACCGTCCATATTGGACGGGCTGGCCGGCGAGATTGCGGATGTTGTCGCGATGGACGTCGAGGTCGCGCTGGTCATCGGCGGGGGCAATATCTTCAGAGGGATCGCCGCCAGCGCCAAGGGCATGGAACGGGCCTCCGCCGATTACATGGGGATGCTCGCCACCGTCCTGAACGCGCTGGCGCTGCAGAACAGCCTTGAACGCCGCGGGGTCATGACCCGCGTGCAATCGGCCATCGAAATGCGGCAATTGGCCGAAGGCTATATCCGCCGGCGGGCGATCCGGCATCTGGAAAAGAAACGGGTGGTGATTTTTGCGGGCGGCACCGGGAACCCGTACTTTTCGACCGATACGGCGGCGGCGCTCCGGGCGATGGAGATCGGCGCCGATGTGATCATGAAGGGCACGAAGGTGGACGGCGTCTACGAGGCCGATCCGGTCACGAACCCCACGGCCAAGCGGTTCGATCGGCTGCCGTTTCTCTCGCTCATCAATCAGAACCTGAGGGTGATGGATTCCACGGCCGTCACGCTCTGCATGGACAACAACCTGCCGCTGATCGTCTTCAATCTTAAACAGCGGGGGAATCTCAAACGGATCATGCAAGGCGAGGCCCTGGGCACCTTGGTGACGGCGGGATCCCAATAGCGGACCGACATTCGGTCACACCACAACAGGGTCGCAGGACACGGTTATGGCACATCCGGTTCATCAGAAAACGACGGAGGGGATGGAGCGCACCCTCGAACACCTGAAGCGGGAGTTGAGCACGATGCGCACCGGGCGGGCCTCCATCGCGTTGCTCGACAACGTCAAGGTGGATTACTACGGCACGATGACGCCGCTGAAGCAGGTGGGCACGTTGTCCACTCCGGAGCCTCGGCTGATCACTATTCAGCCGTGGGACGTGAAACTGATCAAGGAAATCGAAAAGGCGCTTGCCGCCTCGAACCTGGGCGTGACGCCCTCGAATGACGGCAAGATCATCCGGGTGCCGCTCCCGCCGTTGACCGAAGAGCGGCGGAAGGAGCTGATCAAGATCTGCAAGAAGCACGGCGAGGACACCAAGGTCCACATCAGAACCGTGCGGCGCGAGGCCAATGAGGAGCTCAAGAAGCTTCAGAAGGACGGTAAGATGAGCGAGGACGACCTGCGCCGCGCCGAGGCCGAAATTCAGAAATTGACTGACCAATATATCGAAAAGGTCGATCATGTGTTAAAGAAGAAAGAGGAGGAAATTCTCGAAGTCTGATCACCTCACCCTCCTCCTGGCCAGGTTCGTGCTGCCCACTCATTCGGCTTCTCCAACCCGATCCATCGTCGATCTTGGGGCTCTGATCCACAATCTTCAGCGCCTTCGCGCCCGGTTGGCTCCTTCGTGCCGAGTGATCGGCATCGTGAAGGCCAATGCCTATGGACATGGGGCGGTGGCCGTCTCGCGCGCCCTCGCGCAGGCCGGCGTCACCCTGTTGGGTGTGGCGACCTTGGCCGAAGGCGTCCAGCTCAGGGAGGCAGGGATCGACGCCGGCGTCATCGTCATGGGACCGCTCGTCCAGGGCGAGATGCCCGACCTGGTGGCGCATCGCCTCACGCCGGTCGTCTACAGCGAGGACTTCGCACTCGATCTCGTAAGGGTCCTGCGGGACGAAACGGTCCCCTACCCGGTTCACGTCGAGGTGGAAACTGGGATGGGACGGTTGGGAGTGGGCCAGGACCGCCTGTTGAACCTCCTGCAAGCCTCCGCCTTCAAAGGGCCGCTGAGGCTGGAAGGGCTGATGAGCCACTTCGCGGATGCGGACAGTAATGATCCGTCCTACACCCAAAGCCAGCTTGCGCAGTTTACCGGGCTGTTGGAGCGGATCCGGCGTGCCGGCGTGACCGTGCCGTTGGCGCATGTGGCCAACACCGCCGGCATCTTTCGTTTTCCCGCCTCCCATCTGGATGCCGTCCGGCCGGGAATCGGCCTCTACGGGTATCATCACGCTACGAATCAGGAGGCGGACGTCCCCTTGCGGCCGGTCCTCTCGTTGCTCACGCAGATTGTCCAGGTTCGGACCATCCGGCCTGGTGAAACTATCAGCTATAACCGCACGTTTCGGGCTTCACGTGCGACGCGGATCGGCGTGCTTCCGATCGGCTATGCCGACGGGTACAACCGGCTGCTCTCGAACAAGGGGATGGTGCTCATCGGGGGGAAGCGGGCGCCGGTGGTCGGCCGCGTCTGCATGGATATGACCATGGTGGATGTCACCGATGTGCCGGAGGCGCAGGTCGGCGCGGATGTGGTGCTGATCGGCGAACAGGGAGCCGAACGGATCAGCGCCGTGGACCTCGCACGCTGGCAAGGGACGATCCCCTACGAAGTGCTCTGCGCGATCGGTCCGCGAGTTCGCCGCCTGCATATTTATTGAGCAGGCTCTCCTCCTCGGGACTACTGCCGTCAGATCTCATGCAAAACCGCCTCCGATCGAGGGTGGCGTCGGCGTCGTTCGTTCCTGTTGCCGGCTGTTGCCAAATGTTTCCAAAGGGAGTATAAGCAGGCCGCCCTTTCGTGACTCGCACGGTTTCTCCCCGGGAGAAACCTCTTGTCCTGCCACCAGGTCAGCGGCCGTCGTTATGGCGAGAGCTGGTCGTGGGTTTCATGCTTTCGTGCTCTTTCTCCTTGTCCTCGCGACAGGCTGCGCCACCGATCCATCGGGTCCCCACATCACAGGCACCACGACAATCGCGACGTTCCATGCGTCGGATTTTGGGTTCGAAGGGCCTGACCGATTGCCCGCCGGGCAGACGGTCGTCCGATTAGTGAATCACGGCCAGCAGCCGCATCACATCCAACTGGTCAAACTCACCGACGGGATGAACCTGGATCAGCTCGTCGAAGCGTTGCAGGCCCCGGTAGTCCAGATGCCCAATTGGGCGAAACATATGGGAGGCCCCAATGGCATCGGCCCAGGGGGGCGCGCGGAGGCGACGTTGTTTTTGGAGCCGGGCTCCTATGCCCTGCTCTGCACCATCCCGACCACAGACCGTCAACCTCACATCACGCTCGGCATGTACAAGGCGCTCACGGTGGTCGAGCAGGGAGATCGGCCGCAGTCGTTTGCCGCAAACTACCATCTCTCGCTGCGGGATTACGAGGTGGCGGTGATCGAGCCCATGACGGCCGGACTGCACAGTTTTTACGTCAAGAATCGCGGCACGCAGGTCCATCAGGTCAGTTTGGTCAGGCTGAATCCCGGCGCATCGGACGGCCATGTGGCGGCCGCCCTCGCGCCGGCATCCGATCTTCCCTCATGGCCGTGGCAGTTGGCGGGCGGGATGACCGGTTTGGAACCAGGGGGAGAAGGGGTCTTTACTGCCATGCTGGCTTCCGGTCGCTATTCGCTCATCTGTCTGTTCCCTAATCCGAACACCCCTCAGTCTCATGCCGCCAAAGGAATGGTCCTGACCTTTGAGGTTCCTTGAACGGGGAATTTCATGGGTGTGAGAACGTTTGGCCGGCCTCGAAGAGCAGGCACTTCCGGCCTGCCCTTTCCATAGATCTTCGGTCGGCATTCCTCTCGTTCAGGAAGCCTGTCTTGCCTGTCACGAGACCGGCCTTCGGCAAGGAAAGTTTGGGATGCCGTCCATGGGTATGCTAAGGTGTGCGCGACCCTGTTATTCGTCTGCATGCGACCAGGGCTGTTGGCCTATCTCCTGCCACCCATAAGAAAGGATCACCCATGCGATTTCCCGTCCTCTGCCTTTCAGCTTTCAT
>DATIBM010000345.1:0-15474 GCA_035457545.1 Nitrospiraceae bacterium
AAGGTCGAGCGGACCAGCGGCGTGATCCGGCGGACAAACTCGTTGCCCGCTTCGATGTCGACACCTGCTTGCCGGTACGTGGCCATGGGAGGCGCATCTTAACGGAGGGAATCTATCCGGTCAACGCGTATGGAGCGTCACTGAACGTCATCAGTCATTCGTCATTCGTAGAAGAAAGAGAAATCGATCCTCTCGCAATTCCACCATTGACGAATGACGATGGACCATTGACGATTCTAACGCGCCAACTCCACCAACGTCTCCAGATGGGCGGTGCGGGGGAACATGTCGAAGGATTGGAGGCGGACAAGCCGATACCCTCCGTCGAGCAGGCGCCGCAGATCCCGCGCAAGCGTCGGCGGATCACAGGAGACATAGAGCAAGCGCGCTTGGTTGGAACGAAGCAGCCCTTGCAGGCAGTCACGGCTCAAGCCGGTGCGGGGTGGATGGAGCAGAATCACGTCGTAGTCGATCGACGATTCCGTGGTCAAAAATTGCTCAACCGGCGCCACCCGAAACCGGCAGCGCCCGATGTGATTGCCCTTGGCGGCCCTTCTGGCGTCGGCCGAAGCCCAGGGATTGCTCTCCACCATGGTGACCAACGAACCCCGCTTGGCCAGCGGCAAGCCTAATGTGCCGATGCCGGCAAAGAGTTCCAGGACCCGCAGGCCGACCTTTGGCTCAACCCAGTCGATGACCGTTTGCACCAGGAATTGGGTGACGGCCCAGTTCGACTGCATGGACGAACGATCGCCGATCCGGAACAACAGGTCGTCCAACCGTTCGGCGATCCAATCCTGCCCCTCGACCCACCGTTGCTCCTGTTCGTTTCGCTCACCGAGCACCACCAATCCCACCAAGCCTGGCAGGCTCTGAGCCAAATCCGTCAGGCGGCCGGTGGCCCGTTGATGAGCGGCGTCGGTCCGGACGATCATCAACATCTGATGATCGAACGTCGAGGAGGCCCGCAACTCGATCGAATGGACCAGGCAACCCAGCGAGGCCATGGAACCCAATCGAGTTTGGAGCAATCGCACCGGCTCCCGCAGGACTACCGGAAGCAGGAGGCAATCCGTCGCTGTAACCAGCCGGGCCGACCCTTCCTCGTGAAACCCCAGCGCAAAACCGTTGCCCCGGCGCAACAGGCCGAACCGCACGACGCCACGACTCCCATATTCCGACGGGGACGGGACGACTTCCGTCAGCGGCGGCTTGTCGATCTTGCCGATCCGCTTAAGCGTCTCCAACAAAATCTGCTTTTTCCAATGCAGCTCGCTCCCATAGTTCAGGTGCTGGAACTGGCAGCCCCCGCAACGGCCATAGATCTCGCAGGGAGCCGCCACGCGATCCGCCGAGGCCCTGACCACCCGCTGGACCCAGGCCTCTTGATACTGTCCTCGCGCGGCACCAAGGCGCACTTCCACCCGTTCCCCTGGAACCGTCCCTCGGACAAAGAGCGTGCGTCCTTCCAGACGAGCCAGTCCATAGCCGCCCTGCACCAGCTTTTCGATGTCCACGATCACAGACTCACGCATCCGGACAGACCTCCGTCCCGTCACATGGGCATCGACCCATGCACAGGACCTACAATTGAGCCAAGGGGCAAGAACCGCGGAACACTACTCTGCAATAAGCGCGGCAGTCTCGTCCAGGTGCTTCCTCAGGTAGGCCATGAAGGGGGTTCCACCGGTTCCGACCGCGGTGGGGTTGCTCGATGTCCGCTGGCTTTGCCGCTGAATGTACCGATCGGCATAGTCCAGGTGCGTCTGCCTGAACCGGCAGAGCGCCTGCACGCAGGCGCGAAATCGGTCCCAGAGCCGAGGCTCGCCCTGCCGTCTGTCCAGGGCATACCGATACAATTGTGAGCGTCCCTGGCGATCTCGCAACTGCTCCCAGGCTTCGATGAAGGCGCGATGCCGGGGCGGCATGTAGGTCCGCATCTCGATCAGGTACTGGCGCAGCGGGTCATCCGCGTGCACCACGCCGAGCGCAGCGTCCAGCGTCGGCACGATGGAACTCTGTGCCCCGGTCTCTCCCCGGAACTGCTGGGGCTTGCCGCCATAGGCCTCCACTCCCTCATAGACCAGCCCCTCAGGCAGTGCGGGATGGTCCTTCCATCCGTGGATGTAAGGCCGCACGCGGTTGAAATAGATATAGGGATCGCACTGCTCAGGCATGCGGTCGAGGGTGCGACACATCCCCTCCACGGCGGCCGCGGCGCCCTCCAACCCTTGCAGCACCTCGTCCGGCTGATTCAATTGCGTCGCCTGGAGCGCCCGCGCCAGCCCGGCAAGGGCGGCGCCGGCCCTCGCTTCGATTTCCACATGCACCAGGACGAACCACTCTTCGTCCACTCCACCGAGGAAATTCTGGAGCAGCGCGAGATTGCCCAGCTCGATCGGGCGGGTTTGGTCCAGCCGCCGCCAATTATCCAGGCAATAGGAGGCATAGGAGAGAACCGGCGGCCTCCCCAACTGCGTCAACACCCGATGCCAGGGCTTGGCCAGATGGGGGGGCAGTTTCTTAGCCGGCTGCTGAGGGTGTTCCCACACGTAGGCCTGCCCGGTGAACGACAGGATGCGGGCCGCTGCCCGGTACTCGTCCTCATTCCACCGGCCCTGCTCGTCCGGCCCGCTCACCAGGTGGCTGTTCACATAGTCCCGCAACCGGCGCGCGGCCAGCAGCTTGGGCAACTCGCGCGTCAAGATTTCGAGCGGGGAATCCTGCAAGCCGGGAAAGGTGGAGAGGGGGTCCCGCACCGGGAGGAATCCGCGATCCGCCGACACCTCGAAGTGGGTCAACTCTATGACTGCGACATTCTGGCGCATAGACGGCAGGCTGCTGGACGTTCCCACACTACTGTTAGTCTAACACCGGCCTTCCTGCGGCTGAAGGCATCGCTGAAAATGAAACGGGGGCCGGCGGTGGGGAACCAATCGTCGATCGTCAACTCTCGGGCCTGAGATCGATGTTCAGCAGCTTGATCTTTCGGTGTAAGTGGCTCCGTTCGATCCGCAACTCGTCGGCCGTGCGCGAGACGTTCCAGCGATTCTCCTTGAGCTTCCGCGTGATGTAGTCCTTCTCGAAGGCGTTCCGCGCCTCGCGCAAGGAATCATATTCCTTCAGCACCAGCGACGGCTGCGCGGGAGCCTGCGCACTCGGCGCGGCCGGCCTCACCTGTAGCGCGGCCGCCACATGGTCGACGTCGATCTGGGCGCCCGGCACCATGATCATGAGCCGTTCGGTGAGGTTGCGCAGTTCCCGGATGTTGCCCGGCCAGTCGTACTGCTGCAATTGCTCCATGGCCGCAGGGGTGAGCTGCTTGATCTTCAGGCCCTGCTCTTCGGAATGGATCTGCATGAAGTGCCGGACCAGGAGCGGAATGTCGTCGCGGCGCGATCGAAGCGGCGGCACCGTCACCGGCAAGACGTTCAACCGGTAGTAGAGGTCTTCGCGGAAATGTCCCGCCTCGATCTCCTTGGCCAGGTCCTTGTTGGAAGCGGCCAATACACGCACGTCCACTTTGATTGTCTTGGTCCCGCCCACTCGGTTGAACTGTTGTTCCTGCAGGGCGCGCAGCACCTTGGCTTGGGTGGCCAGGCTCATGTCCCCGATCTCGTCCAAGAAGAGAGTTCCGCCGTCCGCCTGTTCGAACTGGCCCCGCTTCTGAGAGGTCGCGCCGCTGAAGGCCCCCTTCTCATGCCCGAACAGTTCGCTTTCGATCAACGTTTCCGGAATGGCGGCGCAGTTGACGGCGACAAAGGGCCGGTCGGCTCGGGGACTGTGCTGGTGGATGGCGCGCGCGACCAGCTCCTTTCCGGTGCCGTTCTCCCCCGCGATCAGCACCCGGCTGTTGGTCGGCCCCGCCGTCGCAATCAACTCGCGCAGCCGCTGCATGGCGGGGGCCTGCCCGATCAACTCGAATCTGCGCTCGACCTTCGTCCGGAGCGACTGGTTCTCCGCTTCGAGCCGATGCTGATCAAGCGCATGCCGGACCCGAAGGGTCACGTTTTCGAGCGACAGCGGCTTTTCGATATAGTCGTAGGCGCCGAGCTTGATTGCCTTGACCGCGGTCTCGATCGAGCCGTGGCCCGACATCATCATCACCTGTGCCTTCGGAAACTGCTCGCGGATCCGGCGCAGCGTTTCGAGCCCGTCCATTTCCGGCATCCAGATGTCCAGGATCGTCAGGTCCGGCTGGTCGCCGGCGATGAGCTTCAAGGCATCAACCCCGCTCTTGGCCACCTGGACCTCATACCCCTCGTCTTCCAGAATCTGCCCGAGGGAATTGAGGATCGCCGCCTCGTCGTCAACAATTAAAATCGATTCCGCCATTGAACCCCCGTCAATCGTCACCCGTCACACGTCATCCGTCAAACGCGGAGTCACCACCATGCCTCCCCAACCGGTTGACGATTGACGAATGACCTATGACCCGCCTCGCTATACCGGCAGCTCGAACGTAAAGACCGTGCCGCGCGGCTGATTGTTCGCCGCATAGATCTGCCCCTCGTGATCCGTAATGATACGCCGGCTGATGGCCAAGCCGAGACCTGTCCCCGTTCGCTTTCGTGAGAAGTAGGGCATGAACAGCTTCTCGTGGTCCTCTGGACTGATGCCCGTCCCTTCGTCGGCCACGCTGACGACGGCCCGCCGCCGTTTCCCGTCATACCGGGTCGTCACCCACAGGCGGCCTTTCTGATTCATTGCCTGAATCCCATTGTTGAACAGATTGACCAGCACGCGCTTGATCTGCTCCCGATCGAACCGGAGCGCCGGCAGCACCTCGTCGAAATCCGCGAGAAACTCCACATCCTTGTGAGCGCTCTGGTACAGCGCGATAACCTCGCGCAGCACATCATGCAAGGACCCTTCCGCCATTTGCGGAGCCGGCATGCGGGCGAATTTGGAGAACTCATCGACCATGTTCTTGAGGCTGCCCACCTCGTTGACGATGACTTGCGTGCCCTCGTCGAAAATCTTGTCGAAGTCCGGGGCTTGCTCGAAATACTTCTTGCGGAGCCGTTGGGCCGACAACTGGATGGGCGTTAGCGGGTTCTTAATCTCGTGCGCGATGCGCTGCGCGACCTCCTGCCAGGCCGCCGCCTTTTGCGCCTTGATGAGATCCGTCAGGTCCTCAAACACCAGCACGAACCCGAGGTCGCGGCCCGCCTCGTCTTTCATGCGCGAACAACTGAGGCCGATGGTCAGCACCTTGCCCTGCGCCTCCACCTGCCCTTCGAGCGACAGGGTGTCCCGCTGGTCGGCGAGCATGCGGTCGTAGGCCGTTTGAAAGAGATCCAGCTTGAACTCCTTGAAGACCTCGTTCGCCGCCCGGTTCCCGACGCGGTCGCCCCAGATGCCCAGAATCCGCTCGGCCGAGGGGTTGAAGGTCGTGATCCTCCCCTGCCGGTCGATGGAGAGCAGGCCGGCGGCGATCGTGTCCACCACGGTCTGCGTGTAGGCGCGCCGTCGTTCGATCTCGACGTTGGATCGGCGGAGGGATTCGTTGGCCGACTCGATCTCGGCCTTGCCGGCCCGAAGGTCCGTGGTCATGCGGTTGAAGGATTCCACGAGCGTGCCGATCTCGTCCGTCGCCTTCGCCTCGATATGCACGTCCAAGTCGCCCTGGGCGATGGCTTCGGTGGCCTGCGCCAAGCGCTGAATCGGCACCGTGATGCTGCGGGCCACGTAGAAGCCGAACCAGGTGGCGCCGAACAGAATCATCACCGTGACGACCGCGACGAAGAGATAGGCCCCGGCCTTGATCGGGTTCTTCATCGCCCGCATCTGTTTGTATTCGGCATACCGTTGGCCGATGCCTTCCATCTTGGCGAGCAGCGATTCGGGCAGGTACGAATCGACGACCACGACCCCATCGACCTCCGAGCGGTTGGCGCTCGACAGAATCGGCACGCCGGCCCGGATCAGCCGGCCGTTCGAGGCCTCCTGTACGGAGGTCATCTCCTGCTTTGTATTGATGACCTGCAGAACCAGTTGCCCGATGGGCAGGTCGATGACCTGGCCCGGCACCTCCGGGGCCAGGGCCTTGGTCAAGGTCTCCATCTTGGCCGAATAAATCTCCACCCCCGCCACGTTGTGGTCGGCTCGTTCCCTCGCCATGGCGGCGATCAAGAGGTCGCGCTGCGTCGGCGCCATCAAGTCTTCGCGAAAAATTTCCTGGCTGATCGCCCGGGCGCTGTTCACCGCCACGGTCATGTGGCCCGCATGGTGCATCTTGGCCACTTCAAACGAATCGCGCATGACGTGATCGATATGGTCGCTGAACCACACGTCCACGGCCTTGTCCACCACGCGGCTGGCCACGAAGGCCAGCAGCACGGTCGGAATCAAGGAGAATCCGATGAAGGCCGCGACCAGCTTGGCCCGAAAGCCCGAGCCCACGAGCCGGTGCCGGCGCTCGAAATAGGCCTTGATCAGGTTGCGTGAGAGCAACAGGGTCAAGACCACTAGGCCGATCAAATCGAGGTTGATTAGCAGGAGCACGAACGCATAGCTGGTGCTGGGGACCAGCGATCCGTCGCTGCTCTCGGTCAGGACCCCGTATTGATAGTAGTACAGCGTCAGCGCCAGGCAGGGAATCAGTAGAAGCAGCACGAACCAGACGGGGCGCAGGTGGCGCGGCCGGCTTTCCGGAGAGGGACCCGCTCCGGTCATCGGGCCGATCGACGTCCCGGCTGTGGGCAGGCTGTTGGATTCAGGCATGGAAATGTTGCTTGGACGACAGGGTTCATCCGGGGCGCGTCTCCTGTTCCAGGGCTCCGCCGGACAACGATTCGCTCTTCAGAGTAGCCGGAACAGTGAAGGGAATCAAACGATTTGGCGCCCAACGAGCGGCAGCATAGCCGACAGGCGAGACCAGAACGAACCGCCGGGCTTATCGCGGAGCGGAGCCGGAGCCGGACGAGGTCAACTCCACGAATTTCATCCGCAGCGCATAGAGCATATCGGTCAGGACCGACTGCTCCTCCGACGTCAAGTTCCCTTTGGTTTTGGTCTCGAGCAGCGAAAGGATGTCGATGATTTCCTTGGCTTGAGGCAGATTGACGGGCAGTTCCTGCTGGCTCGGGTCCAACCGCTCGCCCATCAACATCAAGGCGGAGGTGCCAAGCGAAAAGACGAAGGTCGAAAAGGTCACCGGAACCGGTGGGTGACCGGCATGGCCTTCGGCAACTCCTGATGCAGGAGATGCCGCGGTGGATTGAGCCCCAGCGCTGGCCCGGCCTGAAGCCGCCGGTCCCTCAGGAGCCGCTCCTGACGACTCTGCCTGTTTCTCACCCCGACGATCCCGGATCACAAACCCCCGTTCTTCCTCAGCGCTCATGCTCGCTCCCTCGACTCGGCTCTTCATCCTGCGATCAACGGCCCAATTCAGCGGGGGTACGGTAGCATAGGCCATAGAGAGTCGCAAGACGACCGCGAGACGCCGCCACCGATTGCAGCGCCCCCCGGACTCGGTATAAGCTCCTGCCACCGGTTATGAGCGAGCCGCCTCATCATCATGATGCCGTTTCCGCGCAGACCGGCTTCGACCGCCTGGTGCAGATCATGGCCGCCCTGCGCGCGCCGGATGGCTGCCCCTGGGATCGCAAGCACACCCACGACTCGCTCAAACCCTATCTGCTCGAGGAAACCTACGAGGTGCTGGAGACGATCGATCAGCAAGACATGGCCAAGCTGCGGGAGGAATTGGGCGACCTGCTGCTCCAGATCTTGTTCCATGCCCAGATTGCCGCCGAGCAGGGACGATTCACCATCGAAGATGTCATGGGCTTGCTCGCGGACAAGTTGATCCGCCGACATCCGCACGTGTTCAATAGGCCCGATTCCGAACAGGACAGCCTGAGCCCGGAAGAGGTCTACGGCAAGTGGGAACAGATCAAGAAGCAAGAACGGGAAGCGGCGGGCCGGACGCAGTCGGTGCTCGATGGAGTGCCGAATACCCTTCCGGCGCTTCTCCGCGCCTACCAAGTGCAGGCGCGCGCCTCGCGCGTGGGGTTCGACTGGCCGGATTCGCGCGAGGGGACGGCGCAGGTGCTCGACAAGGTCGAGGAAGAATGCCGGGAACTGCGGGCGGCGGCCTCCGCAGACCTGGGCGGCGACAACAGCGCGCGGGCCGGCTCACAGGAGCAGATCACAGCGGAATTCGGCGACGTCTTGTTTTCGCTGGTCAATCTCGCGCGCAAACTCGCCGTGAACCCGGAGGATGCGCTCCGTCTGGCCACGGGGCGGTTTGTCGATCGGTTTCACCACATCGAGGCGGAGGCCCGGCGCGCCGGCCGGTCGCTGGACAGCATGACCCTTGAGGAAATGGATCGCCTCTGGGCCGACGCGAAAAAGGCCGCGCGGGCCGTCGAGCAGGCTCCTGCCACCCCTCTCGCAACCCCTCGCCCTTCAGGCGCGCCGTTATGACGGAGCCACCGAAAGAAGCCGGACCGCGCAGTCCGCAGGATTCCCCGCCCCCGCTGGGTCTCAACCATTATGAGGAAGGCAAGCGGGCCGGCGCCCATCCGCTCGTGGTGATCTTTTCCGTCATCTTCGGACTTTGGATTCTGATCTTCTTCGTCTTCGCGCCGGGAAATAAGCGGGACCGGCCGGATGCGTCGCTGGGCAAACCGGAAATCGGCAGCAGCCATCTGGACGACGAGGCGAGCGCGGTTATCTTCCGCGTCCATGCCACGGTGCCGGAATACAAGGCCATCAGCTTGATCATTCCGCCGGAGGCGACCAACAGCCAGATCATCAGTCTCTTAAAGGATTTTCACGCCAAGCGGATGGATAACAGCCTGACCAGCCTGCTCCCGGCCACCACGCCCGGCAATACGCTTGGAGACCATGCGATCGCCGACATCTACCTGTTCAGCGACCCGACCTACGCCACGCCGGAAGTGGTCGGCACCCTGGCCCTCGGCGCCCATGCCCCCGGCGGCCTCTATCCGTCGGCCATCCCATTTGAAGTAGCGATGGAGCAGGTTCGAGGCCGGTATCAGATCAACCTGAACAACAGCGATCACCCGGACCGGGCCTCGCTGGGGTTTGCCGACGAGTCGGGCGTTCATTCGAAAAACTACAAGCCAATCTTCTGACAGACCGTTAGATCCGGCAGCGATCCTGAGCCGCGGACTTCTTATAGTCTTAGAGATTCAGTTTGGTTCGCTGCCGGATTTCCTCCCTCAGCGCCTCCTGCTGTTCGGTCGCCCAGCCTTCCAGCTTCGGCAACAGATGCGCCAAGGGTCCGCTGAATGGCCCCACCAACGCATCCTGCCGTCCTCCCAACAGCCCCTCTTCATTGGCAAGCTGGAGTTTAAAGTCGGCAATCCGGCGAGTGAGGGTGGTATTCAAGACGACCTGTTGCCCGGCCGTGCCCTGGACGGTTCCCAATAACCGTTGCTTGATCGGGTCCAGTTCGTTCGGAATGCCGATCTTGACCCGGACGGCATGGGGCGTCGGCCAAGTCGGCCGCTGAATCGAATAGTCATAGGAAAACGCGGCCTCTCTTGGTTCTCGAAAGGGTCCGCTGACATTCAGAATGCTGAACGGTTCAGCCATGGGTCACTCCACTCCTTGATCTCGACAATTCTGCCCATGCCCAACTGGCAAGACGATCGTCAATTCCGCTTGCCGGCAAGATAATCTGCAATCCGTCCCGCGCTCGCCTGTCCTTCGCGGATGCAATCGGGAATCCCGACACCGCGATAGGCCGCTCCCGTGAGCACGAGGCCGGGATAACGGCTCAAGCCGGCCTCGATTTGCGTCAGCCGGTCCAGATGCCCCACCGTGTATTGAGGCATCCCGCGATGCCATCGGTTCACTTCGACATAGGTCGGTTGCGCCTTGATTCCAGCGAGGGCGGCCAACTCCTCCCGCGAACGGCTGACGAGATCCTCGTCGCTCCCGGCCAGGCTGGCCTCCCTGCCGATTCCGCCGAGGTAGCATCGGACCAGCGCCTGTCCCGCCGGCGCTCGGTCCGCCCACTTGAGCGAAGTCCACGTCGCAGCCAGCAATGGCCGCTGCTCGACGCGAGGCACGACAAAGCCGAATCCCTGAATTGCCGACCGCACCTCCTCCGAGTGATAGGCCAACGAAATCGTCGCCGTCGAGGCATAGGGAATCTGATCCAGCAAGGCCGCGGCCGAAGGGCTCAGGGCTCGGACCAGATCGGCGGACGCAAAGGCCGGGACGGCCAGGATCACCGCATCGGCGGCTATGCGGCTCCCGTCGGACAGCAGGAGATCATAGACCCATCGCCCCGCCTCGCGGGACCGCACCCGCAGCGCCTCGACCGCCACACCCGTCTGCAAGCCGATTCCGGCGGCGGCAAGCCGCTTCACCAGGGCGTCCACAAGTTCGCTCAACCCGTGACGGAGCGTCACAAACAGCGAGGGCTTCGGACGTCCATCGGCCGGCTCCGATCCGGACGATCGTTTGGCCAGCAGGCCCCGGATCAGGCTGCCGCATTGTTGCTCCAGTTCGGGAAACCGGGGGAACGTCGCCTGAATGCTCATCTGCGCCGCATCACCGGCGTAGATCCCGGCCATCAACGGCTCGATCAAGCGATCCGTCGCTTCCCGTCCGAACCGGCGTTGAAAAAACCCGCTCAGCGATTCATCGGCGCCGATCCGCCGCCTCGGCACGGCCCATTCCAGTCCCATGCGGGCCAGCCCGCTCCAGGACAGGAGGCCGCTCCGCAGAAACGGCCCCAACTTGCTTGGGACGATCACCACCAGCCCCTCGGGCAATTCGCGGAGCCGCCCCCGCGAATAGACGAAGGCCTTGCGGTGTTCGTCGTTGGTGTTGATCAGTTGATCGCCGAGGCCGAGTTCCCGACAGAGTTCGATCGCCCACGGCTTCTGAGAGAGAAAGGAATCGGGTCCTGCCTCGATGAGCAGGCCTCCGGTCCGATGGGTCACGATCTTCCCGCCCCAGGTCGGGGCGGATTCCAGCACCCGACAGGCCAGGGGCAGATTGCGGTTCGCCGCCAGTTTGGTGAGTTCGAAGGCGGCGGAAAGACCCGCGACCCCTCCACCCACGACCACGACTGTCCGAAGACCGGGTGTCACGGAGAGGATCAGGCTGCCGGTACCGCGTCGTGATCTAGCACGACGGAGACTAGCGTATCGATCAGGGCCGGGGAGGCGTTCAGCATGGGAATCCGCTCCAGGCGCATCCCCTTCGCAGTAGCTACGTGCTTCAGCTCGATGTCGAGATCGAATAACACCTCGACGTGGTCGCACAGGAAACCGATCGGCGCCACCAGGAGGTCGCGATGGCCGGCGGCGTACAATTCCTCCACAACCGCCTCGACCGGCGGCCCCAGCCATTTCTCGACGGTCCGCCCCTGGCTCTGGTAGGCCAGCCGTACGACCGGCTGGTGTACCAGGGCGCAGACTTCGTCCATCGTGCCCTGCACCTCGTCGGGATAGGGATCCTTCATCTCCAGAATCCGCTCCGGCAAGCTGTGCGCGGTGAACAGGATCGGCACTGTTCCGCGGCGCTCGGCCGGAAAGTTTCGGAGGCCGGCTTCGATGTTCTCGGCAATCGCGGCGATCAACCGCGGATGCCGATGCCAGCTCTTCACATAACTGACCGGACAGTCGGCCCCCAGGGATGCCCTGGCCTCTTCGACCTTGTGAATATAAGCGCCAATGCTGAGGCTGGAATATTGGGGCGCCATACAGACGGCAATGACCTGCTCCGGTCGATCACGCAGCAATGTGGCAAAGGTGTCCTTGATGAAGGGATGCCAATGTCGAAGTCCGACGTAGACGCGATACGGTGATCCGCCCAACCGATTCAGCCGGTCTTCAAGCTGCTTGGCCACCTCACGCGTGACATCAAGCACCGGCGAACGCCCGCCCGTGACCCGATACCGTTCGCGGATCTCCTCGACTAAATCCGGGGGCGTCGGACGGCCCCCTCTCACTTCCTTGAGGTAGGGCCCCACATTCTCCAGGCAATCGGGCCCCCCCATGGCCATAAGGAGAATCGCGATCGGTTGTTGTCGATCCGACATCCTGAACGCCTCGTCATTCGTCAATGGTCATTCGTCATTCGATATCAGACCACAGACTATCCGCTTGTCGAATGACGGTTGACGCATGACGCTCGTTACCGTTGACTCAACTTGTGCACCATGTCGATCGCCGCGGCGACATGATCCATCGGCGTGCCCGGCAGGATCCCATGGCCGAGGTTGAAGATATGACCGGGGCGGCCTCCCGCTCGGCGGAGGATATCCTCCACCCGGCGCTCGATTTCGCCCAGAGGTGCAAAAAGCACCACCGGATCGAGGTTCCCCTGCACGGCGATCTCAGGCCCGACCATCGCCCATCCTTCATCCAGCGGGATGCGCCAGTCCAGCCCCATCACCGTGCCCCCTGCGTCCCGCATCAGCCGGAGCAAGGTGCTGGTCCCGGTTCCAAAGTAGATGAGCGGGACGATCTCCCGCTTCAATCCTTCGAAGATCACCTGGACATGCGGGAGCACGTACTCGGCATAATCGCCGGGGGAGAGGCAGCCGACCCAACTGTCGAACAGTTGAATGGCCTGGGCTCCTTCACGGATCTGTTGTCGCAGGTACCCGGTGACCTCCCGCGCCAATTTGTCCAACAGCCGGTGCCAGGCCTCCGGCTCCCGATACATGAACTGTTTGGTCAGGATGTAGTTGCGCGACCCGCCTCCTTCGATGGCGTAGCTGGCCAGGGTGAAGGGGGCGCCGGCGAATCCGATCAAGGGGACCCGGTCATTGAGAGCCCGGCGCGCCACCCGCACGGCGTCAGCCACGTAGGTGAGGGCCTGCCCATCGGTGACGCGAAGCCGATCCACCCCATTGCGGTCGCGGACGGGATTATGGATGACCGGTCCTTCTCCTTCGGCGAATTCGAGCGACAGCCCCATGGCCTCCAACGGCAGCAGGATGTCGGCGAAGATAATAGCGGCGTCGAGCGGAAACCGCTCGATCGGCTGGAGCGTGACCTCGGCGGCCAACTCCGGCGTCTTGCACACCTCCAGAATGGAATGTTTGGCCCGGACCTTTTGGTACTCGGGCATATACCGTCCCGCCTGGCGCATAAACCAGACCGGAGTGCAATCGACCGCTTCGCGGCGACAGGCTTTCAAAAATCGGTCATTCATAGCTCGTGTATCGCGCGGCTGGATCCCGCGCGCATTCTAGAGAGGGAGCCGGCGGCGAGTCAATTCAATCGGTTAGTCAACCGGCCCGGCCGCTCGACATCAGCATGTGCTGATCCGCTGCATCGACCGGTTCTCACTTATGCTGGATCAACTTGCGCGGCCGTCCTATGCTCACTGAAAATCCCGGAATAGGCCGACGCAAATCCGATCCGATTCATGGTATGATGAAAGATAAGACAATAGTCGGGTCCCGTCCCTCCATCTGAAAGACCCGTCTCAGAAGGGCCTATGCGTACTTTTTTCATCAAAACCTGGGGAAAAGGGGTTGACTTCAGCCCACCATCCTGTATAAATGCCCCAATAGTGTCGAAGACTGCCGTTCACCACATCCAGGTGACCGCTGCCCGTTACGTGGCCCCCCTTGGTTGATCGGGTCCATCGCCACAGATCTGGCGCCCCTGTATAACAGCGTGCGAGTCGGGTTGTGCCTCTGTCTGAATGAGAGAGCCTGGGAGACAACGAATGATCACACAGCTCACGCAAGGCATCTGGTCGGTCCTGCGCATTCCGGTGTATTGGTTCGACTCGTGGCAACCCAAGCATCCGAATCCGAACCAGGACCCCTACCGTGTCGATTGGGTTCAAGCCGTGCCCTTCATCATCATGCACCTCATGTGTCTCGGCGTGTTTTGGGTGGGCCTGAGTTGGCCGGCTGTGCTGGTGGCGCTGTTCTTGTACGGCCTGCGCATGTTCGCCATCACCGGCTTCTACCATCGTTATTTTTCCCATAAGACGTTCAAGACCTCGCGCCCCTGCCAGTTCCTCTTTGGCCTGGCCGGAGCCTCGGCCGTGCAGCGCGGCCCGCTGTGGTGGGCGGCGCACCATCGCAAGCACCACCGCGTGTCGGATCAACAGTCGGACGTGCATTCGCCGATCACCAACAGCTTTCTGTGGAGCCACACCGGGTGGTTTCTCGCCCCGATCAATACGCCGACCGATGTGAAAGCCGTCAACGATCTTGCCAAGTATCCCGAACTTCGTTGGCTCGATCGATTCGACCTGGTCATCCCGATCGCGCTCGGCACGCTTACGTTCTTCTTTGGCGTCGGCTTGAACGCGCTGTGGCCGGCACTGGGCACGTCAGGCATGCAGATGCTGATCGTCGGGTTCTTTCTCTCGACGGTGCTCGTCAGCCACTGCACCTATACGATCAACTCCCTTGCTCACCGCTGGGGCTCCAGACGGTATGAAACGGGGGATTTCAGCCGGAACAATTTCTTCCTCGCCCTCATCACCTTCGGCGAAGGCTGGCACAACAACCATCACTACTATCCGGCCTCTGCCCGGCAGGGCTTCTATTGGTGGGAAATCGACATCTCCTATTACATTCTGAAGGCGATGTCGTGGTGCGGATTGATTTGGGATCTGCGGCCGGTCCCGGCCCATGTCCGCGATTCACGGCCGCAGGAAGAGGCGGTCGCGGTCTAGCGTCTCCTGTCCCGTTCCATTTCGTCGCCCACCGACGGTCCTACACCCAATCGGTTTCATCCTCTGCGCCGCCTGCGCGGCAGGATGCGCCCAAGCTTTCCCGTATCCGCCGGCTATCGGCGTCGAGCCCGGCGGCTTCGTCCGGCGTCACCACCCAGGCATCGCCAACCTCCAGTTCGATCCGGTAGTGATTCTTACGATCAGAAAACCATTCGATGTACGGATGGGGTTGGAGGAGCGGATGGGGATCGAACGAGATCAAGCTCACCGTCCCGACTTGCGGCAGCTCAAAATCGGCCAGGACCTGCTCCGCCATGTCATCGTCCTCATACCGCCTGTTCCTCAGCCGGATCGCGCAGCCCGCGATCTCGCCCTTGAAGTCCCCCGCGAGACAGAGATCGACCCACTCGATTCCTGCGAGATAGATCCGGCCGGTCACAAGTCCAGGGACACGATTATCGAGGAAGCCTTCACGCACCCACCGTCCGTTTCCGAATTTTTGCGCCATCGGTCTCCCTGCATCTATGTCGGCGCCCCGGCCGCCGGCTCTCTTGTCGGGCCGGATTCGCGACCCCAGATCGTCCCCAACAGGGTCGCGACCAGGATGCATCCGCTCCCGATCCATCCCAGGCTATCCAACTGCTCCCCGAGGAACAGCGAGGACAACCAGGCGGCGCACGCCGGTTCCAAGGCAAAGATCAGCGCCACCTGGTGAGCCGGCACAACGCGCTGTGCCCACATCTGCACGGCGAAGGCGCCGGTCGCAAGCACCTCGGTCACGGTGAGGCCGGTCAGCAACACCGGCGAGGGCCTGAAGGCCTCCGGCCTCGG
>DATIBM010000346.1:0-6819 GCA_035457545.1 Nitrospiraceae bacterium
CGCCCGATCAAGCCGGCGGCGGATCATCCGTGGCGCAAGCGGTGGCTGCCAGACAGAGGACAACACGCGGCGGCAGCCGGAACATAACCCGGACATTTCTACTTGGGGAAGAAGAGGACATTTCTATTTGGGCTTGACACAAAGGACGACCAGACTTGCAATTGTTCCTGATGCAGGGCTAAGCTCAGGACCATTCGGCTCGTCCTGCAGCAACGATGATGGGAGACTATCAGATCGGCGGCGGCCTCCGGTTACTCACCGCCCTGGAGAAAACCCAGGCGTTCGCCGGTTTTCTTCAGACCCGCCTGATTCGAGCCATCGAATCGGAAGACCCGACGGAGCTGCACTACCTGCTGGCCCAACTCGACGACTACCATTCCTACATGTGGCGCTATTACAAAAAGCTCCGCGAGGAGCGGCCCGCGCGCGTGAATCCCGATCTGTAACCCACGGCCCATGGCTCGATCCCTGTCCATGACGACGACCGCTCAAAAGACGACCTTGCGATTCGCCTCGGCCCTGTCCCACCGGATGTCCGCGGAGGATGCCGGGGAAGACGTCGCGCGCTCGGTGCGGAATTCCTTGGGCACGGACCAGCCGGATCTGGCTTGTCTCTTTTTCTCGGGACACTATGCGGCGACCGCGGACCGGTTGCTTTCCGCGATCCGTTCCGTGGTGAAATCGACGGTCCTGATCGGATGCACGGGCGAAGGCATCATCGCGCAGGGCCAGGAATTTGAAGAGGCGCCGGCCGTCACCCTCTGGGCCGCTCGGTTGCCCGGCGTGCGCATGAACCCGGTCCATCTGCCGTTCGACGGCGACGACGCCGAGTCCGGCATCCCGGACTGGCCCTTCGAAGCCGAATCGTCCAGCGAAAACCTGGACCGGGACTCGCCGCTGCTCTTGATGCTGGCAGACCCCTTTACGACGCCGGTGAAGGACTCGTTGGATTCCCTGCACGATCTCTATCCGAGCATACGGGCGATCGGCGGCTTGGCCGGCGGAGGGCGCGAACCGGGAGAGCATCGGCTGATCCTGGACGACCGCGTGTTCGACCGGGGCCTGGTGGGGGTCCTCCTCTCAGGACCCGTCAGCGTCCATACCGTGATTTCGCAGGGCTGCCGGCCGATCGGCGAGCGGTATATCGTGACGAGAGCCGATCATAACGTGATCTACGAGTTGGGCGGCGCGCCGGCGCTGGACCAACTTCAGCAGGCTTTCGACTCGCTGACCGAGGATGAAAAGCAGCATGCGCAGCGGGCCTTGCATCTGGGCATTGCGATGGACGAGCATCGCGAGCGGTTCGACCGGGGCGACTTTCTCGTGCGCAATATCCTGGGAGCCGACCGCAATTCCGGCTCGATCGCCGTGGGGGACACGGTCCAAGAGGGCCAAACGGTGCAGTTTCATCTGCGGGATGCCGAATCGGCCAGCGAAGATTTGAACTTGATGCTGGCCGCCGAGCAGAACCGAGCGACGCTGGCGCCGAAGGGCGGTCTGATCTTCAGTTGCTGCGGCCGCGGCCACCATCTCTTTGGGCACTTGCACCACGATGCCGAGACCGTGCACAATCGGTTTGGAGCCATCCCGGTCAGCGGATTCTTCTGTCAGGGCGAGATCGGACCGGTCGGGACGCATAATTTCCTCCATGGATATACGGCCAGCATTGCCTTGTTCTCCGAGCCGGACCCGTAACCCCCCCTGATGTCCGTCCCCACAACCGAAGGATCCCTCCGTAATCTGCTCCCCAGCCTGAACGATCGGACAGCGGCGACACGCGAACAAGGAGCGAGCGTGATGAAAACTTTATCTCTTCTTATGGTTGGTGCACTGCTGGGCGCCCTCATCTCCGGCACCGGTCCCGCGGACGCAGAAGACAAGAAAGGTGACCCACCCATGACATCCGCACAGGAGATCACGACCCCGTCCGGGCTCAAGTATGTGGACCTTCAAGTCGGCTCCGGTGACCTCGCCGTCACCGGCAGTCTCGTAACCGTCCACTACACCGGCTGGCTCACCGACGGCACAAAGTTCGATAGCTCCGTTGACCGGCGCCAACCCTTTTCCTTCCCATTGGGGGCCGGCCGGGTCATCAAGGGGTGGGACGAAGGAGTGGCTGGGATGAAGGTCGGCGGCAAGCGCAAGCTGACGATCCCCCCAGATCTGGGCTACGGCGCCCGCGGGGCCGGGGGCGTCATTCCGCCCAACGCCACCCTGCTGTTCGATGTGGAATTGCTCGAAGTGCGTTAGGTGGATCGGCAATGACCACGGTTCCTTAATCGACCTTATCCCTTCACAACCCTATGCAACGGACCCCGCTGTACACCGCTCACGTCTCCGCCGGAGGCCGGATGGTCGATTTCGCCAGATGGGAGATGCCGATCCAATATTCCGGGGTTGTGGACGAGTACCAGGCCGTCCGGTCGCGAGCCGGCCTCTTCGACGTGAGCCACATGGGCCGCATAGGGGTGCGGGGGAGCGGCGCAGTCCCCTTTCTCCAACGGGTGGCGACCAACGATGTCGCGGCGCTCTCCCCGTTGCAGGCCCACTATTCCATGCTCTGCAACGAGCGTGGGGGCATCAAAGATGACATTTTCGTCTACCGGCTGGCGGAGGACGAGTTTCTGCTCTGCGTCAATGCCTCCAACCGGGAGAAAATCGTCTCGTGGTTAGGGGAGCAGGGACGGGCAGGGGCCGACTGTCGCATTGAGGACCGTTCGAATGAGTTGGCGCAACTGGCGATTCAAGGCCCCGCTTCCCGCGACATCATGTCGGCCTTCGGCATCGCAGGATTGGAATCGTTGAAGCTTCGCCACTGCCTTGAGACCACCCTGCTTGATGTCCGTTGTCTCATCGCCCGGACCGGCTATACGGGAGAGTTCGGCTATGAATTGTACGTCCCGGCTACCCATGCGCTTCGGCTGTGGGAAGCCCTGCTGGCAAAGGGCGCGGCCTCGGGCCTCAAGCCCGCCGGCCTCGGCGCACGAGACCTGCTCCGCCTGGAGATGGCCTATCTCCTGTACGGAAACGACATCTCAGAGGAGACCACGCCGTTGGAAGCGGGCGCCGGATGGGCCGTGGCGATGACAAAGGGAGAGTTCATCGGCCGCTCTGTCCTCCAACAACAGCAGCAGCAAGGCACGACTCGCCGGCTGGTCTCCTTCGAATTGCTGGAAAAGGGCGTCCCACGCCATGGCTGCGCCATCCGCTCAGCCCACACGAACGGCGACCGGATCGGGGAGGTGACGAGCGGGAACCTTTCGCCCCTCCTCCAAAAGGGCATCGGGATGGGCTATGTTTCGCCGGCCCACGCGACGCAGAGCACTTCCCTGGTCATTGACATTCGCGGGAAGGCGTTCCCCGCGGTCGTGGTCAAGCCGCCCTTCTACAGGCACACCCGCCCCGCCTAGCCCGACATCCGCTTGATCCCGATGAATTCAGATTGCGTTCCTCGGCCGGACGGGGTACGGTCTGGCCATCTCAGCAGGGGATCTCCCCCTTCCTTTCAACGACGAGGCGCCATGACGAAACATATCTATCGCGGCCGTGTGGTGGTCCTGAACGTGGATACCGTCGCGCTCCCCAACGGCGTGACAGTCGATCTGGAGGTGATCCGCCATCCCGGAGCCTCGGCCGTCGTGCCGCTGAAGGATGACGGCACCGTGATCCTGATCCGACAGTTTCGCCACGCCGCCGGCGGCTTCATCTACGAAATCCCGGCCGGCAAACTCAACCAGGGCGAAGACCCGCTGCGTTGCGCAGAACGGGAACTGGAAGAAGAAATCGGCTATCGCGCCGGGCGATTCCGACTGCTCTCCAGCATCTTCACGGCGCCGGGCTTTACCGACGAGGTCATCCATGTCTATTTGGGCACCGGCTTGACGGCGGGGCGGCAGCAACTCGACCGGGATGAAGTCTTGGAGGTCGTGGAGATGCCGATCACGAAAGCGGTCGAGATGATTCATTCAGGCGAGATCCGCGACGCCAAGACCATCGTCGGCCTCCAATCCACGCACATTCTGCTCACCAGGTCGAGCACGGGCGACCGCAGAGAAGGCCTGGATAAAGAGGCGTCCTGAGATCGACCTTCCTGCCGACGTGACGCCAGAACTCGAACTGGCCACGGGGCATGCGCGTGAGCCTGTGCTGGCTTCCCGCTAGCGGCGCTCCTTCAAGAGATCTCGAATCTGGGTGAGCAGTTTTTCTTCGTTGGACGGTTCCGGCGGGGCGGCCGGGGCCGGCGGAGGCGCGCTCTTGAGCCGATTGACCTGCTTGACCAGCAGAAAAATCACGAAGGCGATGATCACAAAATCGAATACCGTCTGGAGAAACACCCCGTAGTTCAAGGTTGGCGCTCCGGCCGCTTTCGCGGCGGTCAGCGACGGATAGTCTTGGCCGGAGAGGTTGAGAAAGAGGCTGGAGAAATCCACCTTGCCCAACAGCAGCCCGAGCGGCGGCATCAGCACGTCGCCGACCAGTGAGGACACGATCTTCCCGAACGCCCCGCCGATGATGACGCCGATCGCCATGTCGAGCACGTTGCCCTTCATGGCGAATTCTTTGAATTCTTTCAGCATGACCTACCTCCTTGAGGGTGGGGGTGCGTGGGCTGCGCGGTCATCCGGGCCGAAGCCGACGGGATCTTCCTCCTTCTTCACAGCGCGTATCCGAAGGTGATGAGATAAATGGTGTCCGACTTGGTCGTCCCGGACGCCGGCGAATTGTTGTACCGCCAGGTCACTTGAGGCTTGATGATGAAGTGCGCGTTGACGTTCAGGGCGGCGCCCGTGTTCGTGAGAATATAGAAATCCTTCGAATTTTCCAGCGACGGATATCCCTCATGATTGTGATAGATCGCGATCCGGTCCTTCACAATCGGCCAGTTCAGATTCACGGCCCAGCGGGCTCGGACCGAACTCTTGTCCTCGCGCGCCGGCGTTCGGAAGTCTTCGTTGAAGTAGGCCACGCCGCCTTCCGCATAGAACGTCAGCTCCGAAAAGATCCCGCCGAAATCGCCCTTGTCGATGAATTGATAGCCGGGGCCGGTGCCGAGCGCCGTGCGGAGTTTCAGGTCCTGGAAGGTATCCTGCTCGAAGTAGGCGTTGGCGAACCAATAAAATCGCTTGGTGAGGAAGAAGTCGAGCTTGATCGTTCCCAGCGCGTTCCGGGCCACGACCTGGCCGGAGGTTTCGCCGTAGATGTACCGTCCCATCAGGCTGAGCCGGAGCTTGTCGCCCCTGGCCACGAAGTCAAACAAGGCGCTGATGTTCTTGAACTCCGCATTCCCGCTGGTGCCGGAGATGCCGACCGTCGCATTTCCCGTGAACTGCACCGGCGGGACGTTGATGGCGGACACCGACTCGATCGGCACTTCCACCGGCGCCGAGAGGGGCTGCGCCTTGAGCATCAAGGTTCCCGGCTTGCCCGGCAGGGCCTGTCCCTGAATGATGGTCCCTTCTTTGGTCGTGAATGAGCCGCCCTTGCCCAACGTCAGTTGCGTCACATCCGCCCACTTGACGGCCATTATGCCGTCTCCGCCGCCGAACCCCGTTTTGATGCGAAGGGTGCCGGCGTTGAGATCGACGATCTCGCCATAGATGACGCTGCCGTCCTTCATCGTCACGACATCCAGTCCGTCGGCCGCACCCGCGACGCCGGTCGCCAACAAGACCATCGACATGACCATGGCGAGAACGGCTCGGTACCACATGCACTCTCCCTGGCTCGTAGAAGAATTGTGCTCGCGGCGATCGCCTCCGGACTCTCCGATCCACGGCGCCAGCCTCCCTTTACAGCCGATTCGGGGCTGGCTTCGACTCGCCGGATCGATCCAATACCTGACGGACCGTCCGAAGCAGGTCCGACGGCAAAAAGGGCTTCTGGATAAACGGCACGTCGATCTGCACGTTGCCTTGGCGCCCCGCCCGTTCGTTCATATAGCCGGACATCAGCAGGAATTGAATGTCCGGCCGGGCGACACGGATTTCGTCCATCAACTGGCGTCCTCCCATGCGGGGCATCACCGCATCGGTGATCATCAGATGGATCGGACCTTCATGGTGCCGGCTCTGCTCCAGCGCCTCGACCCCGTCCGACGCCTCGAGCAGGTAATAGCCCGCGGAGCGAAGCACTTCCCGCAACAACTGGCGGACCGTGGCCGCATCTTCCACCAACAGGATCGTCTCCGTGCCGGATGGGGCGGAAGGACGCCGCACCTCCCGCTCGGCGGGCGGCTGCAGCTCGTGGCGCGGAAATTCAATGATGAAGGTGCTGCCTTGGCCCGGCGCGCTCTGCACCTGGATCGTTCCGTCGCTCTTGGTGATGATGCCGTGCACGGTTGCCAGCCCAAGCCCGGTGCCTTTCCCCGGTTTCTTGGTGGTGAAGAACGGCTCGAACACCTGCGCCTTCGTCTGCTCATCCATCCCGCATCCGGTGTCGCGCACGATCAGCCGCACGGCCGGGGCCGTCTTGTCCGCCTTGTTCGACACGTTCATGGTTTCAATGTAGAGGTGTCCCCCCTGTGGCATAGCGTCGCGGGCGTTGACGGCCAGATTGACGATGACCTGCTCAAGCTGCCCCGTGTCGAGCTTCACCGGCCAGAGCTGCTCGGCAAGCGTCGTCGTGATCTGCACGTCTTCCCCGACCAGCCGCTGCACCATTTCGAGCATGCGTTCCAGCACGGCATTCAGGTCCACGACTTTGGGCTGGACCGCCTGGCCGCGGCTGAAGAGCAGCAACTGTTGCGTCAGACCGGCGCCCCGGTCCGCGGCCTTGCGAATTTCCACGAGCTGCGCATGGCGCGCATCGCTGTCCGGAATC
>DATIBM010000347.1:0-14535 GCA_035457545.1 Nitrospiraceae bacterium
CCCCGATCCGCACCAACAGAGAGATCGGGGAGCTGTCGGGACAAGAGCGGGCGCGTCTCCTGCAGCAGTTGTTCGGGAGCTATCTGACCACCGTGGATGATCAGAAAAGTCTGGAGGGGCAGCCGTTTTACGAGGTCGGGACCACCAAGCTGGTTCAGCCGGCGCAGCCGGATTCCACGATCAAGCTCTATGACATTCGGATCCGCGAGGCTCTGCAGACGATCGTACGCGGTCCCTCTTTGAGAAGCAGACTCCGAAAGCGGTGAGGAGCCTGTTGAACGGCAAAATCTGGAACGTGTCGTTCGTGAAGATCGACCAGCGGGATTGGGCCACGAGAACGCGCGTGCTCCCGGAGGAGCAATCGGTGTTGGTGGGGGAGCGAGAGCGGTCGGTTCAACCGGCCAAGATCTTGGTGAATATCTAGCGGACTGCCGCGCCGGACGATCCGTTTTATGCAGATACAAAGGGATTGCCCATGGGCGCGCTTTCCGCGGACCAGCTCGCCCGCGTCATTGCCTTGGAGATTGAGCGCAATATCGTAGAAAAATCCATGAAGGGCCATGTTGCCCAGGATGAGACCACGGCGCCCTAGCCCACATTATTCATGACCGCTTCTACTGCAACCGCCGATACGCCGCTGCGACAAGCTTGGCTGCCGGGTTCCCGCAGCCAAGCGGGCAGGCTCGCCGCTCGGTCGGTCGACATACTGTTTCAAGTATGCCTTCCTTCCTCGTGGCTCCGCGTGCCCGTCTCGCGTGGCGTCATGGCGGTTTCGTCACGAACCGCCATGAATAATGTGGGCAAGGGAGGAACCAAAGAATAAGTTCGCCTCGCGCGGCCAAGCCTGACACCTGAGCCTTGCAGGTCCTCACTGCGTCCACATCCGTTCCCTCTACCCTGCATATGAGCTGTGCGAGATCCCTCTTGGGGGCTGGTAGGCTCTTGAAGTAGACTGGCCAGCCGGCGCCTCTGCCAATACCCTGCACCATGTTCGACATCATTCTCTTCCAGCCGGAAATTCCCTCGAACACCGGCAACATCATCCGTCTCTGCGCCAATACCGGAGCCAAGCTGCATCTGGTCAAGCCGTTGGGCTTTACGTTGGAGGATCGGCTCCTGCGGCGGGCGGGGCTGGACTACCACGAATTCGCCACGATCACCGTTCACGAGACCTGGGCCGATTGCGCGACATGTCTCAAGGATAGCCGTCTCTTCGCCGTCTCCACCAAGGGTGCCCAGCGGTACGACTTGAATCAGTATGTCGCCGGTGATGCATTTGTCTTTGGCCCGGAAACGAGAGGATTGCCGCCCGAGATCCTCGGCAGCGTACCTGCGCAACAACGAATCCGGGTTCCGATGGTGCCGGGAAGCCGGAGCCTCAATCTCTCCAACACCGTCGCCTTGGTGCTCTACGAAGCCTGGCGGCAGGTGGACTTTCTGGCGGGCAGATAAGAAGGAGAGCCTATCTCAAATCGATATTTGCTCATGGCATAGTGCGCGAACGCCATGCTTCCCGCTATCGGCAGGAGAACCTGACCCCGTCGTGCCGGCGAGTGCTCGTGAAGGCTCTAGGCCGAGGCAGGGGGTTAGGGTTCGGAAGTCGCAACGGCCTGCCCATCCTTAGCCTCAACCTTGACCTTCCGCTGAGTCCACGCCGTAGCGCTTGAGTTTGGCCAGCAAGGTCTTGTAGTCGATCTGAAGCGTCTTCGCAGCCTGGGTCTTGTTCCCGCCGCAGGAGTCGAGCACGCGTAGAATGTGCCGGCGCTCGATCTCGTCGAGCGGGAGAGTGGTGTCCTCCCCCTGTGTGCGAAGAGGTGATGGCGGCAACAGGGCGAGGACCTCTTCCCTGGTGATGGGGCCGGCGCCGGGACTTGTCAGGATGATGCGTTCGATCACATTGCGCAGCTCGCGGACGTTGCCGGGCCAGTGGTGGGCGGCGAGTTGCTCCAGGGCCTCCGGCGAGAGGCTTCGCTTGTGGGTGCCAGGGACCCGCAGGCTATGGAGCAGATGTTCAGCCAGCTTCGGGAGATCCTCCCTGCGGTCGCGCAGGGGCGGCACCCGCAGGGTCACCGTGTTGATGCGATAGAACAGATCGTCGCGGAAGCGCCCTTGCAGCACGAATTCCTGCACGTCCTGGTTCGTGGCGCCGAGGACCCGGACGTCGGCATGGAGCGTGCGCGTGCTCCCCACGGGCCGGAATTCGCCGCGATCCAGAAAGCGCAGCAACCCCACCTGCATGGGGCCCGGCATCTCGCCGATTTCGTCGAGGAACAGGGTGCCGCCGTCCGCCGCCGCAATGAGGCCGGACTTGGCGGAACCGGCGCCGGTGAAGGCGCCCTTCTCATGGCCGAAGAGTTCGCTCTCCAACAGTTCCCGGCTCACGGTCCCGCAATTCACGGCGAGGAACGGCCTCGTTGACCGGCGGCTCAGCGCATGGAGGAGCCGAGCCACCACTTCCTTGCCCGATCCGGTTTCTCCCTGGATCAGCACCGGCGCGTTGGACGGGGCTACCTGCGTGATGAGGGTCTTCAGCCGCTGCCAGGCGGGGCTGAGCCCTTCGACAATGGTGTCCCTCAGAAACCCGCCGTGTCGCGCCGCCAAATTTTCCTGCCGGAGGGCCCGCATCGTTCTGAGCTTGGCGAGGGCCGCCGTGACCGAGGCCGCGTCGAAGGGCGTTTCCTTCACCAGAAAATCCCAGGCGCCGTCCTTCATGGCCTCCACGGCGTCTTTCACGTCCGCGTGGCCGGTCAGCACCATCACGTCGATGTCCGGTTGCCGTTCCTTGATCCATCGCAACACGGCCCGCCCGTCCATGCCAGGCATGCGCAGATCGGTGATCACGCAATCGACGGAGGCGGTGGTGAGACAGTCGAGGCCGGCCTGCCCCCCCGCCGCCGTCAGGACATCACAGCCCTGTTCCCGGAGCGTCTGCTCCAGGACGAGCCGCACATATTCTTCGTCGTCAATGATCAAAATTCGCATCAGGAGATGGCCTGTGGAAAGGCCAGGTAGAAGGCTGCGCCCTGTCCCGGCGTGGATTCCGCCCAGACGCGCCCGCCGTGCTTGTCCATGACCAGTTTGACGATGGCCAGACCGACGCCGGTGCCTTCAAAGGCCTGCGCGCCGTGCAATCGTTCGAAGAGGCCGAAAATACGATCGGCATAGGCCTGGTCAAATCCGATGCCCCGATCTCGGATGCAGAGGATCGTCTCAGTCGCGGAGAAGGTGCCGGTCACGACGATGTCGGCCGGCTCCCCGGCCCTGGCGAACTTCACGGCATTGTCGAGAAGGTTGGCGAGGGCTTGTCTGATGCTGACCGGTTCGCCATAGAGGTCGGCGAACGGGAGATCAATGGTGATCCTGGGCTTGGGACCTTGCGCGCCGGAGAGGCGCTCGGCTGCCAGCGTGCCCAGCATTTCGAGCAGGTTGAACCGCGACATCGGGAGCGAGGCCTGTTCCATCCGGGAGTATTTCAGGAGCGCGTCGATCATGTGCGTGAGGCGCAAGGCCGAGGTCCGGATCACGTCGATGCGGTGCCGCAACTGCTCATCGTGAGTCTGGGCGAACTGTTTTTCCAGGAGGGAGGAGAACCCTTCGATCTCGCGCAGCGGGCCCTTCAAGTCGTGCGCGACGGAGTAGGTGAAGGCCTCCAGCTCCTTGGTCTTGCGCTCCAGCGCCGAACTCCGTTCCCGAAGATTGGCCAGCATGGCCGCCAGGGCCTTCGATAGCCGGCCGACCTCGTCCTGACTGGACAGGGGTTGAAACTGCGCGGCCAGGTCGTGATGGGCCACGCGATCGGCGGTGGCGGCCAAACTCCGGAGCGGCTCGGCGATCTGGGAGTGCGCCACGGCGTAGGTGAGCAGAATCAGCCCCGCGAGGAGCAGGATGCCGGCGACCACGATCACGGTGCCCTGTTGAGACAACAGATCGCCCTCGGCTTTCATCTCCGCGGTCACGGCCGTCTGAAGGAGGACCAACCGGATCAGATGTTCAGACAGATCTTCGAGCGAGCGGGAGAGACCGTCGGAGGATGGTTCCGGCGAGGCACCGGCCTGCTCGGCCCATAACCCCTCCACATGGGAGAGCGTGGAGGCGATGGTCGAAACCAGGTGCGCTTCTTCTTCGACCAGGTCCAGCCGGCCGTGATCATCAAGCATGGTCAGGAGCCGCGGATGGTGGGAACGGATCAAGTGCGCGTCGCGATAAACCTCGAGTTGACGCCGCAACGTGTGCGAGATGGCCTCCCCCTGGCGGAACGATTCGCGGGCCTCCTCGGCGTTCGCGGCGTGCTCCCAGCGGTGAAAGGTCAGGCGCAATTCCCCGGCAAGCTGCTGCATCGCTGCCGTCGTCGCCAAGGCCGGCACCGTGATGCGGTGATGGCGGTCTACGTAACTGTTGATTTTGGAGAGGTAGAACAGGATCGCCGCGAAGCTCAGGCCCAGCACGACCAGCAAGATGCCGAAGGATGTCAGCAGCTTCTTTCCGATGGTCAACCGGCGGAACAATCGGAGCGGCGAGCGCAGGAGAGCGAACGACATGGCGTAGCCTACCATAGGGGAGACATGGAGGCCAGACATCGGGGTTCGGTGGTTGGCCGGCGCCATTCAGAGATACAGTATAGTTGACAGAATGTCCTGTATTGATTTATACAGGCCGCATGAGCGAGCAGCACCGCGCGGAGCCGGCCGAGAACATCGAGAATCGCCTGCGCCAGGTGCGCATGGCGCGCGGCCTGTCGCAAACGGAATTGGCGGCCCGTTCCGGCATCACCAGACAGGCGGTCTGCGCGATCGAAGCCAATCAATATTTGCCGACGACCGCGGTGGCGCTGCGGCTTGCCGGCGTCCTGCACTGTCGGATCGAGGACCTCTTCAATCTCATTGCCAGCGGGGAAGAGATCGACGGCGAACTCATCGGAGTGGACCGGGCTTCTGCCGCCGGCCTGTTGCGGCAGCGGGTGAAAGTGGCGCAGGTCGGGGAGCGGGTGATCGTGCGGCCGGTCACGCATCTCGGGGAAGTCTTGACCTATACGGTTCCCGCCGATGGGCTTATGACGGGCATTCCGCCAGGAAAAGCAAAAGCGTCGCCTCTCCGAGTCAAGGTACGGTTGTTGCGCGAGTGGGCCTCCATTCGCGAAGCGGTCGCTGTGGCCGGCTGCGACCCGGCCATTTTTCTGGCAGGCGATTATCTGCGACGCCGGCAGCACGGGGCCTCGGTGGTCGGTTGGACGGCGGGCAGCGCGGCGGCTGTCGAGGCGCTCAAGCGGGGGGAGGTCCATGTCGCCGGCGTGCATGTGGTGGACCGCAAGACCGGAGAATCGAACCTGCCCTATCTGCGGCGGCATCTTGATCCGAAACACTATGCCGTGGTGACCTTCGCGGCATGGGAGCAGGGGTGGATGGTCCGGCGGGGCAATCCACGCGGGATCAGGGAAGCCGGTGACCTGGCGCGAAAGGACGTCACGCTTGTGAATCGGGAAGAGGGAGCCGGCGCCAGGCTACTGTTGGATCAGCGCTTGACGGACGCGGGGGTGAAGGGAGGGCAGGTGAGAGGCTACCGCCATGTGGTGCCGTCCCATTTCGCCGTGGCGCGTGCCGTGGCGGACGGGTTGGCGGATGTCGGCGTAGGGGTCGGCGCGGCGGCCGCAGCCTTTGGTCTGGACTTTCTTCCGCTGCAGACCGAGCGCTATGATCTTGTGGTCCCGGCCGGCCTCTTGAAATCTCACCCAGCGCTCCAGCAATTTTTGGACACCATCGTCAGCCGGGCCTTCAGGGCTGAAGTGGAAGCGCTGGGGGGGTACGACACGAGGGAAACCGGGATGGTGCGGGATTTATTCGACAAACGCTCCGCCTAATTCGGATGAACACCCTCTTGTCACAGACAGGAAGCCGACAGGATCGTCGCTGTCGAGGAGCAACTATCATGAGGGTACGTCTGTGGCTGGTTGTCTATGCGTTGGTGGCCGTTGCGGCCGTAGCGGCCGTAGCCGGGCCGTCCCAGGCCGGCCAGTCGCAAGAAACATTCGTCATTGCCGGCTCGCCGAGCCTGGCCGTTCCCCTGAAGGCTTTGGCAGAGGCCTATGAGGCCAAGCACCCGGATGTGAAAGTGCTGCTCTACTTGGACAACGGGTTGGATCTCAGGCGCACCATCGCCGGCATGGAAAACAGCATGGTCGGCCAATATTTCATCGGGAAGGGGCCGATTCACTTGGTCGCTCCCGGCGGGGACGAATTGATCACCAGATTGGAGCAAAAATACTACGTGCTGCCTGGCACCAAGCGAGCCTACGCCCAGGAGCATCTGGTCTTGGTCGTGCCGGAATCATTGGTCGAAGCGCCGTCGTCGTTTGAAGAATTGGGGCAGAATGGCGCAAGGGTGGCGGTGGCGGACCCGCAACGGACAAGGCTGGGAAAGCAAACGCAGGGTGTCTTGGATGCGCTTGGCGTCAGCGACAATCTGAAAAATCGGCTCGACGTGGCGAGTGACTCCCGTGGGGTCCTCGACCATATCCTCAGCGGCGAGGCCGACATGGGCATTGTGTTCGAACATGAGGCGGTGAAAGAGCGGGAGCGGGTTCGCATCGTGGCGAGGGCGGATCGTGGATACCAGCCGACTGTCCATTCCATGGCGATGGAGCGGTACTGTCCCAATCGAACGTTGTGCGAGGATTTCCTGGTGTTCATTCAAACGGCCGAGGCTCAAGACGTGGTCCGGCGAGCTGGGTATGGAGTGCCGGGCGAACAGCGTGCCGGCGGCGTTCCGCATTAGGCGAGTGGCGCTTTTTTTATGTGTGCGTTGTCAAGTATACATTGCTATACGTCATTCATAATGATTGTTCGCGGCCTGGAGGAGGATCGATGAAGGGGAGAGAACTGGCGCCAGGTGGGATGAATCGGAGGATGACATGTGCCGCGATCGGAGTGTTCGTGTTTGCGATGGCGGCAGGGGGCTGCGCGAGGCTGCCCTATACGACGCAGACCATCCACGAGGATCAACGGGTGGTCGTCACGTTGCAGCAGGAAATCGACGCGCCGGCCTATACCCATCCGGTTCAGATATCGGATCAGGACTTGTCCGCCATTCTCAGGGGGTTTTCGTTGCGGAAGCCGCAACGGTTGCCGCTTCGCTGGTTTGCGGAGGAGGTCCCGCCGACGCCGCTGTTCCGCGAAGACGAACTCGGTGTGTTGGTTGGGCCATTGGCGAAAGGCCTTCGGAAAGCCGGGCCGAACGAGCGCGTTCATTTTGAGTTACGGGCGCCAGGCAACAACCCTCATGACGAGTGGGATACGACGGCCGGGTGGATGGCCATCCGTGAGCCTTTCCTGCGACTCGAGGTGGACTACCATCACGTGCAAACGCCGAGACAGAAGTCTTCTCCCTACGATTACAACTATCCCACCCCGCCCCCGACCAAGAGCGAGTACCTCCTGTATTTCGAACCGGGCAGGTTCTGGGGAGCGGCGCCTGGTTTCGAGAAGCCCGTGTTGCGGTACAGGGACTTTCTTCCAAGCGCGCCCATCGTCCCGATGAAGTGATTCTCGCGATTTATTCGATACCGGATTATCCGCGCGAACATTCATATCTCGTTCAGGAGGATTTATGAGGAGCAGGTTCCGGTGCCTGACAGAGCCAGGTTTCTGGGTGACCGTGGGGTTCATCGTCACAGCCGTTGCGGGGGGTGTGAGCCTCCCTCAAGCCATTGCCGCGGAGTCCGGACGCCTGGTTGAGAAGGATGGAAAGCTTGTGTTTGTCGAAAGCACCGATCCGGCGATCAAGCTATTGCTGGACCGCGCGCTCAAGCAGGGCCTGATCACGAAGGAAGAATACGAAAAGGTCGAAAAAGAGTCCGAAGAGCGGGCCTATGCGCTCACGCCGACTTTCAAAGGCTGGTATGACCGCGGATTCAACCTCTCGATGAACGACAATGCGTTCTACCTGAAAATCCGATTTCGCGCGCAATTGCGCTATACGCAGCGTTTTCGCAACGACGCCTGGCGAGATCCCGGAGACGCCAAGAACTTTCCGGAACTGCTGGGTGTGTTCGGGGATTACCGTGCGAACCGGTCGGACGAGACCGGCTCCAGCTTCAATGTGCGTCGCGCCCGCTTGTATTTCATGGGGCACCTGTTCAATCCCGACTTCAAATATTACGTGCAGCTTGCGGGGGAGACGGCGGAGAACTCCCAATCGCCGGGCTCGGTCCGGGTCATGGACCTGAATTTGTCAAGCACGCACTTCCCGCTCTTTAATATCCAATTCGGTCAATACAAGGTCTACTTCAATCGCGCGCAGATCAATTCGACGGCCTCCATGCAGTTTGCCGAACGCGCGTTGGTGATGGACGCCTTCACAGCCAGTGGATTAGACCGCCGGGACATCGGCATCACGATCATGAACGACGAGGAGATCTATCCGGTCAATTACTATGTCGGGATCTTCAACGGCGCCGGGCCGAGCTTCAATCGCATCGGCGGATTCTTCAGCGAGCAGCCTACGGAGAACTGCGGCGGAGGCACGACCGGGCAGAATCCCTTTCCTTCTCCGGCTAGCTGTCCGGCGCCTCAACGGAATATCAATGCCAACCTTCGAAACGACATCAACCAGCTCATGTATGTGGCGCGCGTGAACTGGAACATCATGGGACGGCCTGGATATGGAGAAGGTGATCTGGCCTATTCGGAGACGCCTCAAATGGCTGTGGGGGGCGGGTTCTCCTACAATCCGGCGGTCAATGCCAGCTCCAACAGTTCCTACGTCGGTACGGATCTGGCCAACCTGAATTTCCGACGACAAATCGCGGCGTTTGGCAACGCCCGGCAGCTCGGCTGGGGAATCGTGGATTACGCCACTTGGGCGCTTGACGGCGTGTTCAAGTACCGCGGATTTTCGCTTCAGGGAGAGTATTACTTCAAGAACGTGACCCGTCACGAGAAGGGCCTGCCCTGCATGAATACCACCTGCACCCAGACCGCGCCCGGGCTGCTCGGCAATGCGACCGGGTGGTATGTGCAGACCGGCTATTACGTGATCCCTCGCTATCTGGAGATCGCCGGCCGTTATGCCTACTGGGACCCCGACACCAATTCGGCCGACGACCTGATCAAGCAAGTGGACCTGTCGCTCAACTGGTTTTTGAACGGCACCTATGACCATCAGATCATGGTGACCTACAGCAACATCGCGATGGGCACGGGCGGCTACGCGATCGGCCGCAGCGCGCCCCTTCCCCCTCAGTCCGGAACCATCCCGCTCGACGCCAGAGGCGGGACATTGATCGAAAACATGATCCGCGTGCAGTATCAGATTTTCTTCTGATAGGAGATTCCGATCGAACGAGCACCGTCGGCGAATCGTCATCATGGCCGTGGAAGCGGCAGGGCATGACGTTGAGCAGGACAAAACAAGAGTGTTAGGTTGGTCACATTGATCATTGATGATCATTGATGCGGAGGAAGACATGAAGCTGGTCATGAGACGACGATCGATATTGAACCTGAGCGGGCGTTGGGTGATGGCGATGGTCCTCGTCGCGCTGTGGACTCCATGGACCGCCTGGGCCGGCGATCTCACCATTGCGGCCGCCTCGGATCTCAATTTTGCCTTCAAGGAACTGGTCGGCGAATATGAGAAGAAGACCGGCGAGCGGGTCAAGTTGACCCTGGGGTCATCCGGGAATTTCTTCTCGCAGATCCAGAACGGCGCGCCGTTTGATCTGTACTTCTCGGCCGACATCGCCTATCCCAAGAAACTGGAGGAGGCCGGCCTGACTGTGCCGGGGTCGCTCTACAAGTATGCGGTCGGGCGGATCGTCGTCTGGACTCCGTCAGGATCGGCTCTACCGGTGGAGAACCGAGGGATCGAGGTCCTGCTCGATCCCTCGGTCAAGAAGATCGCGATCGCCAATCCCAAGCACGCGCCCTACGGCCGGGCCGCGGTGTCGGCGATGGATCATTTCAAGCTGCATGAGCGGGTCAAGGACAAACTGGTGCTCGGGGAGAATATTTCCCAGACGGCGCAGTTCATCGAATCGGGAGCCTCGGATGTCGGGATCATCGCCCTATCCCTCGCCTTGGCGCCCGCGATGAAAGCCAACGGAAAGTATTGGGAGATTCCAGCCGACGCCCATCCGCCGCTGGAACAGGGGGCCGTGATCCTCAAGAGTTCGTCCAATCAGGACCGCGCCAAATCCTTTCTGGAATTTCTCAAGGGGCCGGAAGGCAGGACGATCATGACGCGTTATGGTTTTACACTGCCCTCGTAAACTGATGGAACCAAACAGGCATGAAAGCCGAGCCTCGATTCGTTCACTGGCGTTGGCCCTCTGTTGGTCAATGGCGACAGCCGGCTGTTCGGATGCGGTCACGATGGTGCGGGAAACGCCGTCAGGAGGGGTGGTCTCCTATTCCTACAAAGAAGACCGAGGCGGCCATCTGATGTCGCCCTATCGGCGGGAAGCCGACGCGCTCATAATGCGGAAGTGTCCAACCGGCTATCGCATCGTGCGGGAAGGGGAGGCGCGCGGCTATTCGAGCGTCTCCGGCATCAGGGAAGGCACCGAGGACGAAGGCATCGGACGGAAATGGGGCGTCCAGTTCGAATGCAAGGCATCGCAGGGTCAAGAAGGACAGCCCATTGACGGGCGTGGCGGGCGGTAACAGGGCCATCCCTGATGAATGCGAAGAGGTCGTTCGTCTGTTCTTAACCAAGGAGGACACTCATGAAGCTGAGCGCGCGCAACCAATTTCAAGGCACGGTGACCAAGATCACGGAAGGCCAGGCGATGGCCGAGGTGGTGGTGAAGGTTGGAACGCTAGAGTTCATTGCCGCTATTACGGAAGGGTCGGTCAAAAATATGGGGCTCAAGGTCAACGATCAAGTGACCGTCGCGATCAAGGCAACCGAGGTGATGATCGGCAAGTAGGGCCTCCGTTGACATTCGCGGAATCGCCTTCCTACCATGGCCCGCCCGTGCGGTCGGTCACCCGAGGGAGGTTCCCACACTCGTGAATTGGACGGCCATTCGTCTCACGCTGGAACTGGCGCTGTTGACCGCCGCGATCCTGTTGGTCGTCGGACTTCCGATCGCCTACTGGCTGACCTATTCGCGCCGGCGCTGGAAATTCCTGGTCGAGTCGGTGGTCGCGCTCCCGCTGGTGCTGCCGCCGACCGTCCTGGGATTCTACATCCTGGTCGCCATCGGTCCCCACAGCCCGCTGGGCCGCTGGTACGCGGAGCTGGTCGGGCATCCGTTGCCGTTCACGTTTGAAGGACTCTTGTTCGCCTCGGTCCTGTACAGCCTGCCCTTTGCCGTGCAGCCCTTTGCCTCGGGGTTTGAACAGGTGGATCGGCGCTTGATCGAGGCCTCCTGGACCTTGGGCCTGTCCAAACTGGCCACGTTTTTCAAGCTGATCATTCCGCTCTCGACTGCCGGAATCGTCACCGGGTTTGTCCTCAGCTTCGCCCATACGCTCGGCGAGTTCGGCGTGGTGCTGATGGTGGGCGGCAATATCGAGGGGATCACGCGCACGGTCTCCATCGAGATTTACGACGACGTGCAATCCTTGAACTACGCGGCGGCGGCGAAGACGGCGGCGCTGCTGCTGGGGATCTCGTATCTCGTCCTGCTCGGCGTGTACGGCCTCAATCGCAAAATGTGGGCGGCATGGCCGCAGAAATAAGCCTCGATTTCCGCAAGATCTTTGCCAACAAACTGACGGTGGAGGCTCGGCTCCAGATTCCGTTGCACCCTCCCTCGGTCGTGATCCTGTTTGGTCCATCCGGGTCGGGAAAGACCACATTGCTGAGATGTCTGGCCGGATTGGAACGGCCGGACGACGGGACGATTCAATTCGACGGCGAACGGTGGCTTGACCTCCGAGAGGGCATTGTCCGTTCGCCCCAGGCCCGCGCTCTCGGTTATATGTCGCAGGACTATGCATTGTTTCCCCATTGCACGGTGGCCGGGAATCTGGCCTTCGGCCTCCGCGCGCTTTCGAGAGCCGAGCGGCGTCAACGGATCACGGAAACGCTGAAGCTCTTGCATATCGAGGATCTGGCCGATCGGCGTCCGGCCCAACTGTCAGGCGGGCAACAGCAGCGGGTCGCACTGGCCAGGGCCATCGTGCGGCGGCCACGGCTTCTCTTGCTGGATGAGCCGCTCTCGGCGCTGGATGCGCCGACACGCGCCCGTTTGTGCGGCGAGCTGCGCGGGCTGCTCAAGCGACTGGCGATTCCGGCGGTGGTCGTGACCCATGATTGGGCCGAAGCGCTTTCCCTGGGGGATACGATGGTGGTGATGAATCGCGGCCGCATGGTGCAAACCGGGGCGCCGCAGGAGGTGTTCACCCGTCCGTTGGATGCGGAGGTGGCGCGGGTGGTGGGGGTCGAGACCGTGTTGCCGGGGCGGGTGGTCGAAGAGGCTGAGGGCCTCGTCACCGTGGAGGTGGATGGATTACGGCTGGCGGCGATCGGGTCGGAAGGTCTCGCGCAGGATGTGTTCGTCTGCATTCGCGCGGAAGATGTGGTGTTGGAGCCGGCTCAGTCGGGCGTCACGAGCGCGCGCAACCACCTGCTCGGCCGCGTCACGGATATTCAATCGATCGGGGCCTTGGCCAAGGTGCGCATCGATTGTGGGTTTCATCTTACGGCCTTAGTCACCCGCTCGGCGCTGCTGGATCTTGGGCTGCAGCCGGGTGTTTCCGTCAAGGCCGCCATCAAGGCGGGCGCCGTCCATCTGATCTCCCGCTGACGGCTTCGCGGGCCGGCTCCGTCGGAATCAAGGCGCGTGCAACCATCGCGACGATGATCGTGCGATCTTTTTCAGCGGCGCCCGCACGCTGGCTGATCATCTTCCGGACCGCCTCACGCACGACAACCAAGCTCCCGTTTGTTGCAGACTTCCTCTCTCGTTCCAGAGTCCAATTCCGGGCCCGGAACGTCATGTGATCCTTGGAGCGGCCTGTTTGGGCCAGGAAGACTTGCGGCCGTTCACCCTGGAGGAGGCTCACTCGCATCTAAAGACTTGTCGTCTCGGTGCTTGGACCGTATCTTAAACGCTCGAGTCAGTAATTCTTGGGCTTCCTCCTCTCGGTGCGCTTTTTTGAGGACAAAGGCCAAGGCTTCTAAGTTGGCGGCTACATCCAAGTGGTCGGGGCCAAACACCTTTTCATTGATCTTCAGTGAGAGCTGGAGCTGGTGTTCCGCCTCGGCTTACCGGCGCTGCACGGCATAGAGGCCTCTTAGTTTGCTCAGAAGCACCGCGATCTGAGGATGGTCCGGGCCCAGGGCGTTCGATGTGATCTCGAGTGATGTCTTTAGCAGGGCTTCGGCTTCGGAATAGTTGCCACGTCTTGCGAAGGTTGATGCCCTCGCGGTGAGGGCCATTGCGGCCTTTGGAGGGTTCTCTTCGCGATCCGGTCCGCTGATCGTCAGGATGGGCTGCGAGCCCTCACTGGGGCCTTGTTGCCATCTGGTCTCCACGCTCAGGGCGTAGACCGGCTCAGAGATCACGCTCAAAATCGCCGCAGACGTTCGAGCAAGAATACCCCGGCATGTGCTCAAATGACGCCCTCCTCGGCTACTCTCAGCTACTATTCATCCAGCTCAACCCTCCCTTTTCACACGCCAGCAAGCTCTATCCCTTGCCGTACGCCCCTACGATCCGTCACCGCTCTATTACGGGATGCCACCACGCGACCGTCCGGGTCAGCCACGTCGCTCGGCGGTTCGTCATATTGTCTCAACGCATGTGCGACGGCAGGCACGTGATTGGAAGATGGATCCTGTTGATCCGCTCTCAATGTTCGTGGTGGTCCAAACGACCGGTTCTCCTGTTCTACCGCTCAGGCTCAGCGGCGTCTGATCTTAGTCTAGGATCCATTCGAGGACACAGGGTCAAAGCCATATTTGAGGAGGAGTTTTTGTATGCGGGGACTGGCCATGAAATCGGCAAACTCTTTCGCGGCGCCCAAGGATGCCGGCCGACAGGTCCATACCACCGCTTCTCCGAACCGGACGGTCGTATGATTTCCGGCCGGAGCCTCATCAATGATGCGCACCTGCCCGTTGTTGATCGCATCGACGCGGTAGACGATCCCCACGTCCGCCTTCCCCCTATGGACCAGATTGACGAGATCCTCGTTCTGTCGCGCATAAAGAAGGGTGAAGCGGCTCTTATATGCAGGATCGAGCGTGGTCAGGGCTCGGGCTGTGACCGCTCCCAATGAGGAGGTCTGAGGATCACTGAGGGCGATGCGGGTCGCTCGATTCGGCAACGCATCCTGCAAGGAGACCGCAATGGCGCGGGAGGCCGCCGACATCACCAGAACGAGAGAGGTCTGGGCGTAGACGCGCGGCGCGCCGTTCAGCGTCAGTCCCTTTGCATGCAGCTTCTCGACTTCCTCCACCGCCGCCGGGAGAAACACATCGATCGGCTCTCCCTTTTCAATCGCCCGGCGCATGGCTTGTGATGGACCGTACAGGACATGCACCGTCGCTCCATATTCTTTTTCGAACATCGGCACGAGTTCCTGAAAT
>DATIBM010000348.1:0-8983 GCA_035457545.1 Nitrospiraceae bacterium
GGTCCGCTCGTCCACCGTCATTTCCCGACTCCCAACGGTCCTCCGGTCCAGGCGGCAAAACGGTCGTGATCGCGCCACATGACCAGAAATTTCTGTTTGGCCCTCGCAGTCGAGGCTGCGTCCTCGATAATGTCGAGCCGCTCGTCGTTATAGCCGTTTCCGCTCGACGTCTGGTTCATCGAGCCGTTGGCGTTCACCCGGTCGTCCACGACGACCTGCTTCATGTGCATGAGATTGTCATGCCGGTTGATCCGGATCGGCACGCCGGCCAATCGCAGCGTTTCCAGCGCGGCCGTCTGCTTCTGATCCTCCAACCGCCCCCGGTCGGTGATGACCCGCACGTCTACGCCCCGCTTCTTCGCGGCCACAAGCGCTCTGACGGCGGGCGGATAGGTGAAGGCATACATGGCGACATAAATATAGTGTTCCGCGTCCTGATACAACTGCACGACACGATCGCCGGGATGGTCTTCCGGCGCATAGTAGGTCTCGATGCTCGACCAGGCTTGATTCGATCCGAAGCCAAGGATCAGTCCGATGGCTGACAGCCGGAGCACGACGCATGAACACAGCATCAGCGGGATACCGAGCCGGGCTCGCCGTGCCATGGTTCGCCTAGTCGATTTCAAAGAGATCGCGGAAGTGATCCTCCGCAGCTTCCCAGGCCTGCGGCGAGTGCTGTCCGAGCCACTGTTTGAGATAGCCCTTTTGGCCTGGTGATAAGAGCTGCTTGATTTGGTGGGAACGGCCCTGAAGGGGTTGGAGAAATCCCGACCGCCGGTCGATATCCAAGGTGGCGGTCCGCACATAGACATTGGTATAGGCAACCGGTTTCTCGTCCTCTCCCTCTCCCTGCACCCAGACCGAGATGAATCGCTCCAACCGCATGCCGGCACTGTCGAGCGCCGGATCCGTCTCATGAAACAGTTCGTTTTCTCCCTCGGTCAGGGGTTGATCCTCCGTCGCGCGAAACAAGAAGTTGCGTTTCCACATAGATCGGCCCTCGCGAGAGAATGCGCATACTGGTCGGGGAGGCTTCTCCTTGTCAAGCTGACCAGACCGGATGACTCAGACCGGATAGGCCGATCGTCGCCTTGACAATGCGACATTCTCTCTGATACCGTCCTTTAATTCTGTAATTTTTCTGCCTAGTTCGGAGATTTCATGCAGATCAAAATCAACGGCAAGTCCGAAGAGATACAGGCCGCCACGGTGCTGGATGTCTTGAAGGTCAAGAACATCGAACCTCGGATGGTGGCAGTGGAACTGAACGAGTCCATGGTGGACCGGGAGAGCCTCGACACGACGCCGATCCGGGAGGGAGACCACCTGGAGTTTCTCTTCTACATGGGTGGAGGACGCTGATGGCCGGCGCCTGTCATGACATCACCGACCTCATCGGGAAAACTCCCCTCGTCCGCCTGAACCGCATGTCGGAAGCCGGCGCGGCGACGATCTATGCCAAGGTCGAGTCGTTCAATCCCGGCGGGAGCGTCAAGGACCGGATCTGCCTCAACATGATCAACGAGGCGGAACGCCAAGGCCGTCTCAAACCTGGCTCGACGATTCTCGAACCGACCAGCGGCAATACCGGCATCGGCCTCGCGCTTGTGGCGGCGGTCAGGGGCTACAAACTCATCCTGGTCATGCCGGAAAGCATGAGCATGGAACGGGCGAGCCTCCTGTCATCCTATGGCGCGCAGCTCGTGCTCACGGCGGCCTGGGAGGGCATGAGGGGATCGATCAAGGAGGCCGAAGCCATTTTGGCGCAGAATCCGTCTTATTTTATGCCGGATCAATTCTCGAATCCGGCTAACCCGGCCATGCACCGGACAACGACGGCGCCGGAAATCTGGGATGCGCTGGACGGCCGGGTGGATGCGTTCGTGGCGGCGGTGGGCACCGGGGGCACCCTGACCGGCTGCGGCGAGGTGTTCAAGCAGCGAAACCCGCAGGTCAAGGTGGTGGCCGTCGAGCCGGCCGGCTCCCCCGTGCTCTCGGGCGGCGAACCAGGGCCGCACAAGATCCAAGGGATCGGAGCGGGGTTCATACCGAAAGTGCTGAACCGCGGCATCATCGACCGCGTCATCACCGTCACCGACGACGAAGCGTACCAGACCGCCAAAGGGTTGGCCAAGAAGGAGGGCCTGTTGGTGGGGATTTCATCCGGCGCCAATGTCATCGCCGCGCAAAAGGTGGCCCGCGAGCTGGGACCCGGCAAGAACGTCGTCACGGTCCTTTGCGACACCGGCGAGCGCTACATCAGCATCGAAAAATACTTCAACATCTGACGCCCTTCACTGACGCTATATGAGTTTCACGGACGAACAGATCACGCGGTACAGCCGCCACATCCTCCTGCCGGAAGTCGGCGGCAAGGGCCAGAAGAAGATCGCGCAGGCCCGGGTTCTCATCGTCGGGGCCGGCGGGCTCGGCTCCCCGGCTGCCTTGTATCTGGCCGCAGCCGGCGTGGGGACGATTGGGTTGATCGACAGCGACGTGGTGGACCTCTCGAACCTCCAGCGGCAGGTCATTCACCACACCGCCGACGTAGGCCGGCCGAAGGTGCAATCGGCGCAGGAAAAGATCGTCGCGCTGAATCCCGATGTGAAGGTGATCACCTATCAGGACCGGCTGGTGGCCCAGAATGCGCTGGCGATCCTGCGCGAGTACGACGTGGTCATCGACGGGGTGGACAATTTCGCCGGCAAGTTCCTGATCAACGACGCCTGCTACTTCGCCGACAAGCCGTTGATCCATGGCGGCATCCTGCGGTTCGATGGGCGCGTCTCGACCATCATCCCGAAGAAGTCGGCCTGCTACCGCTGCGTCTTCAAAAATCCTCCGCCACCCGGGTTCGTCCCAAGCTGTCAGGAGGCCGGCGTGATCGGCGTCCTGGCCGGCGTGATCGGGACGCTCCAGGCCACGGAGGCGCTGAAGGTCATTCTCGGCATCGGCCGGCCGCTGACCGACCGGATGTTGGACTATGACGCCAGGAAGAGCCAATTCCGCGAGATCCGCTGCAAGAAGAATCCCCGCTGCCCGCTTTGCGGAGAGCAGCCGGCGATTACCGAGCTGTTCGACTACGAACCGGAAACCTGCGAGTTGCGCGCTTCCAGCGTCGCCTCGGCGCGGTAAGCCGTCATCACGAGACGAGGGTCGCCCATGGTCAAGATTCGATCATTAGTCTGCCGAGAGTGCGGGAGCGAATATCCCGCCAAAGCCATCCATGTCTGCGAGCTGTGCTTCGGCCCGCTGGAGGTGAAGTACAACTACGACGAGATCAAACAGACGATCTCGCGCCGGTCGATCGAGGCGGGTCCGAAATCCATGTGGCGCTATATGGACCTGCTGCCGGTGGAAGGCCCGCAGGTCGTGGGTCCCCATGCCGGTTTGACCCCGATGGTGCGGGCGAAAAATCTCGGCGCGTATCTGGGGCTGGACGAGCTGTACATCAAGAACGACACCGTCAACCACCCGACCCTGTCGTTCAAGGACCGGGTGGTCGCGGTGGCCTTGACCAGGGCCAGGGAATTGGGATTCGAAACCGTCGCCTGCGCCTCGACCGGTAACCTGGCCAACTCGGTCGCGGCCCATGCCGCCGCCTCGAGCATGCAATGCTATGTGTTCATTCCCGGCGACTTGGAGGCGGCCAAGGTGCTCGGGAACCTGATCTACCGCCCCAACGTGGTCGAGGTGGAGGGCAACTATGACGACGTGAACCGGCTTTGCAGCGAGATCGCGGGCGAGCACGGCTGGGCCTTTGTCAACATCAACATCCGCCCGTACTATGCGGAGGGGTCGAAGACCCTGGCGTACGAGACCGTGGAACAGCTTGGATGGCGCGCGCCGGACCAGGTGGTGATCCCGATGGCATCGGGTTCTCTCTTGACCAAGATCTGGAAGGGCCTGAACGAGATGAAACACGTGGGACTGATCGACTCCGTCGCCACCAAGATCAACGGGGCCCAGGCCGATGGCTGTTCCCCCATCTCGACGGCCTTCAAGGCCGGGCGGGACTTCTTCAAGCCGGTGAAGCCCAAGACCATCGCCAAGTCGCTCGCGATCGGGAACCCGGCCGACGGCTACTACGCGCTCAAGACCACCGCGGAAAGCGGCGGGGCCATGGACATGGTGTCCGATGAGGAGATCGTGGACGGCATCAAGCTGCTCGCCCAGACCGAGGGTATTTTTGCGGAAACCGCCGGCGGCGTGACGATCGGCGTCCTACGCAAGCTGGTCAAGCAGGGTGTGATCAAGAAGCATGAGGTCACGGTGGCCTACATCACCGGCAACGGGTTGAAAACGCAGGAAGCCGTGCTGGAAGCCGTCGGCCGGCCGACCCGGATTCACCCGAGCCTGGTGAGTTTCGAGAAAACCTTCAAAGTCGGCAAGCATGGTGGTGACGCATGATCAAGGTACGGATTCCCACTCCCCTCCGCCCCCTGACCAAGGGGCAGGGCGAGGTCGAAGCGCAGGCGGCGACGATTTCGGAGATGATCGAGACGTTGAATTCCAGCCATCCGGGCATCAAGGACCGGCTGTGCGACGCCACCGGCGAGCTGCGCCGCTTCGTCAACATCTACGTCAACGAGGAAGACATCCGGTTTTTGGACGGCAAGAGTACCAAGCTCAAGGAGGGCGATGAAGTCTCCATCGTCCCCGCCATCGCGGGAGGATGACTATGGCTCATCTTCGGTTTCACATACGATTCCCGCATGAGAAGATCAAGGAACCGGTCATCTATCAAATCGGCCATGAATTCAACATCGTGACCAATGTGCGCCGCGCCGACGTGCGTGATACGACCGGCTGGATGGATCTCGAACTGACCGGCGAAGTCGAGGAAATTGAGCGGGCCGTGGACGGCCTCCGGCAAAAGGGCGTGATCGTCGATCCGATCGAGTTGAACGTGGTGGAGTGAGGACGACAAACGTCATTCGTCATGCGTCAACCGTAACATACTGCTCGCTCACGACTGACGGATGACGTTTGACGATTGACGGGGCTAAAAGGACGCGATGGAATTCACCGACGAGCAGATTCAACGATACAGCCGACATATCATCCTGGCGGATGTCGGCGGCAAAGGCCAGAAGAAACTCGCCCAGGCCAAGGTGCTCTTGATCGGAGCCGGAGGCCTCGGCTCTCCAGCCGCGCTCTATCTGGCCGCCGCCGGCATCGGGACCATCGGGCTCGTGGACGGCGATGTCGTGGACCTGTCCAACCTCCAGCGTCAGGTTCTGCATTCGACCGCCACGATCGGCGTGCCCAAGGTCGAATCGGGCCGGCAAACCTTGGCTGCCATCAATCCCGACATCACGATCAAGACCTATCACCACCACGTCAACGCCGACAATATCCTGGGATTGCTCGCCGACTACGATCTCGTGCTGGACGGATCGGACAATTTCACCACCAGGTTCCTGGTCAACGATGCCTGCTTCTTCGCGAAGAAAACCCTGATCTCGGCCAGCATGTTCCGTTTCGAAGGCCAGCTCACGACGATCAAGCCCCACGCAGGGTACCCCTGCTATCGCTGCCTGTATCCGGAACCGCCCCCCGCCGGCCTGGTTCCCAACTGTCAGGAAGCCGGGGTGCTGGGCGTGCTCGCCGGCACGATGGGCATCTTGCAGGCGACGGAAGCGATCAAGGAGATCCTCGGCATCGGCGAGACCCTGGCCGACAAGCTCTTGATCTACGATGCCTTGGAGATGAAATTCCGCAAGGTGTCCCGCCCCAAGGACCCTTCGTGCAAGCTGTGTGGTCCGGCGCCTGCGATCACCGATTTGAGCCTCGACTATAACGTGTCCTGCACCATTTAGACCCGACGTGACCCCGCTCCGGATTCCCCATTCCATTGCCGACGATCTGGTGTCGCACGCGCGCGAACTGGCGCCTCACGAATGTTGCGGGCTGCTGGCGGGCCGAGACCGTCGCGTGACCCATCTCTATCGCATCGCCAACGTCGTGGCGATCGACGGCGCCGACCGGCTGGCCGCCTTCGATGACGCCAAACTCTCCCACCTGGCGCAACTGTCGCCGGAGGAGCGCGCGGAGATCGCCTTCGTGATGGACGCGCAGGACCTTGCACTGGCCCAGCGGGACATGCGCAAGAAGGAACTTGAGTTGCTGGTCATCTACCATTCGCACCCCCATGATCCGGCCCGCCCCTCCATCACGGACGTCAAAATCGCCACCGACTACGAGGACTATTGGCCGAAAATCAACCTGCCGTTGCCGCAATATCTGTTGATCTCGCTGCAAACTCCCGGTCAGCCCGACATCAAGCTGTACGACATCCGACAGGGACGCGTCTCCCCGGCCTCGTACGAAATCCTGTCCCCCGGTATGAACTGACCGCCCAATCTGGTATCCTACGCGCCGCCGAACAGGATTATCGCGGCATCGTCGTTCATCGCGCAGCTCACCTCAACACGTGGAGAGGCTATCATGCGTCATGGGTCGGCCGTCGGAACATTCGCCCTTATCCTTCTGATCTCGATGTGGCTGTCGGCGCGAACCTCACATGCCGAGGGACAAACCAAGAGCTATTACAGCCCGATCATCCATGTGAACAAGGAGCAGGGCTATATCGTGATTTCGGACAGCGGGGCGGTCTTCGGGGTGGAAGTGCCGCCGGAAGCCAAGCCCAACCTGGACAAGCTCCCGCCTTCGGGCCTCATCGACCTGGTCGTCGAAATACGGCCGGGGCAGGCCCCCTTGGTCAAGAAATGGACGGTGATGAGCGGGGAAACGGCTTGCCGGGTGTTCGACGGGAAAGAATGCCGCCCTTGATAGACCGGGACACTCGCAGGAAATGGCAGGTGGCGTTATTCTGAGCTGCCGAGCATGTCGTCGATGAGCGGGCGGTTGATGTCGATACAGCCCGGGCAGATCGTGTCGAACAGCAGTTCGTAATTCGACACAAAATTTCGCTGGTCCACGAGCTGGTCGGTGAGCACCTGTTCGTGACAGGTGTCGCACAGCATCATGAGACCCCGCTGGACCGAGACGGTCTTGCGCCCGACGCTCCGTGTCATCGTCCCGTTACACCGATCCCTTCATCTGGGCATGCCAGAAATCCTCGGTCTCCAACTCGATGCCGCAGCGCGGACATTCGTAGGGGCGATCGACCGGCGGCACCGCCAGCGACTCACGGTTGATGCGGCCCAGGCACACATGGTACCAATGCCCCCCCGCATGCTCGTGATCGAGCGGCTCATTCTCGTAGATCAACACCATTCCGGCCTCTCGGCGTACCGATGTCACTTCCCGGCGAATGCTGCTTGATTGAAGGGCGGCGTGGTTGCTGCCACCAACGCGGAACTGGTCCCGTGGTTCAGATGACCGCCGTAGGCTCTTTCTGCCAGTATTCGACGAATTCGTCGAGTTGGGTGAGCGAAGACAGGTCGGTCATCCGGTCCAGGAACACCTTGCCGATCAGATGATCCATCTCGTGTTGGATGCAGACCGCGTAGAGCCCGCTTGCTTCGAAGTCGACCGGGCCGCCCTGCCGGTCCAGGGCCTGTACGCGAACCATGGAAGGCCTGGTGACCTTCCCTCGCAGCCCGTCCACGCTGAGACAGCCTTCCCAATGTTCGGCCTGTTGGGGACCGTAAAAGACAATTTTCGGGTTCACGAGCACGGTTTCCGGAAATCCGCCTTCTCCCGGGCAGGCCATCACGATCAATTGAACGGACTTGGCGACCTGCGGCGCGGCCAAGCCGATCCCATTGGCCTCGTACATCGTCTCGAACATATCGTCGATCAGGCGCTGATAGGCGGCGCTTTTCAGCTCTCCGGTCTCCACCGGAGCCGCGATCTTTCTCAGCACCGGATTGCCCAGCTTGGCGATAGTCAGTAATGCCATCATCCGCTCGCGCGACCGTTCTTCCGGTCTTGTGCGTGGGACAGAACGTTTAGTTGTTGATATAACATAGAAATTTTCCAGTCCGCAAGGACCGCCTCATCCTCCCTTGCCTCGCAGGGGACTGGGCGCGCGGCGGCCGGACGGCGGGCATTTCAAAGGTCCCTTTCTCCTGCCTCCACCAATCGCGCCACTCCTGGGCCCATTCCTCCCGTTGCGATTTCGACGAGGAGTCCCAATCGTGCATTTCCGTTTCGTGGCGGGTCAGAATCCACAGCGATTGCAGGGCCGAAATGGATACGAACCGTTCGTCATCCACGAGCAGTCCGATCAACACATCCACCACATCCTTCTCCCGGACATAGCGGGCCTCAAAGGCCGCCGACTTGCGGATGGAGGAATTCATATCCTTGGCCATCACCGCGATGGCCTCCACCGTCTGAGAGGGGTCCAGACGGACCGAGACGCGGAGCGCATGCTCCCTGATTCGCGGCATCTCGTTGGGCTGTTTGGCCGTATTGAGCAGCGCCGGCACAGCCGAAGCGGCCTTCAGGATCGAGAGCGTTTCAATGGCGTTGTACCGGATCCGAGGCCCCGGCATCGTCAGCGCCTTCACCAGCACCGGCACCACCGGAAGGCCGAGGTGGACGAATTCCCCGATCGCCCAATACTCCTGCTTGCCTTCAAGCAGCGGCAGCAGCGCTTCCGCGCGCTTGAGTTCCTCCTCCGACAACGCCTGTGTATTGGGGGGCACCGAGGTATCGGGAGCCATCTGGCCCTCGGGCGGCCGCTCATAGTCATAGGGAGTGATCGCCTCTCCGCCGCCCTCTCCCGGCGCCTGTGCCCGGGACAGGGACTCCGTTCCGGCGCACCAAAGCCCGGTCATTACCAATACCGCACCCACGCTCATCCATCTGGCCATCATACGGATACTCCTCATGATTCAGGTCCTTCGCCGACATCTCCCGCCTGCTGCAGCCGTGCCTGGACACGCCGCCGCAGCCGTTTCCCTGCAATCCGATGCACCAGCAGATACAGCACCGGCAAGACGATCAGGATCAACACCGCCGCCGTCAGCATGCCTCCGACGACGACCCGTGCCAGCGGCTTCTG
>DATIBM010000349.1:0-13854 GCA_035457545.1 Nitrospiraceae bacterium
CGCTTTGCGCTCAACAAGCCCGCCTTGATGAGCGCATGTTCTAAACAATCATTCTCCAGCGCGAGTTGTCCGATCTTCGCGTGAAGGGTCTTGAGATCCGGCGTGTCCGACGTCGGTCTGGTCCCGCTAAACACGTCGGCGACCCGCGCCAGCAACTGCTGCTTCCATTCGGTGATCTGAGTGGGATGGACGCGAAATTGCTCGGTCAATTCGGCGAGCGTCTTGTCACCTTTGATCGCTGCCAAGGCCACCTGAGCCTTGAAGGTCGCCCCGTGATTGCGTCTCGTTCTCTTCATCGCCTCGCTCCTCTGGTTCGTCCCCACTCGGGGGCTTTGGTGAAGCCAGGCTACCACTTATCACACTGTCCGAATTTCCGGGACCCCCTCTAAGCAGCTGGAATAGGATTGCTCAAAGATATGTCGCTGCCGGACAAGTCATCCGAGATAAGAATCTGGATTGGCTTTGGCCAAGTCATCCCAGAGAAAATGTTGAGGCTTCGTGTCAACCCCCACGGTGTTGTCTCCGGAGACGTTTTGATCCACTTCCCGAGCGATCTGACATTCATGGGGGTCAAAGATGCAGCCCGATTCCGTCGCCAAGTGATGCGCAGCTGCACCGACCTAAGAAGGGGCAAAGAATCTGATGTCTGTACTGCAACGTTCAAGCATGTGCCGGATTGGCAATCTCTGCGCGACAAGCTAGTCGCACTGGGCATTACTACGCTCCCCAATGAATCTGTACTGCCTGAGCCAGAGCTACTGGTACTCGATGGCGTTGCAATGGTTGTTGAGCTCAGAGATAGGACAAGTTACCGCGCATATCAATACTCTAATCGCTTATCCCGCAGTGAGCCGGAGGCTGTCGCGGCCGCTGAAATCATCCGCATCGTGGGCGAGGTGTTCAATGAGGTGAACGGCACCTAACAATTCATTCAAGCCGAGTGGCAAGAACCGGATCGGAAGTCATTCTTAAGTCGATAAATCTCTCTGATAAGGTGATCGCTGCGGCTGTTTTCCTTTTTCATCATGAGTGAAGGCTTGCGGCGGACAACTTTACTCCGACTTCAAAACTGTTACCATCCAAGGCCAGCGAGTGGGAAGCTCGACTTCGCCCATCGAACGAGCACCGCCCGACGCTGAACATTCGAATTGATCCCGCCTGCGCGTCCTGGGAGCAAGGAGATTGCCCCAGCCGCTCCGCCACCATCTAATCCACACCGTTCATGGACACACAACGAGATCAGCCCCTTTCGCTATTCATGGATGGCTGATCCCACTAGCCCTGCTCACCAAGTCTCTTCAGGATATCTTCGTACACCGTCTTGCGGTGTTGGATGCCCAGAATCCATACCTGACTTCTTTCGATCTTGTAGACCACTCGGTAGTCCCCGACGCGCAGTTTCCAGTAGCCCTTCAGTGTCTTGCGAAGGGGAGCCCCATACTGCTGCGGGGCGTGCGTGAGCCGCGTGTCGATGGCCGTGGCAATCCTTCGATGAAGATTGTGTGTGATAAGGGGAATGTCTTCGTCAGCAACAGCAGGATGGTACCGAAGATCGAATGGCACTTACCGTTTCCGCCGCTTGAGATGCGCCCAGACCTGGAAATGGGTCTTGGCTCTGTGTCGGTCGAACGTCTGCTCTCGAGATTCCGCCAGTTGCGCGAGCGCGCGATCTTCCTCGGCTTCCAACGCCTCCTTGACGAGGTCTCTCACCTTGAGCGAGAGCGAGACTCCCTCTCGCTTAGCCCAGCGACGGAGGCCCTCATAGACGGGTTCTTCGAGAACAACATTGACACGAGGATTGGTTGCCGGCATATCGCCTCTCCTAAACCACTGTTACATGAGAAAAGTGTAACACATGTGATGGACCTCGGCAAAATCTGATATGCCGTGCCACAGCTCGGATCTCAGATGTTTCATTGGCTGGAACGGATGAGCTACAACTAATAACAAATGCAGGCTTGCCTCGGACAAGTCGAGTTCCGGTTTCTCGCCCATCATTCACCAAGGCGAGCAGGTGGGGAAATCTCGACTGCGCCCATCGAACGAGCACCGCCCGATGCTGAAAATTCGAATTGATCCCGCGTGCGCGTTCTTGGAGCAAGGAGATTGCCCCACCCACTTCGCCACCACCTAATCTTCCAGCGTCGAAATATCCCCCGCGTCCTGGCCAAGTTCCTTCGCCTTCAGCACGCGCCGCATGATCTTGCCTGAGCGGGTCTTGGGCAGCGAAGGCACGATGTCGATCTCCGCCGGCACCGCGATCTTGCCCAACTCGGTCAGCACATGGTTCTTGAGGGATTGAATAAGATCCGGGCTTTCCTGGTGCCCCTGTTTCAAAATCACGAAGGCCTTAATCGATTCGCCGACCGTCGCATGCGGCTTGCCGATCACGGCCGCTTCCGCCACGGCCGGATGGCTCACGAGCGCGCTTTCCACTTCCGCCGTGCCGATCCGGTTGCCGGCGACCTTGATGACGTCATCCGCGCGGCCCATGAACCAGAGATACCCGTCTTCGTCCTTTCGACAGACATCCCCTGCCGTATAGCAATTGGGAATCGTGTTCCAATAGGCCTTGTAGCGCTCCGGGTCCTTGTAGATCGTCCGCATCATGGCCGGCCAGGGTTTCTTCACCACGGCAAAGCCGCCGGCATTGGCCGGTAGGCTCTTCCCCTCCCGGTCCACGACATCCGCCTCCACCCCCAGAAACGGCCTCGTCGCCGAACCCGGCTTGAGCGGCACGGAGGGGAGGGGAGTGACCAGGATCATGCCGGTCTCCGTCTGCCACCAGGTATCCATGATCGGCTTGTCTCCGCCCGTGACCCGATGGAACCATTCCCAGGCCTCGGGATTGATCGGCTCGCCCACGCTCCCGAGCACCCGCAAGCTGGTCAGGTCGTACTTCTTCGGCCAATCCTCGCCGTAGCGCATCAGCAACCGGATGGCCGTCGGCGTCGTATAGAACACGGTGACGCCGTACTTGGCGATGAGATCCCACCAGCGGCCCGGGTTCGGATAGTCCGGCTTGCCCTCGGCCGTGAGGATCGTGGCGCCGTTTAAGAGCGGCCCATAGACGATGTAGCTATGCCCCGTGACCCAGCCTGGATCCGCCACGCAAAAATAGAGATCGTCGTCCTTGAGGTTAAAGACATACTTCGTTGTCAAATAGGTCCCGACCATGTAGCCGCCGTGCACGTGGACCACGCCCTTGGGTTTGCCGGTGGTGCCGGAGGTGTAGAGAATGTAGAGCGGCGTTTCCGAATCCAGCGGTTCGGCCTCGCAGGCAGCCGGTTGATCCTTGAGCCAGTCCTCCCAATCGATTTCCTTCGGGGCGGCGAGCGCCACGCCCGGCTGCTCGCGTCGAACCACCACCACATGCTCGACAGTTCGACAGTGGGCAACCGCCTGTTCCACGACCGGTTTGAGTTGAATCGCCTTGCCCCGGTCGTATCCGACGTCCGCCGTGATCACCAGTCGCGACTCGGCGTCCTGGATGCGGCTTTCGAGCGCCGGCGCGCTGAACCCGGAATAGACCACGCTATGGATCAGACCCAACCTGGCACAGGCGAGCATCGCCACCATCTGCTCGGGAATCTTGGGCAGGTAGATCGTGACCCGGTCCCCCTTCCGCAAGCCCAGCGATTTCAGCGCGTTCGCGCAGCGGCAGACCTGGCGATAGAGCTCGGCATAGGTAAAGATTCGCTCCTCGCCCTTTTCGCCGACCCAGATCACGGCCACCTTGTGGCGGCGCCAGGTTTTGACGTGGCGATCGAGGCAGTTGTAGGCCATGTTGCAGGTTCCGCCGACGAACCACTTGGCCCAGGGATAGTTCCATTCCAGCACCTTGCTCCAGGGCGTAAACCAGTCGAGTTCCTTGGCGGCCTGGTCCCAGAAGCCTTCTGGGTCTTGGATCGATTGCCGGTAGGCGGTCTCGTAGTCCGGGATGTAGGTCGAGGCGACGGTCTCTTGGCTCGGCCGGTAGATGCGGCCTTCCTTCAACAGCGTATCCACTTTATCGTCGGCCATTCCTTACTCCTTCGTCTATCGCGACATATCAATTCGATGGTAGGCGCCTGCGCCCCCAGCGTCAAAATGGCGTCATTATGCGCAAGGTCTCGACCGAGCGCAACCCTGTGGCCTCCTCATGCGGCCGGTCAATCGACCAGCGGGCATCAGGTTTCTTGACAGGCCAGCCGCGCGAAGAGTAGGGTTCATTCATATGGTGCCCGTCGCCCGCTGTCTGCTCTCGCTGACCGCTCGGACCGTTCGCTCTGGCCTCTTCTTCCTCGCCTGGGTCGCCCTTGTCGCTGCCCCCGATTCCGCACAGGCGCAAGCAGGGAAGCCCGAAGGGCTCTACTACAAATCTTGGGCCGTCGTGTTCGGCATCGAAGACTATCTGGTTGCGCCGAAGGTGCCCGGCGCCGCCAGCGACGCCAAAGCCATGGCCGAGATCCTGCGGACGCTCGGCTTCGAGGAAGTGATCGAGCTCTACGATAAGAAAGTCACGTCCAAGCAATTCAACTACATTTTGAACGACGTGTTGCCGCGCAAGCTCGGGCGAGCCGACCGGCTGGTGTTGTACTTCGCCGGACATGCCGGCCAGACGACGGACGTGAGCGGAGCGCCCTTGGGCTATTTGGTGCCGTGGGACGCTCAGGTGGGCAGCGTGGCCAAATCCGTGACGCTGGATCAGTTGAAGGAGTTCAGCCGGCGGGTCATGGCCAAACACATCCTCCTCATTCTGGATACCCCGGTGACCGGCTGGGACGTGACCGCTCCCCAGCAGCTTTCGCTGGAAGGGCGCATGGCGCCTGAACAGGATACGGAAAAGCGGGCGGTTCAAGTGTTGACCGCAGCCAAAAACGGGGAAGAGGTTGTCCGTTCGGACACGACCGGTCTGTTTATGCAGGTCTTGAAGGAAGGCCTGTCAGGACGAGCCGATCGCAACAAGAACGGCTGGTTGATGGCCACGGAATTGGCTGCTTACGTGCAGGAACAGGTCGAGGCCCGGTCCAAGGGCAACCAACATCCGCAATATGCGAGGCTGGACGGGGACGGAGACACGATCCTCATCGAGGGGAGGAAAGTCGATTTCACGGTCGGGGCTGGCCCCCAGACCGAGGAAGAGCGGACGGCGGCAGCCAAGGCCCATTATGAGGAAGCCTTCAACCTCTTGCAGGCCCGTAAGAATCCGGAAGAAGCCTTGGCCCGATTGGACAAGGCCATATCCCTGGCCCCCTCCTTCGGCGATGCCTACGTCTTGAAGAGCTACATGCAGTTGGAAGTCATCCCGAACCTGGACGAGGCGTTAAAAACCGCGGACTTGGCCGTGGCCCATGCCCCGGCCAATCCGGATTCCCATTATACGCTCGGGCTGATTCAGGAGAAGAAAGGACAGTATCAGGAAGCGGAGCGGGCCTACCTCAAGGCATTGGAAGTCAATCCCGACTATGCGGACGTGCTGCTTTCCCTTGGCACATTGTATGAGGACCACTTGAAACAGGACCAGAAGGCCGCCGACGCCTACCGTCGGTACAGCGAACTGGGCGGAACCGACAGCCGCGCCTCCAAGTTCCTTGAAGGGCATCCACAGCCCTCCGGTTCCCAGTGACGTTCGGCTCCTCTCGCACAGGTTCCACCGGTCACTCCTTCGCCCCTCCCTTCATGTAGCCCAATCCGATCTTCAAGGCCCGCCTGGTGATTTCCGCCCATCGGGCGGCCGGGTACTCGGCCAGCACTGCCGCCGCCTTTGGGTCTTGAACATCGAGTTCCACCACGCGAATGATGCCGTCTTCGATTTTAATCTCGGCCACGGGCACGCCTCCTCCTGATGATCACAAATGGTCGCCAAAATCCCTCTGTCACTTTGGCTGCGTTGCGTTGACACCCCTCCAATCGCATGCTAGCATCCGCCTGTGTTTATACTTGGAAATACGGATGCGTCGATCGCTCCCTGATCCGGCTTATTGAGCAAGGAGGAAGCCAATGGTAACACATGAGATCCCGCTTGCGCGACGACTGGGGGCCCTGTTCGTGGTCCTGCTGGCCTTGGGGCTGACGGCCTGTGGCGGCCCTCCCAAGTGGGTCAAACAGGGGTCCGGCGCGTATAATGAAAAGGACTCGAAAAACTTCTATGGAGTCGGGGCCGTGACCGGCGTCCGCAACGAACCCTTGGCCTGGGATACGGCCGAGAACCGCGCCAGGGCCGAGATAGCGAAAACCTTCGACACCTACACCGGCTATCTGATGCGGGACTATGCCGCGTCGACGACCGCCGGGGACTTTACCCGCAACACCGAAGAACAGAACGTCGAACGGGCGATCAAGACCATCACGACCACCACCCTGTCCGGTGTCCGCCCCATCGACCGGTACAAGGACGACAAGACCAACCCTCCCACTTACTACGTTCTCACGAAGCTCAGCCTCGAGGACATGAAAGAGAACATGATGAAGGCCAAGGAGCTGAATGCCGAGGTCCGGGACTATGTGCGCAAGAACGCCGATCGCCTGTTCGAGCGACTGGAGAAGGAAGAAGAGAAGCGCGGCATCAGATGACGCGAGCAGCGGGGGAGCCGACCGACATGGGCGGACAGATCCTTTCATGATGGACGGTTTCGCACGGCGGATTGGCTGTGGGCTTTGGTCTGGTCTCCTTTTCTCGGCGCTCCTGACCGGCTGCGGGCATGAGACAAGGGTGACGCGGGTCGATACCGGCGTCGTCACCGATCTCAGCGGCCGGTGGAACGACACCGATTCCCGCATGGTCGCCGAAGAGATGATCAAGACCTCCCTGGGCAGCCCCTGGCTCGCCTCTTACCAGCAGGCGAAGCACCGGCAACCGGTCGTGATCGTGGGCACCATCGTCAACCGCAGCCACGAGCACATCAACGTGCAGACTTTCGTCAACGACCTCTCCCGCGAACTCATCAATTCGGGCAAGGTGAAGTTCGTCTCATCCAAGGGAGAGCGGGACGAGGTCCGCGAGGAGCGCCGGGACCAAGCCATCCATGCCAGAGAAGACACCCAGAAGGCGCCGGGCAAGGAAACGGGCGCCGACTATATGATGAAGGGCAGCATCTCCACGATTCTCGACGAGGTGGACGGCACCAAGGCCGTCTATTACCAGGTCGATCTGGAATTGGTGGATCTGGAGAGCAACGAAAAATCCTGGATCGGTCAGCGGAAGATCAAAAAGGTCGTCGAGCGGAAACGGACCGTCTTCTAGCCACCGTCTTTATCATCCAGTCCTTTGACTGTTTCTTCCTCCGCTGTGCCTGCCTTCGCTCTGCCCGGCCGGAGCCTCGTGTTTCCTCGCTTCCCCACGACCGCTCCCGTGCTCCTGCCGCTGATTCTCGGCCTGCTCGCCCAGGCCTGTGCCTCTGGACCCAACCGGTATCAGTTGGTCGAGCAAAATCTCCTGGCCGGCAATCCGGTCCAGGCCGACGCCGTGCTGCAACAGGCCGAGGAAGACTACGGGTCCAAGAGCCTGGTGCTATACGGCATGGATCGCGGGGTGGTGCTGCAATTGGCCGGCCGTTACGAGGACAGCAACTTGCTGTTGACCCGGGCCGAAGACGAAATCGAGCGGCTGTACACGAGGAAGATCCGCAACGAAGCGCTGTCCTTTCTGCTCAACGACAATGAGTTGCCGTTCGAGGGCGATCCCTATGAACAGGTCATGATCAACGTCGTGAAGGCGGTGAACTACGCGCTCCTGCAAGACTGGTCCGGCGCCCTGGTCGAAGCCCGCCGCATCGACCATCGCTTGAACGTCATCGCCGACCGGGAGACCGGAAAGACCGCCTATCGCGACGACGGGTTCGCCCGGTATCTCACCGGCATGCTCTACGAGATCGGCGGCGATTTGAACAATGCCTTCGTCGCCTATCGCCGCGCCTACGACGCCTATCAGGCCAACCGCGGTTGGGCCCGCACCGCTGCTCCGTCCAGCCTCAAATCCGATCTCCTGCGAACGGCCGACGGTCTGCACCTGACGGCCGAGGTGGAGGAATATCGGCGGCAGTTTCCGGACACCACCTGGGAGCCAGTCAACAGCCGAGAGCACCTCGCCCAGGTCGTCCTGATTAGCTATAATGGCCGCGCTCCGTTCCGGGTGGACCAGTTCCTGGACGTTCCGCTCGGCCTCGACGCCGCCCGGCTGGTCCTGCTGGCCAGAGGGTACGGAGGCGGCTCCCAGCGGACCCGCGCCGCCGACAGTCTCTTATATGGACTCAACGGCCGCATCGTGCGCGTGGCGATCCCACGACTCATCCCGCAACGCAGTCAGGTGACGGCCGGACATCTGTCGCTCACAGGAGAATCCGGCACGTTCACGGCGCGAACCGAGATCGTTCACGACTTGACGGCCCTGGCGGAAAAAAGCCTCTCGGACCAACTGCCTGGGATCATGGTTCGCGCCGCCGCCCGTGCCGCCGTGAAGTACGGGCTGGCCGAAGGCGTTGAGCAAGGCGTGCGGTCGGCCACCAAGCAACGGAACAGAAACGGGGAACACAACGATCTGGAATGGGTGGCGTTCGTGGTCGGTTCCCTCCTGAAGACCATGGCGGTCGCGACGGAAGAGGCGGACAAGCGCTGCTGGCAAACCCTGCCGGCCCAGATTCAGGTGGCACGGCTGTGGGTGCCGGCCGGTGAGTACGACCTCCGTGTCCGGTCGCTGTCCCAGCAGGGAAGGCCGGCCAAACCGGAGACGGCGACCCGCGTCACCCTGCGCGCCGGGGATACCCGGTTTTTCGTGGAGCGTGCACTCCAATGAACGGAGTCACACGCGCAGGACGAGAGACGCTCGCGGCCGCCTGGCTTGTGCCGCTCATCCTCTCCGGTTGCGGCTGGTGGGGCGGCTCGTCCGACACGGACTGGATGAAACGGACGAACGAAGCCTTTCCTTCCGCTCAGTATCTGGTCGGCCATGGCGAGGGAGAATCGCGGACCGTGGCGGCCGAACGGGCCTATGCGGCGGTCGCGAAGATTTTCAAGGCTGAGATCAATTCGCAGGCCAAGGAATGGGAATCCTATCTGGTCATCGAGAACAAGGGGCGAAGCCGGGACGAGCGGCGGCTCACCCTCGACAACGTCACCAGCATTTCCACGGATAAGGTCCTTGAAAACGTCCGAGTCCTCGACGAGTGGTACGACGATCACCGGCGCCTGCACCATGCGCTGGCCGGGATGAACCGAAGCCAGGCGGAAGCGGCCACGCTCGAACGGATACACGAGCTCGATGCGACGATCGCGCATCACGTCGAGGAGGCCCGACAGGCCGCCGATCCCCTCGCGCATGCGCGCAGCCTGAAGCGGGCCATCACCACGCTCATCTTGCGGGAGGCCCACAACGCCGACCTCCGCGTGATCCGGCCGAACGGACAGGGGCTGGCGTCGTCGTACCGGGTCGCCGAATTGACGGGAGAATTGGAACGGTTCCTGACGACCGGTCTCCCGCTCGGACTCGCCCTGTCAGGGGACTATACGGAACCGATCGGACGCGCGCTGATCGAGGGCCTGGCCCGCGAGGGGCTCTCTGTCACCGATTTTTCGTCAGGCTGGGCGCCGGCACGGCCCGAACCGTCCGATCTGCGGCCGGTTCTGCTCATCAGAGGACTCGTCCGCCTCTGGCCCATTGAGGTCCAGGACCCGGCATTCCGGTATGTTCGTTGGTGCAGCGACTTCCTGATCCTGGAAACGGAGACCGGCCGGGTCCTCGGCGCCCTCTCGAAAGGCGACCGGGTCGGCCATGTCTCCACCAAGGAGGCGACAGCCAAAGCGCTGCGCCAGATGCAGCAGGATCTGTCCGCACAATTGACGAGGCGCCTCACAGATTATATGTATGGAGACCTGGAACCGTCGGGGGGTTCGTCTTCAGGAGGCGCCTGCCCTCGTTCCGCCGAAGCGGACGGCCTCCGACGCGCGCCCTGATTCGGATCACCTACGACACCAAGGAGGAGAGATGGCAAAACAGACCGAAAAGTCCGATGCCCGCCCCAGAGCCACGGGGCGGGGCAGTGTGCGGGACCCCAGGCCCGGCGTGATTTCGGTGACGAAACGCCGCGGTCCCAGCCGGGTCGCCAAGGCCAATCTGCGCGACCGCATCCGCCGCGACACCGCATCCATGATGGACGGCTCGTTCCTGGACATGCTGAAGAAGCAGGGGTATGAAGAAGTCCCGTTGGAGGAGCTGCAGGATCGGCTGTCGAAACTGCGCGACGAACTGGCACCCTTGATCGTAGCCGGGAGAGGATAACCGATGCCGTATTTTTATTTTGATTCAACCGCGCTCATCAAGCGCTACAGCCGCGAACGCGGCACCCGCATCGTCAACAAGCTCCTGGTCAAACGAGGGAAGGTCATTCTAGTTCCCAGCCAGAGTCTGGTGGAACTCTACGCGATCCTGGCCAATCAGACCAAGAAGGAGCTGCTGACCCGGGACGACTGGTATTCGGTGGTGTTTCGCTTCGAGCAGGAAATGTTACAGGGACTGTATCACTTCGTCACGCCCACGCACGAAACCTACCTGTCCGTCAAAGAACTCTCGCTGCACCATCCGCAACTGCGCGCCGCCCAACTGCTCCACTTGGCGCTGGCCATCGAGTTGAAACCGCTCCGCTTGACGATGGTCAGCACGGACGCGGCCTTGCTGGAATGTTGCCGTCCCTACGGCATCAAACAGATCAATCCGGAGGATGATCAGTAGACGGGTTCGGCTCGGGACATTGAAAGTCCGCCGTCATCGACGCGAGGACAGTGGTCCAGTCATCCGCAGAGGTCCGCAATTGTTTGATCCGCGTCGTCTCGGGAGGGGACAGGGCCTGCAACGTCTGCTCGTCCAGGTTCAGGCTCGCCATGGCCTTCCGTAAGCCGAGGTGCGCGGAACGGAGGGTGTGGCAGACGCCTTGCGAGGCCGGAGCCTGTCCCCCCGCCCGGTGAAACAGGGCGAGGGCCCGGTACCCCTGCTCTTGCGCGCGAAACAATATTTCGGCGCCGCGGTAGACCAGGGATTTCGGCTGAGTGCCGAACCGCTTGCCCAACTGCTGGGCCATCAGCGCCGCCCGTCCCATGCTCATCGCGGCGCCTTCGGCGTCGCCGTTGGCCATAGACTCCTCGGCCCGCGCCTGCAACCGGTCCAGTTCGGCCTCCTCTCCGATGGTTTGCGCCGGCAGTCCGGTTGCCATTCCGGAGCAGAGCACCAGGACCGACAGGACCCCGCGCCATCGAAGACCTGTCTGATGAAGCGGTCTTTCCTTGGATGAACCAGCCGTCTTAGTGCTCGATCCCATCAATCTGTTTGAGCGTGTAGTGCAGCGCGTCGTACAGCTTGCCCTCCGGTGATTCACGATCGGACACCCGCTTATCGCCCATCGAGGCCTGCAATTTCAGCAAGGGCTCGAAGGCCCGCCGATCGGGGAGTTGCCCAAGCGCCCAGACGGCGGCCGTTTGCAACTTGATGTCGCCGGTCTCCATAGCATGGATCAGCGGCGGGATCACCGTGGCGTCGCCATGGAGCGCTCCGACCTTGCCCAACCCGCGGCAGGCTTCGATCTGCAACTCGGGCGACCCGGTTTGCAGCACGTCCACGAGCATCGCGATGCTCTCCCGGTGCCCGATGTTGCCCAGCGCGATGATCGCGGCCTTGGCCACCTCCACATCCGGATCCTTGAGCAACGGCTTGAGGTGAGGGACGGCTGATCCGGCAAAGAGATCTCCCAAGGCCTGGATGAGCGCGATCTTCCGGCTCGAGGTCAGATCCGGCTTCTGGAGCATCTTGAGCAGTCTCGCCTCCTGACCCCACTCGGTGGTGATAAACACCGGAAATTCATACTTCGCCAACTTCTCTTTCAGCTTGGCGATGGCAAAGGCGCCCGGGTCGCGTTCGCCCGCCTCGTTGGCCGCCTTGAGGGCATCCTCAAAGTCCGTGCGCACTTCCTTGGCCCAGGCCATCGGCTTTCCGTCAAACAGATACCGTAGCTGGCAGGCCGGTCCCTTCCAGATTCGGGACGGGGAGTCGGGGAGGTCCGCATCGCCGCCGGCGGCGACCGTTCCCTCCCAGGTCTTCCGCTGCTCGCATTTCACGCGAAACACTGCATCGCTCGGATCGGTCGGCTCCTTGACGATCTCATACTCGAACTCCTCCAACTTTTTGGCGACAAGATCGCGGACCGCGGTCGCATCCTCTTGCCCTTGGTCGGTCAGCACCAGCGCCTGAATCTGGACCCTTTGGATCTTCTCCAGCGCTTGCCGTTCCGCTTCCGTCAAACTCGCCCGGCGCGCTTCCGCCTCGACTGCCAGCAAACCCACGACGCAGATTCCCCCGAGAACCAACCTCACACCATGATTAGGCATCATGCCCCTGTTGATCATCGATGAATCCTCCTTTCGACCGGCAGGCTGAGGTTCAATGCATCATCGCCTGCCACAGTACTGTACTGCTCCGGCCAAGGCGGTGCAAGTTGAAGGCCCGCATGGGCCACAGTATAATCGCGCCCCATGTTTACCGGGCAGCAGATCGCCTTCATCGGCGGCGGCAATATGACCGAGGCCCTGGTGTCGGGCCTTCTGAAGACCGGGCAGGTCGCTCCCGCGCAGATCATCGCGACCGACATCCGGCCCGAGCGGTTGGAGTACCTCGCTCGCTCCTTTTCGATTCGCGTGTCCTCCGACAATGCGCGCGCCGTGACCGGGGCGCACGTGATCGTGTTATCAGTTGAACCGCAAATCCTGGACGAGGTGCTCAGGGGCCTCACCCCCTCCCTCGACCCCGAGGCATTGATCGTGTCGGTGGCGGCCGGCTACCCCCTTTCCCGCCTCAATCGGGTTCTAGCCCGAACGGTGCGATCGGTCCGTGCCATGCCCAACACCCCTTCGATTGTCGGGCGCGGGGCCACGGCTCTGGCCCTGTCAGCGGACCTGTCGCCTCAGGACATCGCGCGCGCCACGGCCCTCTTCGAATCGGTTGGGTCGGTCACCGTGGTCGAGGAGCGCCTGATGGACGCGGTCACGGGGCTCAGCGGCAGCGGGCCGGCCTATGTGTTCCTGATCATCGAAGCCCTGGCGGACGGCGGCGTCAAAGCCGGGCTGCCGCGCTCTGTGGCCGCGATCCTTGCGGCTCAAACGGTGCTGGGCGCCGCCACGATGGTCCTCGAAACCGGCCTTCATCCGGCGGAGCTGAAAGACCGGGTGGCATCGCCCGGCGGCACCACGATCGCCGGCTTGCATGCGCTGGAACAGGGCGGCTTGAGGGCCGCGCTCATGTCGGCCGTGGAAGCCGCGGCCATGCGATCGACAGAACTTGGCTGCGAACCACCTTCACGCTAGGAGCACACCGTGCAGTATTGGGTCAAAGTCGTCTTCACGGACAACCAGGAACTGGTGGTCAAGGATGCCGTCCGCCACACGATCAGCGAGGACATGGAGGTGCTGGAGATCGACACGCCGCGGGAAGTGACGATCATCCCGGTGAAACAGATCAAATACGTCTCCTGCGACGCGACCGTGTTCAATACGAGGCCGAAGACTTAAGCATCTTCGCCCGCCGCTGTTGCGGTTTGAGTCACGACTGCCGGCAACGAACGGGGCGGCCGGGATCCGGCGCCTCGTTTGACCCCCTGCCGATGGATTGTTACAATACCGCCGCCTTCAGATCGCCACACAGGGATACTCGTCGCTTAGCCCGTTAACCCCGGCTACAACGATGGCAGTGGAGTGCGCATGCTTCGAGTGCTGGTCTTGCACGGGCCGAACCTGAACCTGCTGGGAACCCGCGAGCCGTCCCTGTACGGGATGGTGGATTTGGCAGCCATCAACCAATCCCTCCGCCGGCTGGCGACGCAGGAGGGGATCGGGCTC
>DATIBM010000350.1:0-5390 GCA_035457545.1 Nitrospiraceae bacterium
AGCCCATCCGTGTCGGGCATCAAAATGTCGGTGACCACCACATCAGTGGGCGCCTGGCGATACAACTCCAACGCTTCGCGCCCCCCTCTGGCTTCCTTCACCTGATAGCCGGCAGCCTCAAGATTCAGGCGCAAGGCGGTCCGGACACCCTCGTCGTCATCGGTCAGCAAGATTGAAAACATCGTGTCTCCTTGATCCCTCCCCATGCAGTGGTGCCGGAGACCGGGATCGAACCGGTACACCCCTTTCGGGGTGAGGGATTTTAAGTCCCTTGCGTCTGCCTATTCCGCCACTCCGGCGTCAGCTACGCCGTAAGTAGAAACTGTAACATTGACGGGTATTTGAATCAAGACAAAGGGGAGGAATCGCGCCCGGGTCCGAGACTCGGCCGTCTCGGACCCGGGTTCGAAAGGGAAGGAGACCTGTAACGAAGGAGAGGGTCCGCTAGGCCGCCTCTCCCATCTTGTGGGACTCACGCCTGTCGGCCAGGGATTTTCCGACCTCCTGCGCGCCGGTCTTGAGCGCCCGTCCGACACGGATGGCCTCGATCTGCGCCCGCTTGGCGTACCGTATCATCGCTCGCCTGCTGTCAGTGCCTGCCTGCGGAGCCAGCAGCAGTCCCGCCCCGACACCGACCAACGCCCCCCCTGCAAACCACCCGGCCAGCTTGGCTGCTTCACGACCATTGAAAGACATGGGATGGCCCTCCTTGAAACAACAACAGGGTGAATAACCGAGCCTGTGCAAAACGCTCTGATCGGGCGCCCGAATCGCCGAGTACTCGCCCGTTGGCTCAGCATCATTCGTGCCACTTCCGGTCCCATGCGACTTTCAGGAATTCAGCGGAGTTTGTCTCGCAACGCTGAAGTCCCTAGCTTGAGGCTGGTCACATTTTCACCACAAGTGTGGCGACAGGGTTGCAAAAAATAGACAGGTGCCTTTACCCTCGACAAAGCCGCTTCCTTGGCCGGTTGGCCGGCGTTGCAAGTCATCGGGCAATCACCTATGATGCGCCCATCACCTGCAACCAGCTCTAACCATCGTTTCAGATCACATACCTTCATGATCCCCTATCCCAATATCAGCCCGATTATTGTGCAAATCGGACCATTGGCCTTGCGCTGGTACGGACTGATGTACCTCATCGGTTTGACCAGCGCCTATTTTTTCATCCGTAACAGGGTGACGAAGCGGGAGCTTCCGATGACCGCCGATCATGTGTACGACATGATCGTGTTCGGGGCCCTCGGGGTCTTCCTGGGAGGGAGGCTCGGCTATGTGTTGTTCTACAACCTCTCGTACTACCTTCAAAACCCCTTGAAGATTGTGGCGGTCTGGGAAGGGGGCATGTCGTTCCACGGAGGCTTGGTCGGGGTCTTGGCCGCCCTGATCCTCTTCAGCTACCGCCGAGGCATTCCCTTTATCACGATCGCCGACCTGGCGGCTGCGGCCACCCCGATTGGGCTGGGCTTCGGCCGGCTGGGCAATTTCATCAACGGCGAGTTGTTTGGCCGGCCGACCGATGTCCCCTGGTGCATGGTGTTTCCGGCAGGCGGGCCGGAGTGCCGGCATCCCTCTCAACTCTACGAGGCCATGCTGGAGGGCGCCCTCCTCTTCACCCTGCTCTGGTTGATCAGCCGGCGGCCCGTTCCTCCCGGAACCCTCTGCGGAAGTTTTCTCGCAGGCTACGGACTCTGTCGGGTCACGGTCGAGTTCTTTCGGGAGCCAGACCCTCAGATGGGATTTATCTTTGGCCAGGTTTCGATGGGACAGGTGCTCAGCAGCCCCATGATCCTGATCGGCATCGGGATCATCTGGTGGGCCTACTGGCGCCAGGGCCGTGGCCAATCGTTGATCGCCTCCGAGAGGAGCCGTACGCGACGCGCGTAACGTTCCCGGCCGGACACAGGCCTCAGCCGCCTTGTGATGCCGGAATCATCAAACCCTGCCGGAGAAAAATGAACTGAAAGCCCACCTGATCGACGGCCAGGGCCTGCCGCACTGCAGTTCGATAGACCTGGGCCTGCCAGGCATAGCGGCCAACCAGTTCCGGCAACTCGTGATCTTCCGCCGCATCGGTTTTGTAGTCTGCGATCCAGACCTGTCCATCCAGGCGATAGACCACGTCGATCGTCCCCGTCATCACCTGCCGCGAGGGCCGGTCCGTTCTTGGTGCTTGGCCCTCTCCGAGTTCCCAGGGAATCGAGAACGGCACCTCGCGGCCGAGTAGTTCGGCCCTCTGTAACAACCGATAGGGCTCGGAGCGGCCAAATGCCTCGAAGAGCCATTCCAGTTCGGCCTGAATCTGGGCCCGATCGGCTTCGCAGTCGGGGGGAAGCTGAGACCGACAGAGGGTCGCGATGAGACAGGAAAACTCAGCCGTACTCGCTCCATAATCCCATCGTTCGAGAAGTTGGTGGGCCAACTGCCCGATCACTTGGCTGATCCGCCGGCTCCGCCCTTGGCCGCTCCCTCCTCCTTTCCATGGCCGGCTGTCAGTTATGTTCTCAGTCATGCTGGATGGGGTCAGAACACGTGGTGTCTCCTGAGCTTCGCGCCATCGTTCCGTGCGGCCGGTCCAGATTTGGACGAACGATGAATCGCGATCGGCCGGTTTCAGCTCGCCGGCCAACCCGAACCTCGGCGACCGGCCCGGCGTCTGGGCGGGCACGACCGTTTGACCGATCGCCGCATCGCCGATCGTGAGCCGGGCGACTGCCGGATCGCCTAGGCCCGCTGGCACAATCTCGTTCAACAGGGAGAGCACCGTATCCTGTCCCGCCCGGCGGGGGACCCCTCCTGACAAAACCAATCGATCCTTGGCCCTCGTCATCCCGACGTACAACACGCGACGCTGTTCCGCCTCCTCCCGCGCCTGCTGTTTGGACTGCACGAGCACGCTTCCGAGGGTTTTGGCTTTCCCGTCGGCCAGCCACAAGCCATAGAGGCCGCTGGACCAATCTTGGCCGATCAGGCGCGACCGGCCCTGGCCTCTCGTGCCCTGATGCAGACCGGGCAAGATCACGACCGGAAATTCCAAGCCCTTTGCCTTATGGATCGTCAGCACGTGAACCGATTCGAGGGAATCCTCGGCCAGCGCGCTTTCCGATTCCTGGGGTTGTTCCTCCAGCCGTTTGATCATTTCTTCGACGAACCCGTTCAGGGTCAGGGATGGGCGATCGGAGAGCGAAGCGGCCATCTGTTGTATCTTGAGCAGGTTAGCGACCGCCTGCTCTCCGTGCAGGGACGCCGCCGCCAGCTCGAGCAAGGGAAGACGGGCAAAGACCAGTGCGACGGCGTCGGAGAGCGGCAGTCGAGGCAATTCCAGATGCAACTGCCGCAGCTCGTGATACAAGCGACGGATCGCCTCGACATGGGAACTGTCCCAGGAGTCCAATCGATCTGCCAAACGATAGTCCAACGCCCCGTGGGAACCGAGTTCATAGAGGTCCCGGTCCGCCAAGCCGCCGATGGACGATCGCAACAGGCCGACCATCGCAATCGCATCGTTGGGGTTCTCGATCACGCGCAAGACATTCACCAAGTCGATCACTTCTTGGCGCCGGTAGAAATGTTTTTCTCCATCGGTGACGTAGGCGATTCCGTGTCGGCGCAGGGCATCGAGATACTCCTGCGCCTGGGTGAGCTTGCGAAAGAGGATCGCGACATGCCCCGGCTTCAACGGACTTGCGGTCCCTCGTTCGTCCATACAGTGCTCCCGCGGCAGCAGGTCCTCCGCGATCCATCGGGCCAACGATTCGGCCTCGGCCCTCGTGGCGGCGGCTGAGTCGAATTCATCTTCCGTTCCACGCCTGGTCACCAGATGAAGTTCGACCCCCGCCTGTCCGACCAAGCGCGGGCGGTTTGGTTTGACGTTCAACCGCACGGGCGAGGGTTGCAGATGAGGCTGTGGGACGAAGGCTCGGTCGAACAGTTCGTTCACGACCGACAGCACCGAGCCGTCGCTGCGAAAGTTCGTGGTCAGGCTGTGCCGCTCCCCTCCTCCGCTCTCCAGCTTCTCCACCACCCGGTCGAACGCCTCAATGTCGGCCCGCCGAAAGGCATAGATGGATTGCTTGGGATCGCCGACGATGAAGAGCTTGCCCGGCTCCAACTCGATGTCCTGCCAAGCGCGGGCCTGTTGTCCGAGTTGCTCGGCAAGGTACAGGACCAGTTCGTATTGCACCGGGTCTGTATCTTGGAACTCATCGACCAGCAGGGCGCGATAGTCCCGCTTGAGCCGCTCGCGGACGGACGGATGGTCACGGAGCAGGGCACGCGCGCGGGCCGTCAACCCATCGAACGACAGCCAACCGGATTCGACAAACGACCGGCGGACCTCCCTGGCAAAGGGCGCCAACAGAGCCAATACGGCCGCGGCGAGGTCGGTCTCGACCGTCAGGCAAGCCTTTGCGGCCCTGATCACGGTCGCCGCAGTCTCGAAGGCCTGCTCGCCCATGTCCTTCGGAGGACCGCCGGGGTCGCGGCCCAATTGCGCCCGATCCGACTCCCCGAGGTGGCGAAGGCCGTCGGTTCCATGAGCCAGGAGCAGCCTGAACAATGAAGCCGACGCCTGAAGCAGCTCATCGATCTTGAGCGTTCTGGATCCCGCCCGTTCCGCCACAAGCGCCTCCGCGATCCGCGCAGAATCGGCAAGCCACAGTCGCAAGGGCTCAGGAAGTTGCGGGCTGCGCACCTGATCGATCAGTTCATCCAGCGAGACGAGTTCGCTACAGAGTTCACGCGCCAGTTCCTGCACCTGATCCAACCGGAGCCGGCCCAGAACGAACCTCCACTGTTCATGCCGCGCCCCCTCCGCCCCAAGCTCGCGATCGATCCAGGCCCTCCAACAAGTGGCCAAATGCTCGTCGAACCGCAGGCCGTCATCCTCCTGGAACAGAGGCGGGACCATACTTTCGACCGGATAGAGCCGCAGCAGGTGGGCGGCGAAACTGTGGAGGGTTCCGATTTGAGCCTTTTCGATATCCCGAAGGGCGGCCTCCGCCCGGCGGACAATTTCATCCTCGGACAACCTGTACCGTGCCCGCAGCTCGTCCACCTGACGGGCTGTCTCATTCTGCCCGGCTTCCGGTCGTGGCATGGGAGCTTGCCACGGCGAGCTGGCAGTTCCGGCCGACGACACCAGCGCGTGCAGCCGCTTGCGCAACCGAATCTTCATCTCGGTCGCGGCCTTGTTTGAGAAGGTCAGGGCGACGATCCTGACGATCGGGATCGAACCGGGCTCCCTCAACAGCAAATGCAGAAACCGATTCACCAGCAGGGTGGTCTTGCCGGTCCCGGCTCCCGCCTCCACGACGATGTTCCGGTCGAAGGTGGTTTCCGCCGCTGTTCGTGCCTCCGCATCGGATAACAACGGCTCGCTCATTTGG
>DATIBM010000351.1:0-3582 GCA_035457545.1 Nitrospiraceae bacterium
CTGCTCGCCGACGCCGGCATCATCCGCAATCGCCTGAAGATCGACGCGGCCGTGGCAAACGCGCAGGCCTTCCTGAAGATCCAAAAGGAATTCGGCTCGTTCGATCGCTACGTCTGGCCGTTCGTCGGGGGAAGGCCGAAGGTCAATCGTTGGACGCGCCTCTCGCAGGTGCCGGCCACCAGTCCGGAGAGCGACGCGCTGTCGAAGGATCTCAAGAAACGCGGCTTCCGCTTCGTCGGCAGCACGATCATCTATGCCCACATGCAGGCGGTCGGCATGGTGAACGATCACCTGCGTGACTGTTTCGTGCGGACATCACGGCTACGGACGGCGAGCCGGAAATCAAGAATCCCATAGCGGAGGGGAGCCATGCGAATCGCGGTGATCGGTGCGACCGGGACGATCGGGCAGGCCGTGTGCCGGGCATTGGCGCCGCGGCATGAGGTGATCAAGGTCGGGAACAAGGGCGGGGACTTTCAGGTGGATCTCGCCAATCCCGACTCGATCCGCTCTCTCTACCAGGCGATGGGTCCCGTGGACGCCGTGGTCTCGACGGCCGGCCGGGCCGCCTTTGCGGATTTGACGAAACTCACGGACGAGGATTTTGCATTCAGCCTGTCCCATAAACTGATGGGGCAGGTGAATCTGGTCCGGATAGGAGCGGCCTCGTTGCGAGACCGAGGCTCGTTCACGCTGACCAGCGGCGTGTTGAGTCAGGAGCCGATGAAGGGCAGTGCGGCGATCAGCCTGGTCAACGGGGGGCTCGACGGGTTTGTGCGGGCGGCGGCGCTGGAGCTGCCGCGTGGCCTTCGCATCAATGTGGTGAGCCCCACCTGGGTGACCGAAACGTTGAAGGCCCGTGGAATGGATCTGGCCGGCGGCATGCCGGCCGATGAGGTCGCGCTCGCCTATGTGGAAAGCGTCGAGGGAACGAAAACGGGCCAGGTGCTCAATACGAGGATGTTCAAAACATAATCCCCTGCGGTCCTCTTCCGCCTGATCCGCATCTACACACTCCTTCTGACTCCCCCTGTCTGTCCGCCGAAGAGTCGGCCCGAGAGAATAAGTCGGCTGATCCGCCGAACTATCCGCTCTCGCGGTCTGGCATACGCTATTCGAACGACGTGCCTTCGGTCAGGCACTGACGGATACAGCGGCGTATTGTAAGAGATACACCAGCCGGCTGCATTTTGCGCCATCCGACGATGTTTCAACATCTTACCTCTAATACGTCCAAATCGTGATCTGGTGTGCTCTTTGCTCCATCTGGGGTGTGTGACAGTAGGGATAATGTCTTGGGTGGTTGTATGACCGAGCAGAAATTGCACTCCAAGGCGGAAGATCCTGTCCCACTCCAAGAGGAGGTTGACCATGAAACGCTTGATGACGACGATTGCCTGTCTGAGTCTCCTGTTCGCGTCCACGTCCTGCGTGACCTACCGCACATGCAGCAGCGAAGAGATGGTCAAGATGAAGGAAGGCGGATTCAGCGTCGAGGACATCAACAGAGCCTGTACAAGCTCTAAGATTTCCGACGAAGTGATAGGCGCAACCCGCACGATTATTCAGGGGGAACTCGATAGACGGCACCAGAACGGGAACCGGCCGGCTGCCGGCGGCGATCAGACGTTTTATCAACCGGCCCCACGCACGTCCGTGGCCGCCACGTCCGTCGCGACAACCTGCGTGACTCAACGTGGTGTGTGTCCGTTGATCCAGCCGGGTGTCAGGGGAGCGCCCTGCCTGTGTCATTCCTGGCATGGACAGTTTCCGGGAGAGATGAGGTGATCCGGATGCTCGGAGGAGGACGGCGATCTGAGCGGTCAGAGGCCGCCGGATGTCGCACGGGAAAGAGCCGGACGCTTATGATCGAGGAATCCGTCGAGTCCGCATCGCTCCCGCAGACCACAGTAGAGGAGGTCGGCCAGCGGTTCGAGATTGACGCAATCGGCGGCGTTGTAGGCCAAGAGCCGTTCGAGCGCCGCCGGATCATGCCCGCGCCGCCACTGATTCCACAGGCGCACGGCATCCCACCCGTCCAACCCGTCGATCCCAATCGGCCGTTCGATGCCGGCCAGCCGTTCGACCTGTTTGAGCCCGCCCTTCCACTCGAGCGCCCGCCCCGCGAAGCGGAGATCCAGATGCGCCTGGTCCAGCGCGAGCCGCGGAAACTGCGCTCGTAGGCAGGGCAGGTCGAAGCCGGCGCCGTTGAAGGTGACGAGCAGGTCGTATTGCGAGAGGTGCTCGCCGAGCCGTGCCTCCGTCAAGGTCTCACCGCGGACGAGCTGAACCATCCGACCCTGTCCGAACAGGCCGACAACGGTGATCTCCCCGAAGGGGCCGGCGGTCTCGATATCCAAAAAGACGGTTCGCGGGCGAAGCCATTCGTACAGCCGCCAGTGTTCGCGCGGCCTCAGGCGCGGCGCAAACCAGCGGGGTTTGTCCTTCTGATGCTGCTCTTGCGCGGCCTTCACCAGCTCATCATAGTGCGTTTTCCACGTCTGGCTGATCCGAAGAATCCGGCCGGCTTCAAGAAACGTTCGCCAGGCGAGGATGCCGCCCGACCATAACTGCCGCTCGCGCACGGCGGCGATGCCGGGAAGGAAGAGAAAGGTGGATTCAATCATAATGTCTGCGCCATCGTATCATGACCGTGCCGTGAATGGAGCGGCCTCCATCCGCCTGGGTTGCGGTTGATGAGGCCGTTCGATGCAGGCACAATGGGAAGGAGATATCGAACGCGAACGAACCAAGGAGTGAATATGCGGTCAGGTCGAACAATACCGGCGGAACTGAAGCCACCTGCCTGGATGAGTCATCTTGTTCTCTGTTTGGTGCTCGGGGCCCTTGCCTCCGGCTGTGTGGCGCTGGCGGTCGGCGCGGCGGGGGGAGTGGCCGGGGCCGTGTACGTGATGGGCAAGCTCAAGGATGAAGTGAATCACGACGTCCCTACCGTTCATGCGGCGGCCGTGGAGGCCATGAAGGACTTGGATCTGAAATTGTCAGAAGACAAGGCCGACAAGGTGTCGGCCCATCTCGAATCGCAATTCGCCGACGGGAAACATGTCTGGATTGATCTGGAATCCATTCCGGAGAGCCGCACCAGCCTGACCATTCGAGTCGGGCTCACCGGGGACGAGGCGCGGGCGAGAAAAATTCACGAGGCGATCAAGCGCCACCTGCCGTCGTCCGCGTAAGACATCGCCGTGAGATACCCCCGGGCTGGCAACCGATCCTGTTCGGCCTCCGTTTGGATTTATGCGTCCCTACTCCTCTCACCCTCTCTCCCTTGTCCTCCATGGGGAGAGGAGGCGGTGAGGAGGACGCAACACTAGCCCACATTATTCATGAACGCTTCTACTGCAACCGCCGATACGCCGCTGCGACGAACCAGCATGTGGCTTCGCAAGCATGCTGGCGGGCAGGCTCGTCCCGCGAGGCCTCAACATACTATTTCAAGTATGCCTCAGCCTCTCGGGGCTCCGCGTGCCCGTCTCGCCTGGCGTCTTGGCGGTTTCGTCACGAACCGTCATGAATAACGTGGGCTAGTACGCCGGAGAACCATCGACATGCTCGAGTGTG